>JBDTQT010000262.1:0-5336 GCA_039932055.1 Thermoanaerobaculia bacterium
AAAGGCTGAAGTTGAATCGCGCCGTGACCTGCGATTGAGCGCGTCGTAGACGAAACCCGTCGCGCCCTGCGGCGTCAGCCGGTTGGTCGTCTCAGAAGTGGTCGTTCCCAGCAGGCTACCGGCGGTCTGAATCTTCTGGATAAAACATGAGGCTACCTCGGGCCGCTCGGCGCCGGCCGGCCGGCAGACGTTCGTACGACGGCTGGCATGGCTGCTGCGCTCCGGCGAGGGCTGAATCGCCCATCCTCCAGTCTGCTGGGCTTCTCAGCCAGAAAATCCCTGGGAGGTCCATTGACAAAGAGCGCTTCGACTAGGAGGCACTTTTCCCATTCTGCCCTCACCCTTTTCGCCCTCCTGGCGGCTCCAGGGGTGCTCACCGCGCAGGGCGGCGAACCGGTGGGGCTGGAGTTCCGGGTCAACACCTACACTACGTCGACGCAGAACACGGCCATGGTGGCTTCCGATGCCGTCGGGAACTTCGTCGTCGCGTGGCAGAGCAGCGGCCACGACGGCAGCTCCGACGGGGTCTTCGCCCAGCGTTTCGCCAGCACGGGCGCCGCGCAGGGCGGAGAGTTCCAGGTCAACTCTTTCACCACGAGTCAGCAGCGCTATCCGTCCGTGGCCTCCGATGCCGGCGGCAACTTCGTCGTGGCTTGGATGAGTTTCACCCAGGACGGCAGCGGTGAGGGCGCCTTTGCCCAGCGCTTTTCCAACACAGGCGCCGCGCTGGGCGGGGAGTTCAGAATCAACAGCTACACCACGAGTGACCAGCGCGGGCCCGTCGTGGCCTCGGGTACCGCCGGCAACTTCGTCGTCGCGTGGCACAGCACAAACCAGGACGGCAGCGGCGAGGGTGTCTTTGCCCAGCGCTATGCCAGCACGGGCGCCCCGTTGGGCGGGGAATTCCAGGTCAACAGCTACACCACGAATCACCAGAGCTACTCCCGGGTGGCCTCGGATGCCGCCGGCAACTTCGTCGTCGTCTGGCAGAGTGGCGCCCAGGACGGCAGTGGAACGGGTGTCTACGCCCAGCGCTACGCCAACACCGGCGCCGCACTCGGCGGAGAGTTCCAGGTCAGCAGCTACACCACGAACAACCAGGGCTTCCCTGGCGTCGCCTCCGACTCCGCCGGCAACTTTGTCGTCGCCTGGCAGAGCAACGTTCAAGACGGCAGCAGCTACGGCGTTTTTGCCCAACGTTACGCCAGCACGGGTGCAGCGCTGGGTGGGGAGTTCCGGGTCAACAGCTACACCACGAGCGACCAGTTCAGTCCCTCCGTCGCCTTCGATACCGCCGGCAACTTCGTCGTCGCGTGGAGCAGCAACCTGGAGGACGGCAGCAGCGCAGGCGTTTTCGCCCAACGCTACGACAGCACGGGCATCGCGCTGCACGGGGAGTTCCAAGTCAACACCTACACCACGAACAGCCAGCGATACCCCTGCGTGGCTGCCGATTCCGCCGGCAACTTCGTAGTCGCCTGGCAGAGCGACACCCAGGACGCCAGCGGATTCGGCATCTTCGCCCAACGCTTCAACAGGATTCTCGACCATCGGCTATTCGCCGACGGCTTCGAGAGCGGCGCTCCAGGGCAATGGTCGGGCGTGGTCGGCAACTAGACGATATGGAGCTGTCCCTGCCACCCTGTCAGGACGGCGCAGCGCCCCGGTAGATCTCAACGAGATCGGCGAAGCGAGAGGCGAGATCGACATGCCGAGCAGCGCCTGACCCCAGTAGAACGGAGTCCAGCGGTAGAGACTGGCGTAGACCGACACGAGCATGTCCGAGCCGGTGAACTGGAAATCGGCGCTGAGCGTCATCTAGACCGCAGCCACCAGGACGGCTGAATGTGACCGATCGCACCGTGCGGCGTGACTGGATCAAGGCGCGGGCCCTGCTCGAGGTCGAGCTCGGAGCCGGCTCGCCGGCGCGCTGATTTCACTCCGCGGATCGTGTCGAAGCGCGGTGTGCCGGGTTCAGGGTATCGCGTTCGACCATTGGGACAGATCGGCCCACTCGAAGCCGTCGGCGAAGATGTAGGAGCTGTCGAAGCGCACCCAGGCGAAGTCGTTGTTGGCGCCGTCCCACTCGGCCGAGCCGGCGACGACGATGCGACCGTCGCGATCGAAGGCCATGGCGGAGCCGTAGTCCTTGAAGCGGCCTACGCCCGCGGCGAAGTCGAAGGTCGTGTCGCCGAGGACGCCGAACGTGATGTCGGGCGACAGGTCGTGGTTCAGGCGGGCGATGCCGAAGTCGCTGTTGCTGGCGGTCCCGAGCCCGAAGCCGGCGAAGAGGATCTTGCCGTCGCCTTGCAGCAGCAAGGCTCTGGGCGAGTCCTGATGGGTGGCGGGACAAGGGGGTACCGTATCCGCACAGAAGAATCCGGTCTGTCCGCCGCCGTCGTTGAGAATTTCGCCGTTCGCGGCGAGACGCAGGGCCAACCACCACCACTCGTCGACGTCGGTCGCCATGTCGGCCGCGACAACGATCTCGCCGTCGGGCCACACCGCCACCGCCCAGCCGATCTCGTTGTTGGTGCCACCATCGTTGACGCCGTAAAGCAGAGTGCCGTCGGAGCCGAAGCCGCCGTCGAGCGCGCCGTTGGCGAGCAGGCGCGCAAGGGCGAGGTCGAAGTGGCCGCCCAAGTCAGTTTGCCATGCGGCGCCGCTGACCAGAATGCTGTTGTTGCTGTCGGCGACCACGGCGAGCCCGAGGTCGGGCCCGCCTACGGAGATCGCGACGGTCGCCCGGCCGTCGCCGGAGAAAGTGATGTCCAATTCGCCCTCCGAGGTCAGCCGGACAATGCCGAAGTCGACGTCGGTCGCCGAGATGTCGACCGCGCCGGCGAGGACGATGCGGCCGTTGCGGTCGAGCGTCATCGCCGTGAGCATGTCCGTATGGTCGCCACCCAGATCGAAGAAGACCGACCGGGCACCGCTGGTCGTCGGCCCGAACGTGGTGTCGGGGGCACCTGTCGAGAGCAGGCGGCCGACGTAGAAGTCCAGGTCGCCATTGCCGTAATCGAGCGTGCCGGCGACGAGGATGCGGCCGTCGGCGAGCCGCCGTGCGGCGACGCCAGTGTGGCTGATCCCGAAGCTGAAGGGATCGACCACTTTGCCGTTGGTGCCGAAGCTCGGGTCGAGCGCTCCCCCGGGCAGATAGCGGGCCAGGGCGAGCTCGGAGGTTCCGCTCCCGGTTGCCACGGTGCCGGCGAGAACGATCCTGCCGTCGGGCTCGACGGCGACGGCCTGCGCCGCGTCGGCGTGGTTCCCGCCGATATCGAAGGAAGTCAAGGCGAAGCCGTACGGATTGCCATCGGCGGCGCTGAGCGGCACGGCGCTGGCGGCGGCGAACAGGATCGCCAGGGCGAGGTGCTCTCTTCGCCGGCCAGCCCGGACCCGTGGCAGCGGGCTCGGCGGCGGGACCGCGAGGATCGCACTCGCGGCTGCGGCCGCTTGACTCGAGGCCGCCGGCATTGCAGTCTGGTGAGAGCGGAGCGGAGCGGAGCGGGCTGCGGGTCGGACATCAATTCCTCCTGGGCTGCGCACCGAGGGGTGTCCCTCTGTCCTTCAGGTCGGAATCTGGCGGCAATGCGGGCCACTCAGGTGGCCCGAGCGGGAAAGCGTCGATCGATTCGGGCCGGGCGCCTGGTGCGGCGACTACGGGGAAGGGTCGTCCAGCTTCACCAGCTCAGTGCGAATCGCGACGGTGAGCAGATGCTCGGCACCGAATCGCTCCTCGCGGATCGACAACGCCTCCTCGAGGTCCCGGCGGACGGCGTCCGGAGCGCGCTCCGCCAGCGACAGCTTCGCCCGTGAAGCGAGCGCCTCGGCCAGCCGCGGATGCCGCGCCGCATAGACCGCGCGCGCGAGCTCCACCGCGCGGTCGAGGTCGCGGCGGGCGCCCGTCAGATCGTGCGCGGCCAGCCGCGCCATGCCAAGGATGCGCAGCGACTGGGCGACCTCGGCGGTCTCGCCATCTCCTAGCTGCTGCCGGATCGCCAGCGCCACCTCGACCTCGACGATCGCTTCGCGCGCCCGCCCGAGCTCGAGCAGGGCGCAACCGAGGTTGTTGCGGGCGTAGGCGACACGGCTGCTGGCGTCACCCGCCGTCTGGCGCCAGATCTCGCCGGCTTCCGCAAAACCGCGCACGGCATCCTCGAACAGCCCCATCCGAAACGACAGGAAGGCGAAGTTGTTGACCTCGATCGCCACCGAATCGCTGCCCGGTGGCAACACTCGCCGCGCCAGCGCCAGCGCTTCGCGGCGCAGCACCAGCGCCTCGTCGTAGCGCGCGTCCTCCTCGAGAACACTCGCCACCCCGTTGAGCGACTCGAGGACCGCCGGATGATCGTTGCCGAACACCCGGCGCCGGATGGCGAGACTTTCCGTGAGCTCCGCGAGCGCTTCGGCGGACTGACCGAGATACATCCGCGAGAGGCCTAGCGCTTCGAGAGCATCCGCCACCGCGGGGTGATCCTCCGGGAGCAACTGGCGTCGGATGCCGAGCGCCCGCTCGGCGTAGCCGATCGCCTCTTCGTCATGCGCCAGATCGTGCAGCGTCAACGCGACGCCCGAAGCCACCTTGGCGACTTCGAGGCTGCTCTCGCCGTGCAATTCGCTTTCGATAGCGAGCACCGCGAGCTGCTCGGCGAGCGCCTCGTCGTAGCGAGCGAGTTGACGCAGCGCGGTGCCGACGTTGAACCGGGCCGAGGCGGCCGCCGGGCGCTCGCGCGCTCCGGCGGCGAGAAAGATCGCCAGGGCCGCCCGTTGCCGCGCCAGAGCCTGCTCATAGTCATCCCGCCAGTAGGCGAGGTCGCCGAGCGCCATGAGGACGCGCGCCACCTCGGGGCTCGCTACTCCATACTCCCGTGCGGCGGTCGCCAGCGCCGCCTCGAGCAGCGGCTGGGCAAGCTCGTAGTGCGCCAGCTTCTGGTAGAGCGTGCCGATCGTCCGCAGCAGATCGACGCGCGTGCGGGGTTGTGCGTGGAGCTCGAAGCGCAGCCGCTCGGCTCCTCGATCCACAGCCTCGAGCATCGTCACTTCGCGCCCGCGCGCGATCTCGGGAGAGACCTCGGTGAACAGTTGCAACAGGAACTGCTGAATCGCTTCGGCGCGCTGCGCTTCGGCCAGCCGCGAGCGCGACTGCACGAGCGCGTAGCCGGTCGCCACGAGGCCGGCGACGAGGAGCGTCGCGAGCGCCGCGGTCGCCGCGACACCGACCCGGTGCCGGCGCGCGAACTTGCGTGCTCGGCGGAGAGACGAGTCGGCGTGGGCGGTGATCGGCAGGCCGGCGCGCTGGCGCTCGAGATCGGCGGCGAGCGCCGCCGCCGAAGGGT
>JBDTQT010000263.1:0-5279 GCA_039932055.1 Thermoanaerobaculia bacterium
TGCGTGGCGAGGCGGTACGGGAGGTCCAGATTCTCGCCGGCGGGACGATCCAGTCAATGGAGGTCAAGACCGGCGACGTGATTGAAACCGGCACCGTGGTCGCGCGTCTGTCGATGCCGGACATCGAAGCGCGGTTGCTCTCGGCCCGGGAACTGCTGGTGGGGCTCGAGCAGCAGACCAGCTCTTCCGGCTCGCAGACGGCGTCGATCCAGGGCCGGCTGCGCGGACAGGTCGCCCGTCTGGAGGCTGATCGCGCGCAGAAGCAGAAGCTCGTCGATCGGGGACTGCTGACCTCGGCGTCGGTCGCCGCCATCGACCAGCAGATCACCAGCCTGCAAAACTCGCTCGCGCAGAGCATGATCGGCACCGGCGATCGCGGCCTCCGGGTCGAGGACAAGCGCCTGGAGGTCCGCGAGCTCGAGTCGAAGCTCGCGAATGACGCCGTGGTGCGTTCGCCGTTTTCTGGCCGGGTGGTCGCGGTGCGCGCCGGCATCGGTCAATCGGTGCGGCCTGGAGACGCTCTGCTGTCGCTCGAATCCACCAAGGACCCCATGCGGGTCATCGGATTCGTGCCGCTCGCCGCGGGCAAGAAGGTTCTCTCCGGGCTCGATGTGCGGATCTCACCTTCGTTCGTGCGCGTCGAGGACTACGGCTTTCTGCTCGGCAAGGTCATCTCGGTCTCGACCCTGCCGGTGACACCGGAAGAGATTCAACGCATCGTCGCCAACGACGCCCTCGCCAGGCAATACATCGACCTCAACCCTTTTCAGGTGGTGATCGAACCGCTGGCCGGAGACACGCCGTCGGGATTCCGCTGGACTTCGTCCGCCGGTCCGCCGCTCGAAGTCGGCAGCGGCACCGACTGCACCATCCAGGTCGTGGTCGAGACGCGCAAGCCGATCTCCTATGTCATTCCGACTCTAAAAAAGACACTCGGACTCTCCTGAACGCCCGAGCGCCCCAGCGATGCCCGAAGCCATTCCCGACAAGCCCGGGCTGTACGGCCCCAAGTCACCCAAGGCCAAGCGACAGCGAACGCCAACGGTCCTCCAGATGGAGGCGGTGGAGTGCGGAGCTGCCTCGCTCTGCATGATTCTCGGCTACTTCGGGCGGATCGTTCCGCTCGAAGAGTGCCGTGTCGAATGCGGCGTGTCGCGCGACGGCTCGAAGGCGAACAACGTCCTCAAGGCGGCTCGCAAGTACGGTCTCGAAGCCAAGGGATTCAAATTCGAGCTCGAGAGCCTCTACGAGCTCGACTACCCGGCGATCCTGTTCTGGAACGCCAACCATTTCGTCGTTCTCGAAGGGTTCAAAAAGGGTAAAGCCTGTCTGAACGACCCGGCGCAGGGGCCGCGGCAGGTAACGCTCGACGAGCTCGACGCGTCCTTCTCCGGCGTCGTCCTGACCTTCAAGAGGACCGCGGAATTCAAGCCCGGTGGCGAGAAGCCGAGCCTCGCGGGGGCGCTCCGCCGTCGCCTGCGAGGATCGGAGGTCGCTCTCTCGTACGTGCTTCTCTGCGGACTCTTCCTGGTCGTTCCGGGACTGGTGATCCCGACCTATTCGCGCATCTTCGTCGACGAGGTTCTGGTGGCAAATCGGGCGACGGTCATCCAACCCCTGATGCTCGGCATGGCGATCACGCTGGTGCTGCAGGGACTGCTCACCTGGTTGCAGCGCCACTACCTTCTGCGCCTCGAGACGAAACTCGCGCTCACCACGTCGGCGACGTTCTTTCAGCACATCCTGCGACTTCCGGTGGCCTACTTCGCGCAGCGGTTCGCCGGCGAAGTCGGATCGCGCGTCGCGATCAACGACAAGGTCGCGGGGGTGGTATCCGGGAAGCTGGCGACCACGGCGATCGACTGCTTCATGGTCGTCTTCTACGCCGCGCTGATGTTCCGCTATGACGTCGGGCTGACGCTGATCGTGATCGGCGTGGCGCTCGCCAACGTGGTGGCGATCCGCGTCGTCGCCCGCGTTCGCACTGACGCCAGCCGCAAGCTGATGACCGACATGGGACGACTCCAGGGGACCTCGATGGGCGGCCTCCGGATGATGGAAACGCTGAAGGCGACCGGCGGCGAGAACGAGTTCTTTTCCCGTTGGGCCGGATACCAGGCCAAGGCGCTGCGTGCCGAACAGCAGCTCCGGCAGATCAGTGACATGGTCTCGGTGGTACCGATGGTCGTCGGAACGCTGGTTACCGCGTCGGTGCTCTTGTTTGGCGGGCTCAAGGTGATGGACGGAGCCTTGACGGTCGGTCTCCTGGTCGCCTACCAGGCGCTCACCAGCGGTTTCGTCAAGCCGCTCAACTCGTTCGTCACTTTCGGGTCGACGCTCCAGGAGCTCGAGGCCGACCTCAACCGGCTCGACGACGTTCTGCGCTACCCGCAGGATCCGTTGTACACGAGAGATTCGAAGGCCGTGGAAGGTGCCGACGACCGGCGGCTCAAATTGCAGGGAAAGATCGAGCTCAGAGGAATCACCTTCGGCTACAGCCCGCTCGAGAAGCCGCTGATCGAGGATTTCGAGCTGACGATCCAGCCCGGCAAGCGCGTAGCACTGGTGGGCGGCTCGGGTTCGGGAAAGTCGACCGTGGCAAAGCTCGTCTCGGGTCTCTATCAACCGTGGAAAGGAGAGATCCTCTTCGACGGCGTGCCGCGCGATAGAGTCCCGCGGCGCCTGCTGGCGAACTCGGTCGGCATGGTCGATCAGGAAATTTTCCTCTTCGGCGGCACCCTGCGCGAGAACATCTCGATGTGGGATTCGACGGTCCCTGCCGGCCGGCTCACCGAAGCCTGTCGCGACGCGGCGATCGCCGAAGTGATCGAGACCCGCGAGGGCGGCTACAACGCCAGGGTCGATGAAGGCGGAGGCAATTTCTCCGGTGGCCAGCGGCAGCGGCTCGAGATCGCACGCGCGATGGTGGGAAATCCCACGATTCTGATCCTCGACGAAGCGACGTCGGCGCTCGATCCGGCGACCGAAGCGGTGATCGACGATAGCCTTCGCCGCCGCGGCTGCACCGCCATCATCATCGCGCATCGGCTTTCGACGATTCGCGATTGCGACGAGATTGTCGTCCTGCAGCGCGGCAAGATCGTGCAGCGCGGGACGCACGACGAAATGAAAGAGACCGACGGACCCTATGCCGACCTCATCCGGACTCATTGAGGTCAAGCTTCGGGTAACGGCCTCGCCGGTCGACGGGCTCGTCGGCAGGGAGATCGCGCTCGATCCCGGCGGCACCGAGCTCAGCGTGGGGCGGTCGCCGGACTGCTCGCTGCCGGTGGCAGATGCGGCGATGTCGCGGCGTCACGCGCGGATCGCTTACCGTCAAGAGGGCGCCTTCGTCATCGACAACGGCAGCGCCAACGGTATCTTCGCGGGCAACGAACGGATCTCCGAGCGGATGCTCGGAGATGGCGGCCGATTCCGGCTCGGAGCGACCGAGTTCGAAGTCGTCGTAGAGCGGCCGGCACCGCCTGAGCCGGTCCAGATGGCTCCAAGCGCTCAGGTCGCCCCGACCGCCGCTCGACAGGATCCGGCGACGGCGATTTCGCCGCCGGTCGATCGCACGATCTCGATCGCGGACATCGCGGAGATCGTTCGCAACCTCGAGAAGCCGAAAGGTTTCGAGGACGAAGGCGAAGCCACGGTCGTGGTCGCCAACCGCCCCTTCGTACTCTCCGATCCCGACTCCGCTTACCTGGTCGAGTCCGGCAAGATCGAAATCTTCACGGTTGCGCTCGAACAGGGTGAGCCGTCGGGCGCTCGCACTCATTTCGTCACCGTCGAAGCGGGTGGGCTGTTTTTTGGTATGGACACCGACCGCTACGGCATGGGGTCGGGCTTTCTCGCCACCGGCAAGGCAGGCTCGGAGCTCCGCCGATTCTCGGCGGCACGTCTGATGCGCATGGCGGCGGAGAGCGACGCGCACCGCCAAAGAATCGCGCCGCTGGTGGCGCGCTGGCTCGAAGCGCTGTCCCGCCGGCTCATCGTCGATCTCGACGTACCGCGTCCGGAGGTCACGATAGAGGCAGGCAAGCCGTTCGAAGCCGCATCCGGTAAGCGGGTGGCGAGCGAGCGCGCTGTCGCCTGGGTCGAGATGCCGGCGGCGCAGTTCCTGTTCGACGGCATGTCGAGCGCTTCGTGGGAGCTCGAGGGAGTGCTCTTTCCGTTCGCTCCTGGAAGCTGGATGGAGCTCATCGGCGGCGCCGACACCTTCACGGGAACCGCTCGTTCGACGGCCGAAGTGATGGGCGATCCGCGTGCCTGGGCCGGGCTCGAGGCTTTCCACCGCCTGCTCTGCGAAGGAGAGTTCCTCAACAAGCGGCTGTCGAATGTCGACGAATTCCAGCGGCTGCGCAGCAAAGCGGAGGAGACCGAGCGGGCACGCGAAGCGGCGATGGGTGCCATCGGATCGGTGCTCGGAGGCACCGGCGTCTGGAATCTGCATTCTTTCGTGGGGTCCGACCTCGGGCCGATCTTTGCTGCCATGCAGGCGATCGGGCGGCACCTCGGTGCCCCGATCAAGAGCCACCCGGAGGGCAAGGAGAAGCGGAGCTTCGACGACAGCGTACTCTCGGTCTGTCTCGCCTCGCGACTGCGGCTGCGCCGGGTGGCGCTGGTCGGCGACTGGTGGGTACGCGACCAGGGGGCGTTGCTGGCACAGCACGAGGAGAGCAAAGGGCCGATCGCACTGCTCCCGGTGAGCCCGACCAGGTACGAGGCGCTCGACCCGGTGACGGGCGTGCGCCGACCGGTGGACGAGGCGTACGCGCGTACCCTGTCGTCGTTCGCGACCACCTTCTACGCCGGCTTCGGCGATGGCCCGGTCAGCGCGAAGCAGCTGATCCGTTTCGCGGTTCGCGGTCTCGGTCCGGATTTTCGCTCGGTGATCTGGATGGGAATCGCGCTCGGCGTTCTGAGCACGGTGCCGCCGCTCCTCACCGGCAAGGTTTTCGACACGGCGATCCCGCAGGCCGAGCGCGGGATGCTCTTTCAGTTCGCCGGCGGACTGTTCCTGATGGCCCTCGCCCAGGCCGCCTTCAAGATCACCCAATCGATCGCCACCATCCGGATGCAGGGCAAGATGGACTACGCCGCCCAATCGGCGGTCTGGGACCGGCTACTCGACTTGCCGATGACCTTCTTTCGTGACTACTCAGCGGGCGATCTGGCGGATCGCGCTTCCGGAGTCGATCAGATGCGAGGCATCGTGGCGGGAGCCGGCATCGCCGCCATTCTCGGCTCCTTCTCGTCGCTGTTCAATGTCT
>JBDTQT010000264.1:0-5262 GCA_039932055.1 Thermoanaerobaculia bacterium
CTGCTCATCGCCACCGGCCAGGCCTCCGCGCCGTTCATCTACACGCTGTTCTGAGGGGTCTCTCGCCGGCGCTCTTCGCCGCGCCGCTCTTCGCGGGCAGCGCGCCGCGCGAGCGGGCCCCGTTGCCGATCGCGCTGGAGGTCGACGCGACGCGGCGAGCAGCGCTCTCACCTTCCGCCCGTCCGTCGTCCTGCCGCCCGGCTGGCAGTTCGACAGCGCTCTCGAAGTCGTCTCCCGGACCGCGGAGCGAGCCGAGTTCGCCGCCCTTTCGCTCACCGCGCTGGTCGACTCGCCGCTCTTTGCCGGCGCGGGCGCAGCCGTAGCGCTCAGTCGATGAAGCGGCCGGCGGTTTCGCGCGTGGGCACCATGCAGCTCTCGCGGCGGCCGAACCAGCGGTAGCGATTCCGGGCGACGGAGCCGTAGAGCGCGTCGCGAAGTGGGCGCGGGCAGACGACGAACACCGCGAGCAGCGGCCATGGCCAGGGGAGCCGCCGCGCCAGCAGGAGCGCCGCGTCGCTGCGCACCCGCGCCCGACCCGCCTCCACGACGACGATCGTTTCGAGCCTGTCACGGGCGAGTCCATGCCGGCTGAGCAACTCCTGGCCGATGGCGGACTGCAGAGCTGCGAAACGAAGGCGGAGTCGGCGGTCGCGCCGCAAGTGAGACAATGGGCGCTCGTTGCCAGCGGGCTTCTCGTCGAAGTCCGCCAGAGCGATCCCCCAATGCCCCCCCGACCGCAGATCACCGTGCTCCTCGTCGAGGACAATGCCGCGGACGCCGCGATCGCCAAGGCGCAGCTTTCCGCGGCACGTGGGGTGGCGTTCGCTGTCGAGTGGGTGACCGAGATCGGGGCCGCCGTGCAATGGGCGCGGGATCGCACCCCTGATGTGGTGCTTCTCGACCTCGGCCTCGAAGGGGTCGGCGGGCTCGGGGCTCTCACCGTGCTCCGCGAGGTCGCGCCGCACGTGCCGGTGGTCGTGCTCACGGGCCAGTCCGGCGAGGCGGTCGAAGCGGCTGCCTTGCTCGAAGGGGCAGACGACGTCCTGGTCAAGGGCCGGACCCAGTCGGGCGAGCTGCGCCGGGCGCTGCGGTTCGCGGTCGAGCGCCAACGCCGGGAAGGGCGGCGGCTCGCCGCGAGCCAGGCACGGATGGCGGCGATTTTCGACGCTTCGCCCGAGGCGATCGCCATGGAATCCGAGGAGATGCTCATCTACGTGAATCCGGCTTTCGTCCGGCTCTACGGCTACGATTCCCCGAGCGAGCTCGTCGGGCGGCACATTGGGACGACCCTCGCCCCGGATTCGGTTCAAGAGCTGCTCGAGTTGGGTCGCGCCAGAGTCCGGGGAGATGCCGCCCCGTCGAACTACGAGTTCACTGGCCTGCGCCGCGACGGCTCCAGGGTCGAAATCGCGGCAGCGATCTCGACCGCGAAAATCGGCGAGGCGGCCTACATCATCAGCATCGAGCGTGACATCACGCACAATCGGGAGCTCGAGGCGCAGCTGCGACAGGCGCAACGGATGGAGGCCGTGGGGCGCCTCGCCGGAGGTATCGCGCACGACTTCAACAATCTCCTCACCGCGATTTCCGGCTTCGGCCAACTGACGCTCGAGGCGCTCGACGTCGGCGATCCGCTGCGCCAGAACCTCGAGGAGATCCGCGTCGCCACCGAGCGCGCCGCGGAGCTCACTCGGCAGCTCCTCGCCTTCTCGCGCCAGCAGATCCTCCAGCCGCGCCTGCTCGATCTCAACTCCGTCGTCCAGGAGGCGCTGGTCCTGCTGCGCCGTGTAATCGGCGAAGATGTGACCCTCGCCACCGTGCTGGACGCGAGTCTGGGCCGGATCCGGGCCGACTCCGGCCAGGTTGTTCAGATCGTGCTCAATCTCGCGGTCAATGCGCGCGACGCCATGCCGCAAGGCGGCGAGCTGACCATTCGGACGTCGAATCGGGCCCTCACCGCCGAGGACACCGGCTCGGGCTTCACAGTCGCTCCGGGCGAGTATGTGGAGCTCGAAGTGACCGACACCGGCTCGGGGATGTCGGCCGAGGTCCTGGCCCGTGCCTTCGAACCGTTCTTCACCACCAAGGACGTGGGCAAGGGCACCGGCCTGGGCCTCTCGACGGTCTACGGCATCGTCAGGCAGAGCGGCGGCTACATCTGGGCGGAAAGCGAGCTGGGTTTCGGCACGCGGTTTCGAATCTGTTTTCCGCATGTCGAAGGGGCCCTCGAAGCGAAGGCGATGGAGGGTGGCGGTCCCGCGCCAGTCGTGCGCGGGGACGAGACCATCCTCGTGGTCGAGGACGAGCCGGCTGTGCGAGCGCTCGTCCGCACGATTCTCCGTTCGCGCGGCTACCGCGTTCTCGTGGCCGGCAACGGTCGCGAGGCGCTGGCGTGTCTCGAGAAGCACGGAGGAGCGATCGATCTGCTGGTCACGGATGTCGTCATGCCGGAAATGGGCGGGCGAGAGCTCGCTCTGCAGGTTGCGGTGCGGCAGCCGCAGGTTCGAGTGCTCTACATGTCGGGGTACGCGACGGACGTCGTCGCCGAAGGCGGTTTGATGGATTCGGCGGCGCATTTCCTTCAGAAGCCGTTCGGACCCGAGCTCCTCACCCAGACCGTCCGCCGGGTTCTGGAAGGCAGCTAAGCTCGGGGTTTCTCCCCCCCCCCCCCCGATGGGGCGGGGCGTGAGGGGAGTGGCGGCGGTACGTTCGATCTGCCGTCGGCCAGGCCGTACTCGCCGCCGGCAGGGAGTTCGCCATGCGAGAACTGGTCGCCAAAGACGTGATGAACACGGAACTGCTCACTGTACCCGCCGACATGACGGTCGCCGAGCTCGCCGAATTTCTGATCGAGAACGAGATTTCCGGCGTGCCGGTCGAAGATGTAGAAGGCCGGTTGGTCGGCGTCGTCTCGCTCTCCGACATCGCGCGCTCGCTCACCGGCCGCGATGAGGCCGTGCTCACCCACACCGACAAGGAGTACTACCTCAGCAGCTGGGAGGAGCGCTTCAACGCCGAGGACCTGGCCGGCCTCCGCATCGCCGAGTCGGACGAAACAGTAGGGGAGATCATGACCCCGTCGATCCTTGCCGTGGACGAGGAGCTGCCGATCGCCAGGGTCGCCGCCAAGATGATCGATGCGCGCGTCCATCGCCTGCTGGTGACGCGTGACCGCAAGGTCGTCGGCATTCTCTCGACCACCGACCTCCTCGGCCTGCTCGTCGACGTCGCGGAGAACTGAAGGACGGAACGGCGTCGCTCCGGCGCCCGAGACGACAAACTACCTGCCGAGGCGCAGCGCAATGTCGGCGGTGATCGACTGCTTGCGGCTACTCCGCGCAGGGAAAGGCGTCGATCGCGGTGAAGGCGGGGGAGGCGGTGCCGAGGGTGTTGTCGAAGGTGCGGTAGGCGCCGGTGGCGCTTTCGGTGACGCGCAGGTGGTATTCGACGTCGGTGGTCGCCGCGGCATAGACCCAGTAGTGGCCGTTGAAGCTGCAGCCGTCCACCATCTTGACGAGTAGCTCGAGGTTCGCCGGGGCGAAGAACCAGAAGAGGCCCGAGTCGCTCGTCAGTGGCCGCGCTATGCCGCTGCCCGAGGTCCCCTGATAGTTGGTCCAGCTCACCTCGACCGCGAAGCGGTTCTGCAGCAGGCAGAGCCGTTCGGGGGCGGCGACACAGCCCTCGCCCTCCGTCGCGACGATCCCGTCGAGCCGGCCCAGCGCCGCTTCGGCCTGCACGACGCCGTGCCCGTAGAAGGCGTCGAAGCCCGGCGCCCCGCGATCGAGCGCCGATTGCTCGATGGCGCGCCGGATCTGGTCGCGCGACGCCCCGGGGTGCTCCGCCAGAAGAAGTGCCGCGGTCGCGACGACGTGCGGCGCGGCGAACGAAGTCCCCGACCAGCGGCAGAAGCCGAAGCCGGCGACGCCGCCGGGATAACAGACGCGCCGCAGCGTCTCCTGCAGGATCTCGTCGGCGAAGCCATCGCCGTCGCTGTCGACGCCCGGTTCGCCCGCTGGCGCCATCACCGACAGCGCCGTGCCCCAACTCGAGTAGCTCGTTTTCAGCAACTGCGCCTCGACCCCGCCGACGCCGATCACGTCGGGGTGATTGGCGGGGAAGCCGAGATGATCCTCTTGGCCGTTGCCGGCGATGGCGACGATGACGACGCCGGCGGCCGCCGCGCGCGCGATGGCATCGTTCTCGATCGCCGTCGAGCACTCCGGCCAGTCAGCCGCACCGCAGGCCATGCCGAGCGAGAGGTTGATGACGCGGGCGCCGTGGGTCGTCGCCCAGTCGATCGCCGCCGCGACATCCGACGAAGCGCACTCGGAATCGTCGGTGCAGGCGCGGATGGCGAGGATCGCGGCATCCGGGGCGAGCCCCGCGCCGCCCTTCCCGTTGCCGGTGCACTGCGCGACGACGCCGGCCACGAAAGTGCCGTGGCCCAACGTGTCGGCGGCGGTGCCCGGGCCCTCGTGGTCGAGCACAGCGTCGTACTCGCCGGCGAGCGGGTGACAGAAGCCGTCGCTGCCGGGCGACGTCGCGACGCTGACGCCGCTGTCGATGACCGCGACGACGATCGCGGCGCCGGTCGAGCGCAGCCAAGCCGCCTCGGCCCCGATCCGCCGGTGATGCCACTGCTGGGTGAACAACGGATCGTTGGCCACCAGCGGCGCGCCGCTCGCCGCCGTCGCCGGCAGGGGGCGAGAGGGATCCAGGTCGCCGAAGTCCAGTCGCTGCACGACGTCGGCTGCGGCGAGGTCGAAGTTGCCACGGTCAGCGAAGCGCGCGAGAAACTGGCCGGGTACCTCGCCCGAGGAGAGGGGGAGCCGCCACCAGTCGCCGAACAGATGGCGCGCTCCCGGCGCGCGCGTCATCTCCTCGGGCGGGTTGCGTCCCGGAGCCATCCGCACCAGGACGCGGTCCGCGCGGCTCGTCGCCGCCAGTGCCGGTGCTGCTGCGAAGATGCCGCCGAGGAGGCCAGCCGCCGCGAAAGCAAGGGTGGAAAGGTGCGCGCCTGGCCGCCGGCCGTGCTGCCTGCCGCTGGCCATCAGGCGAGCGACCCGGCGGCGTAGTAGCGATCGAGCCGGGCGTCCTTCTCCTCGAAGCGCTCGCGCAGCCACCCGGCGAGCGCCTCCGGGCCGGCGGGCAACTCCGCGATCGCGAAGCGCCGCACATGCAGGTGTACCTCGCGCATCTCCCCCTTCGCCCACTGCCAGAGACTCGGCAGGCCGTCGACGTAGCCGATCGTGACGTCATAGA
>JBDTQT010000265.1:0-5207 GCA_039932055.1 Thermoanaerobaculia bacterium
CGAACTGCAGCAGCCCCTCGTCGAGCGCCAGCACCTGCTCGCGCTTCTCGAGCACGATATCGGCCGAGGCGCTGTAGTTGGCGCGGATCAGCAGGTCCTTGTGCGGCGCCAGCGCGGCGCGGATCTCGAACTGGATGGCGCCGTTCTCCTCCACTCCCTTGGGAGCGATGCGCTCGAGCGTGGCGTGGACCTTGTTCTCCGGCAGCGCGCCGATCGTCAGCTCGAGGTCCATTCCCGGCTTGATCTTGCCGACCTCCGACTCGTCGACTTTGCCCTTGAAGATCAGGTCGTCGAGGTCGGCGATCGAAGCGATCGTCGTGCCGTCGTTGAAGTTGTTCGACTCGATCACCGAGTTGCCGACCTCGAGCGGCACCTCGAGCACCGTGCCGCCGATCGTCGCCTTGACGACAGTGGTCGAGGCCGAGGCCATCCGCACGCTCGTACCCTTGCGCACGATGTCGAGGTTGTCCTGCGACCCCTTGAGGTCCTCCTTGGCCTGCTCCCAGGCGATCTCCGCGATCTGGAACTCGGCGGTCGAGATCGTGCCGTCGGCAGCCAGGCTCTTCTTGCGCTCATAGTCGCGCTCGGCGTCCGCCACGGCGATCTTCGCCTTGTTGAGGCGCGATTCGGCGGAAGAGAGCGAAACCATATTCGGAATGACCCGGATCTTGGCGACCAGGTCTCCCTGCTTCACCACCTCGCCGGGCTCGACGTAGAGCTCCTCGATGATGCCGGAGATGAGCGGCTTGATCTGCACCTCCTTGCGCGGCACCACCGCGCCAGTCGCAACCGTCTTGCGGACGATGTCGGTCGTCACCGGCGAAGCCGTCTGGTAGACCACCGGCTTGGTCTGCGACTTGTTGAACAGGAAGACGCCGGTCGCGATCACGACCGCCGCGAACAACAGTGCCGCAAGGATTCCGAGGACCTTCTTCATCGCGCAATCTCCGCCTGAGTGAAAAGTGACGGCAGCCGGCATTCCGCCGGCTGCGGATTCGAATCGCTAGTCGCTGCGCAGCGCCGCCATCGGCGTGATCGAGACCGCCCGGCGCGCCGGGGCGAAGCCGGCGAGGACGCCGGAGACCACCAGCACGGCGAGCGCCTGCAGCGCCACCTGGAGCGTCACGCCCGGATTCTGGAACATCTGCGGCTCGCCGCTCGCTCCTGCCGCCGGCAGCAGCCGGCTGACGAGCTCGAGGACGCCGACACCGGCGGAGAGGCCGAGAAGTCCCGAGCCGAGGGTGAGGAGCACCGCCTCGAAGATGATCTGGCCCTGCACCTTCCACGGCGTCGCCCCGATCGCCCGCCGCAGCCCCAGCTCCTTGGTGCGCTCGCGGACGATGATCAGCATGATGTTGGAGACGCCGATGGCGCCGGCGGCGAGCGTGCCGACGCCGACGATCCACATCAGGAACTTGATGCCGGTGAAGAGACCCTGGATCTTGGCGTACTCCTCTTCGAGGTTGAAATGGCCGATGCCGCGGTTGTCCTGCGGCGAGACCTTGTGGCGGGCGCGCAGGAGGTCGAGGACCTTCTTTTCCGCCACCGAGGCGCGCACGCCGTCCACCGAGGTCACCGCCATCCACTGCACCTCGTTCATGGCGTTGAACGCCTGCTGAAAGGTCGAGAACGGCACGAAGATGGTCTCGGCGTCCTGCCGGCCGTCGTTGCCGCTCTGACGGGAGCGGAAGAGGCCGATGACCTGGAATTCGACGCCGTTGATGCGGATCCCCTGACCGAGAGGATCCTCCTGCTTGTCGAACAGGACCTCCAGCACCCGGCTGCCGATGACCGCGACCTTGCGCTTCTCCTCGATGTCGAGACGGTTGAGGAAGCGCCCGCGGGTGACGGCGAGAGACTGGATGGTGGCGATCTCCGGCATGTCGCCCATGATCGTATAAGCGCCGGTGTGGATGCCACGCGTCGCCGTCGCCCCGCCGCGAAAGCCGCCCAACTGCAGGCGCGGCGCGATGACCTTGGCCTCGGGCACCTGGCGCCGCAGCTCCTCGACGTCGGCGTTGGTGAACTCGATCGACCGGCCGGCGAGGAGCCCGGCGAACGGCTTGCTGGTGCGCATCCCCCAGACGAAGAAGCTGTTGGTCGCCGCGCCGGAGAAGCCGGCGTCGATGCCGTTCTTCAGGCCGTTGCCGGAGCCGAGGAGGAGCATCAACAGAAAGATTCCCCAGAAGACGCCGAAGGCGGTGAGGAAGGTCCGCAGGCGGTTCCTCGACAGCGCGGTCCAGATCTCCTGCAGGTGATCGAGGTCGAACACTACTCGTCCCTCAGGGCTTCGATCGGGCGGATGGCAGCCGCGCGTCGCGCCGGGAAGAAACCGGCCACGGTACCGGCGACGACGAGGAGCACGGTGGCCGAGAGGGCCACCCGGATGTCGACCTGGGGGTCGCGGAAGAAGGCGGCGTCTGGAATCGCCCTCGAGAGTCCCTCGAGGACGAGCACGCCGAGCACCAGGCCGACGTAGCCGGCAACGGTGGTGATCAGCACCGACTCCTGCAGCACCAGTCCGACGATCGAGCTCGGGGTCGCGCCGAGCGCCTTGCGGATGCCGATCTCGCGGGTACGCTCGCGCACCGCGACCAGCATGATGTTGGAGACGCCGACGACTCCCGCAAGCAGAGTGCCGATCCCGACCACCCAGACGAAGAGCCGGATCGCCCCGGTGAGCGCCAGGATCTTCTGGTAGTTCTCGACGTTGTTGTTGACGTAGATGGCGCGCTGATCGTCGGGGTCGAAGGTGTGGTTGACGGCGAGGATGCGGCGCGAAGCGCCGGCCATCTTCTCGCTCTCGGCGAGGCTCGCATCGCCGGTGGTATAAAGAATCTGGCCGAGTCGATTGCCGCCGTTGAACGTGCGCTGCGCGGTCGAGATCGGCAGGTAGATGAACTCCCGTTCGCGCTCGCTGCCCTCGTCGTCGAAGACCCCGATGACCTTGAACGAGATCCCGCCGATACGGATCTCCTTGCCGATCGGATCCTCGTCGTGAAAGAGCGCGGCGGCGACCAGGGTCCCCAGCACCGCGCTCTTGCGGAACTGCCGGAGGTCGAGCTCGTTCAAATAGCGACCGCGGATCACCTTGGTGCGCTCGAGCACCTGGTGTCCGGGGTGGACGGCGCGGATCGTATAGCTGCCGTTCTCGTTCTTGTAGTTGACCTGCTGACTGCCGAAGATCCAGAACCGGGCGCTGGCGTACTCGACCCCGGGGACGCGCGTCGTCACTTCGTCGTAGTCCTGGTTGTCGAACTGCACGTCGCGGCCGGGCTGCATCCCCTTGTAGGCGACGCTCGTCTGGCCGGAGGAGATCCAGATGCTGTTCACCGCGTCGTCGCGGAACTGGTAGTCGACGCCGTGCTCGAGGCCCTTGCCCGAGCCGAGGAGAACGACCAGCATGAAGATCCCCCAAGCCACCGCGAAACCGGTCAGCGCCGTGCGCAGCTTGTTGTGCCGAACGGTGTCGAAGATCTCCTGCCAGGCGTCGAGACGGATCATCCCGCCAAGGCCTCCGGCGGCGACCCCGCCGGCGCAACGGGAGCCGCCGCCGGCGGCATGTCGAGCGCCTCGACCTCGACCACGACATCGTCCGGATTCAGTCGGTGCTGGCGGCTGTCGCCGGCGATGCGGCCGTCGACGAGGTGGATCAGGCGGTCGGTCATATGGGCGATGTCGCGCTCGTGGGTGATGATGACCACCGAGACGCCGTCGTTCTGCACCCCCTGCAGCACCTTCATCACGTCGCGCGAAGTCGCCGAGTCGAGGGCGCCTGTCGGCTCGTCGGCGAGCAGGAGCTTCGGGCTTGCGACCAACGCCCGGGCGATGGCGACCCGCTGCTGCTGTCCGCCGGAGAGCTCCGACGGCAAGTGCTCGGCGCGGTCGGCGAGACCGACCTTTTCGAGATAGGCGGCGGCGCGCTCGTTGCGCTCCTTGCGCGGGACTCCCTGGTAATAGAGTGGCAGCGCGACGTTCTCGGCCGCGTTTTTGAACGGGATCAGGTGGAACGACTGGAAGACGAAGCCGATGTACTGGCTGCGATACTGCGCCGCCCGGGTCTCGGAGAGATCGCCCATGTCGAAGCCGTCGAGGGTGTACTCGCCCTCGTCGTAACGGTCGAGGAGGCCCAGGATGTTCATCAGGGTCGACTTGCCGGAGCCCGAAGCGCCCATGACGGCCACCAGCTCGCGCGCCCCGATATCCAGATCGAGACCCTGGAGGACATGGAGCCGGTTGCGGCCCACGGTATAGCTCTTGTGCAGATTTCGCAGACGGATCATGTGCGCTCGGGAACGCTCCTACCGGATTTACGGCGCTACTCGCAGAAAGGTTTGGAGGGCGGCGACGGGCACGGCACGCCTGCCGGGCGATGGTAAGGTTCGGGGTGCATGGAACTCTCCGAACCCCGCCCGCTCATCCTATCCGCTCTGCCGCGCCGCCGCAGCCTCCTCGCGGCGCTTACCTTGACCGTCCTGGGCAGCTCGGCGGTGCTCTCCGGCCAGACGGCTCCCGGAGCGGCCCCTCCCGGCCCGCCGCCGAAACCGTTGACGCCGCCGCCCGCGGCTCCCACTCCGCAGGAGCTCGCGACCCCGCCCGCCAGCGCGAAGAAGCTGCCCTCGGGGATGTCGACCCTGCTGCTGCGGGCGGGCACCGGCAAGGTCTCGCCACGCACCCAGGACTGGATCGCCTTTTTCGCCGTCGGCCGGCGGACGGACGGCACCGTCGTCCAGAACACTTTTGCCTCCCCGGACCCCATCCGGATGCAGATGCACCGGCTCATTCCGGCCTGGCAAACGGCTTTCGCGGCCATGGTCGCCGGCGAGCAGCGCCGCTTCTGGTTCCCGGCCGAGCTGGCGCCGAAGAACCCACAGACCGGCGCTCAGGAAGCGATCATCTTCGATCTCGAGCTGGTCGCCGTGCTGCGGACCGCCGACCCGCCGGCGGCTTTGAAGACGCACGATCCGAAGGCGACGCAGGCAGGACTCGGCGCCTGGACGCTCACCGTGAAACCGGGCAAGCCCGGACCGAAGGCGACGCGGCAGGACGCGGCGCTGCTCAATTTCACTGTCTGGAACGATCTCGGACAGGCACTTTCGACCTCGACCCTCGACGGCCGGCCGACACTCTTCCCGCTCAGTCGCGTCATGACCTCGTTCGCCGACTGCGTCGAGGGGATGACGGTCGGCGAGGTGCGCCACTGCTGG
>JBDTQT010000266.1:0-5204 GCA_039932055.1 Thermoanaerobaculia bacterium
TCGTCCGCCGATTCGCCGATCAGGTAGGCGCGGCGCGCCTTGCGGGCGACGATTTCGCGCAGAAAGCGGAAGTCGGCGCCCTTGTTCCGCCCGCCGAGGATGACGTGCACGCTGCCGTCGGCGAAGCCCTCGAGCGAACGGGCAGTCGCCGCGACGTTGGTCCCCTTGGAGTCGTCCACGAAAGCGACGCCTTCGAGCTCGGCCACGCGCTCGACCCGGTGCGCGAGACCGCGGAAGGAGGCCAGCGCGGGCGCAAGCGCGGCGATGGGTGCGCCAACGGCTCGCGCCAACAGCGCCGCTGCCATGGCGTTCTCGACGTTGTGCAGCCCCGGCAGGGTGAGATCGCTGCGGGTGAAGAGGAGCTGCCCGTCGCCCTCGCCGCCGCTCTCCAGGATCTCCTCCCCCACCAGTCGGCAGCCCGGCTCGGAGAAGTCGGGCGTCGCGGTCGAGAACCAGCGCCGGCTCGCCGCCGTCCGGCTGGCCGCCACTTCGGGCTCGTCGGCGTTCAGAACCGCGACGTCTCCCGGGCTCTGGTTGAGGAAGATCCGCTGCTTCGCGGCGAGGTAGCCGGCGACATCGCCGTGGCGATCGAGGTGGTCGGGAGAGATGTTGAGCAGCGCCGCGGCATGCGGGCGAAAGCGCTCGATCGTCTCGAGCTGGAAGCTCGACAGCTCGACGACGAAAACTCTTCGCGGGAGCCCGTCGACGACCGCGGCGAGCGGACGGCCGATGTTGCCGCAGACCTCGACCGCGAAGCCGGCGCCGGCGAGAAGCGCCCCGGTCATCGCCGTGGTCGTCGACTTGCCGTTGCTGCCGGTGATGCCGATCACCGTGGCATCGGTCCCATCCAGGAACGACCAGGCGAGCTCGACCTCGGCGACCACCGGGACGCCGAGCTCCGAGGCGCGGCGCAGCTGAGGATGATCGAGACCCACTCCCGGGCTCACCACCAGGGCGTCGAGTCCGGAGGGAAGCTCGGACGAGCGGTCGGCGAGCCGCAGCTCGACGCCGGCATCGCGCGCAAGGTCGTCGACGTCGAGCTCGGCCGCGCCGCGCCGATCGCTCGCCACGACGCCGATGCCCCGCTTGCGCAGGAGACGTGCCGCCGCGGTTCCGGACAGACCGAGGCCGAGGACGAAGACGCGCTCGAGGCGGGCGGGATCGAAGGCGCGGATCGTCATCGCAGTTTGAGCGTCGACAGCGCGACCAGGGCGAACATCGCCGCGACGATCCAGAAGCGCACGATGATCTTCGGCTCGGCCCATCCGCCGAGCTCGAAGTGGTGATGGATCGGCGCCATGCGGAAGATCCGCTTGCCGCGCAGCTTGAACGAGGCGACCTGGAGGATGACCGAGAGCGCTTCGATGACGAACAGGCCGCCGACGAGGACGAGCAGCAGCTCCTGCTTGGCGAGCACCGCGACGGTGCCGATGGCGCCCCCGAGGGCGAGCGAGCCGACGTCGCCCATGAAGACCTCCGCCGGGTAGGCGTTCCACCACAGGAAGCCGGCCGACGCCCCGACCAGCGCGCCGCAGAAGACGGTGACCTCGCCGACTCCGGGCACGTAGGCGACCTGCAGATACTGGGCGACGACGCGGTTGCCCGCGACGTAGGTGAAGATGGCGTAGGTCGCCGCCGCGAACAGCGTGGCGCCGATCGCCAACCCGTCGAGGCCGTCGGTCAGGTTGACGGCGTTCGAGGCTCCGACCATGACGAAGACGACGAACGGCACGTAGAGGATGCCGAGGTTGATCACCAGTTCCTTGAAGAACGGAAAGGTGAGGGTGGGCGCGAACGCGCCCTCGATCGGCATCACCCGCAGGAGCGAGCCGGCGACCGTCGCGACGCCGACCTGCAGCAGAAACTTGGTGCGCGCCGAAAGCCCGAGGTTGCGCCGGCGGCGGACCTTGAGGAGATCGTCGACGAAGCCGATGGCGCCGAAACCGATGGTGACGCCGATCGCGATCCAGACGTAGAGATTGCCGAGATTCGCCCACAGCAGCGTCGGCACCACCAGAGTGAAGAGGATAAGCAATCCGCCCATGGTGGGCGTGCCGGCCTTGACCTGATGGCTCTGTGGTCCGACTTCCCGGATGTTCTGCCCCACCGACAGGCGCCGCAGTGTCGCGATGAAGCGCGGCCCGAGGAGCAAGGCGAGGAGAATCGCCGTCACGATCGCTCCAGCAGTGCGGAAGGTGATGTAGCGGAA
The DNA here is from genome assembly GCA_039932055.1 of Thermoanaerobaculia bacterium. Lineage (GTDB taxonomy): Bacteria > Acidobacteriota > Thermoanaerobaculia > Multivoradales > JAGPDF01 > JAGPDF01. The sequence goes on from JBDTQT010000266.1 coordinate 2,210, forward strand.
GACGTTGAAAAGCGCGAACTGTTCGTGCAGCGGATAGAGCAGATGGTAGAGCATTCAGACTCGCTCCTCCGCGCGGCGCTGGTCGAGGATCGCGCGCTCGAGCTCGCCCCGGTCGGAGAACGGCAGCCGCTGATTGCCGACGATCTGCTCGTTCTCGTGACCCTTGCCGGCGACGAGGACAGACCAGCCGCCGCCCATCGCCACCGTCACGGCGCGCCGGATCGCCTCGCGGCGGTCGGGGACGATGCGGTAGTTGCGGTTGGTGCTCGCCTTGAGTCCCTCTTCGACCGCCGAAAGGATCGCCAGTGGATCCTCGCTGCGCGGATTGTCGGAAGTCGCGATCGGCAGGTCGGCGAGATCGCCCGCGATCTTTCCCATCATCGGGCGTTTGCCCGGATCGCGGTCGCCACCGCAGCCGAAGACCACCACGACCTTGGTGCCGGTGAGCTCGCGCAGCGAGCGGATCGCCGCCCCTAACGCGGCATCGGTATGCGCGTAGTCGACGACCGCGAGAAACGGCTGCCCGGCGCGCACGGCATCCATCCGTCCGGCGAGCGGCCGGGTTTTCGCGATCCCGGCGGCCACGGCTTCGAAGGGCAGCTCGAGCGCCTCGGCAGCGGCCGCGGCCGCCAGCAGGTTCGAGAGGTTGTAGCGCCCGAGAAGAGGCGAACGGAATCGCACCTGCCCGCGCGGCGTGGCGAGCGCGCCGCGCATCCCCTCGCCGTCGAGATCGACGCCGGCTGGCCGCACCGCCGCGCCCGAGCCCGAGGAACCGAAAGTGTGAACGAGTCCGAGCTCGCCGGCGAGACGCCTGCCGTAAGCGTCATCGAGATTCGCGACGCCCTTGCCCCCGGGCTTGAGAACGTCGAAGAGGCGCCGCTTGGCGGCATAGTAGGTCTCGAAGTCGCCGTGGAAGTCGAGATGGTCGCGGGTCAGGTTCGTGAACAGCCCGAGGTCGAACCGGGCCCCCTGAACGCGGCCCTGGACCAAGGCGTGCGAAGAGACCTCCATCGCCGCCGCGCGAGCGCCGCGGTCGCGCATCGCGGCGAGCAATCGGAAGAGATCCGAGGCCTCCGGCGTCGTGCGCTCGGCGGGCCGGCCGGCGGCCAGATCGTCCCCGGCAAAGGTGTAGCCGAGCGTGCCGATCCGCCCGCAGGGGAGCCCCGCCGCCTCGAGCATGTTGGCGCAGAGCTCGACGACGGTGGACTTGCCGTTCGTGCCGGTGACGCCAACCAGGGTCAGCGCGCGGTCCGGGTGGCCGTAGAGCGGTGCGGCGAGGTCCCCAAGGAGAGCGCGGGGATCGGCGGCCTCGAGCCAGGGAACCTCGCGCGGCGTGTCCGCGGGGCGCGGACGGTCGGCGATGACCGCCACCGCGCCGCGCTCGATCGCCTGGCCGGCGAAGAGCCGGCCATCGAACTTCGCGCCACTCCAGGTGACGAAGAGCTCGCCCGGCCCGACCGTGCGCGAGTCGTGACGAACGCCGAAGACCTCGGGGTCGCTCCCGAGGTCTCCTGAGGCGGCGAGATCCCTGATCAGCGTCGAGAGTTTCATCCGCCGGCTCCGCTGGCGAGATAGAGCTCGACGCGCGCACCGGGCGGCGGCATCGGCGAGCCCGGCGGCGGTTCCTGCCGCTGCACTACGCCGGTACCGCGCAGGATCGGATAGAGCCGCAAGTCGGCGGTGGCGGCGAGCGCCTGCCGGGCGGTCATTCCAGCGAGATCCGGCAGCGATCCGGCGGGCAGGGCCACCGGCGATGGGGCTCCCGCCTCGAGGCCGGCAGTGACGATGCCCGACTCCGGATCGGGCTGCGGCCGCGGATTCTCCGGCGTTGCGGGATCTTCGGCGGAGGGCGGCTCGGGCTCGCCCGGCCAGCGCTCCGGCCTGTCGCGCTCAGGCCGCACGTTGAGGTAGAGCAGGGCCTGCTGCGCGATCGCCGCGAAGACCGGCGCCGCGACGTCGCCGCCATGGTACCCGCCGTGAGGATCGTCGATCACCACGACGGCGACGATCGCCGGGTGCGCCGTCGGCGCGAAGCCCGCGAAGCTGGCGATGAACTCGTTGGCGAGGTAGCCCTTGCCCGCCTCGGCCTTTTGGGCCGTGCCGGTTTTTCCGGCCACGGGATATCCGGACACGACCGCCGCCCGCCCGGTACCACCCTCAGCCGTCACCCCGGCAAGCAACTCAGTGACGACTGCGAGCGTTCTCGGGGAGATCGGCCGGCCGCGCTCGACCGGCTCCGGATGCTGCAGCCTCGCCGAGTCTCCGCTGCCCGACTGCCGCACCAGGTAGGGCTCGAGCAACCGGCCGCCGTTGGCGATCGTTCCGAAAGCGAGGGCGAGCTGAAGCGGCGTGATCGAGATGCCCTGACCGAACGAGATGTAGGCCTTGGCGAGCGCCGGCCAGCGCGCCACCGGCATCAGCAGGCCCGGGCTCTCGCCGGGAAGATCGATCCCCGAGGTCCGCCCGAAGCCGAAGGCACGGATCATCGCGTAGAAGCTCGCGTTCGAGAGCCGCAGCGAGGTCTTTATCGTGCCGACGTTGGAGGACTTGGCGATCACGTTACGAAAGGTGAGGAGTCCGAATTTCTTGTGGTCGGAGATCCGGACATTGGCGAGGGTGATGCCGCCCATCTCGCAGTCGAGCACCTCGTCGGGGTCGATCAGCCCCTCTTCGAGAGCCGCCGCCGCGGTCACCATCTTGAAGGTCGATCCCGGCTCGTAAGCGTCGCTCACCGGGCGGTTGCGGCGCACCTCGTCGGAGGCCGAGGCGAAACGGTTGGGATCGAAGGTCGGCCAGGAAGCCAGCGCCAGCACGGCGCCGGTCGAAGGATCGAGCAGCACCACGCTGCCGCTCTGCGGGGAGTAGTGTTCGGCTGCCTTGGCGAGCTCGCGCTCGGCAATCTGCTGCAGCGCGGCGTCCATCGTCAGGTAGAGGTCGTTGCCCGGCACCGGCGCCGCCGACGGCAGATTCGCCGGCACCGCCATCCCCTGGCGGG
>JBDTQT010000267.1:0-5180 GCA_039932055.1 Thermoanaerobaculia bacterium
GCGCCTCGCCGCCGGGCAACGGACCGCCGCCGGAAGAGGCGCGGCGCTTCCTGGCGCTCGCCGCCGGTGAGACTCCGGCGGTCTCCGGCATTGCCGGCGCCGAGGCGCTCCCCGTCGACTGGCTCGGCGTGCGCGCGGCGAGTGCCGCAGACGATGAGAGCTACGACGATGGCGACGACGACGGGGCGACGGACGAAGGCGAGTGGACCGAAGAGAGCGAGTCGAGCGATGAAATCGGCGATGGCGATGAGGGCGAGTGAGATGAAACTCCAGGGTGAGGACGTCATGCGGGTCGAAGTGGGAGCTCGCGCGCGCCGATCCAGCGCCATCCTCCGGGTTCTTTTCCCATTACTGGTCTTTTCTTTACCCCTTATGGCGCAGGTAGGGAAGGCCGGCACGACGACCGTCGTCCCCGATCAGTTCCTGCGGCGCTGGGATCCGCTGACGATCTTCTTCGCTTCGCCGACCGGCCCCGCGGCCGGCGGCGCCGAAGACGCCCCGTCGCGCTACGTTCAAATGCAGCCGGAGCAGCCCGGCGCCTTCACCTGGCTCGATGTGCGTACGCTGCAGTTCCGCCCGGCCGAGCCCTGGCCGCCGCTCGCGACGGTCACGGTCAAGGTCGACGGCAAGAGCTTTCGTCTCGCGACGCTCATGGCGGCGCCGACGGCAAGCGAGCCGAGAACCGGGGCCGAAGGCTTGCCGCCGCTCGAGACGATCGGTCTCACCTTCCCCGAGCCGATCGCGCCCGAGGCGCTGGCGCGGGCGCTGTCGATCGAGCATCGTCCGTTGCCCGGCCTCGCCGGCGACGACGCCCGCCGGCTGTCGCGCCAGGATTTCGAGATCAAGAGCGTCGAGCGCGCGGCGCCCGGCGACGCCGCGAGCTACGTATTGCGTCTGCGGCAGGCAATTCCGCTCGGACGCAAGGTCTTCGTTCGCTTCGCCCTGCGGCTCGACGAGGGTGCGGGGACTGGCGCCGCCGGCATCGCGACGGCTGCCGGATCCGCCGCCGAGAGAGCGATGAGCGAGCTGGTCTTCTCGACCGCCGAGCCGTTCCGCGCCGTGCGCTTTGGCTGCCGCCGGACGCAATTGCCGGTGGTAGCGAGCGGCGCGCGCTACCCGAGCGAGCAGGCGCTCGCCTGCGAGGAGAGCGATCCGGCGATCGTGGTCGAGTTCAACGCGCCAGTCGAGCAGTTGGCCGCCGCCGATGGGTCTGGAGTTATCGCCGGCCGCAATTTCGTGCGCGTTACTCCGGCGGTCGCGAACTTCGCCTTCACGCTCGCCGGCAAGCGTCTCGAAGCGCGCGGCGACTTCGCGCGCGAGACCGCCTACCGCGTGACCCTCGCCCCCGCCGCGCTGCGCGACCTGAGCGGTCGCACGCTCGACCTGACGGCGCCGAACGAGCTCACCCTGTCGTTCGCCCGCCCGCAGCCCTACCTGCACTGGGGCGCCGCCTCGGGCGTCGTCGAGCGCGGCGGCCCCGGGCAGGGGCCGCAGATGGTGCCGCTCACCGGTCGCGGCGACGAGCGGCTCGACCTGCGGTTGTATCGCATCGCTGCTCTCGACCGTTCGTTCTGGCCGTTCCCCGATCACCCGGTCGAGGTCGACGAGAGCCAGCGGCCGCCCGGGCCCGGCGAGCGTCCGCAGCCCTATACCGCCGTCGAACCGGCGATCTCGCCGGCCGGCCTGGCGCAGCAGATCGCGGCGCTCGGCTCGCCGGAGATCTCGGTGCTGGTCGATCTGCCGCTGCGCCGCGATGGCGCCGGGGCGGCGTTCGGTCTCGATCTCGCGCCGCACCTCGCCCGACTCTCCGGAGCCGGCGCGGCGGGGACTTACCTCGTCGGCCTGCGCCGGGTGGATGGCGGGGACGCCGGGGGCCGGCGCAGCTGGATGCGCCTGCAAGTGACCGACCTCGCGCTGACGACGCTCGAAGAGCCGCGGCGCACGGTCTTCGTCGTCACTTCGTTGGCGACGGCGCAGCCGCTTGCCGGTGCCGCGGTCACGGTCGAGGGGAGCGTGCGCCGCGGGCGCACCGACGTCGCCTGGGAAGCGCTCTTTCGCGGCACCACCGACGCTGCGGGCCGACTCGTCTGGGAGGCGCCGGGGACCCCTCAGAATGGCGAGAACGTGCGCCGGGAGGTGAGGCGGATCGTCGTCACGCGCGGTGACGATTCGCTGGCCCTCGACCCGCGGCAGTCCCCCGACAGTTTTGCGAACGGCAGCTGGACGGCGTCCGGCGAGAGCTGGTTGCAGTGGACGCAAGAGGATCTCGGCTGGCGTGGCGAGCAGCCGAGGGGGCTGGCGCATCTGTTCGTCGAACGTCCGGTCTACCGCCCGGCCGAACCGGTGCACATCAAGGGATTCCTCCGTCAGCGCTATCAAGGGCGCCTCGAAGCGCTCTCCGGCCCCGGGTTCCTCGTCGTGGAAGGCCCGGGTGATCTCGTCTGGCGGTATCCGCTGACCGTCGCGGACAACGGCAGCTTCTACTGGAAGTTCGACGAGAAGGACTTGCCGACCGGCACTTACCGCGTCCGCTTCGAGCTCACGGACAGCGAGCTCCAGCTCACCGGCACGACGAGCTTCCGCAAGGAGGCCTATCGCCTGCCACAGTTCGAGGTGCGGCTCGACGCGCCGGAGCGCGCCGCGCTCGACCGGCCGTTCGACGTCGACCTCACAGCGAGCTACTACGCCGGCGGACGGGTCGCGGCGCGACCGGTCGCCTGGCGGGTGACGCAGTTCCCCTACGAGTGGACACCCAAGGCACGCACCGGTTTCTTCTATTCCTCGGACGGCCGATTCTCGCGCGTCGCGCGCTTCGAATCGACGCCGGCGCTCGAACGTACCGACAGCACCGACGAGTCGGGACACGCGAAGCTGGCGCTCAATCCGGCGGTCGAGGCGACCGCCCAGCCGCGCACCTACGTCGTCGAGGCGACGGTGGTCGGTGCCGACGACCAGACCGTGACCTCGACACGCTCGATCGTCGCCTTGCCGCCCTTCGTGCTCGGGCTCGAAGTGCCGCGCTACGTCGAGCGCGCGACCGGCGGCGGGCCGCTCAGGCCGCGCTTCCTCGTCGTCGGCCCCGACGACAAACCGATTTCCGGACAGAAGGTCACGGTGCGCCTGATCCATCGCCAGTGGCACGCGCATCTGCGCGCCAGCGACTTCTCCGACGGCGTGGCGCGCTACATCACCGAGGTGGTCGACGAGAAAGTCCTCGAGCGTCAGGTCGTCTCTGCTGCCGAAGCGCAGGCGATCGACCTCGAGCTGCCCGAGGCCGGCGTCTACGTCGTCGAGCTCGAGGCGCACGACCACCTAGGCCGCGCCCAGACCGTGGCCGTCGACCTGTTCGCCGGCGGCGGCGAGCCGGTGGCGTGGGAGAAGCCGCCGGCAGCGGTCTTCCAGGTCACTCCCGACAAGGCGAAGTACGAGCCCGGCGAGCGCGCCCGGCTAGTTCTCCAGAGTCCGTTCCAGAACGGCGAGGCGCTGGCGGTGGTCGAGGCACCGGACGGCAACCGCTACAGCTGGCTGCCGGTGCGCGGCGGACAGGCGACCTTCGAATTGCCGATCGCAGGCGACTGGGCGCCACGTCTGCCGGTGCACTTCCTGCTCATGCGCGGCCGACTCGCCGGGACGCGGCCGGTGCCGGGAAACGCCACCGATCTCGGGCGGCCGTCCACCTTCGGCGCCACCGCCTGGCTCGATGTCGAGCCCAAGGACAACCGGCTGGTAGTGGAGCTCGAGTACCCGGAGCGCGCGCGACCGGGGCAGGAGATCGAAGTCGCGGTGCGGCTGAAGGATCCCGATGGCGCGCCGGTCGCCGGCGAAGTGACACTCTGGCTGGTCGATCAGGCGGTGCTCGCCCTCGGCCGCGAGGCGCGGCTCGATCCGCTGCCCTCCTTCCTCGCCGCGGTGCGCTCGTTCTTCTCGGCGCGCGACACGCGCTCGCTGATCTTCGGCTTCCTGCCGTTCGTCGAGCGGCCCGGCGGCGACGAGGGCGAGGAGGGCAAGAATCTCCTCGACCGCCAGACGATCCGCAAGAACTTCCAGGCGGTGCCCTACTACAACCCGACGATCGTCGTCGGGCCGGACGGCGTGGCGCGGGTCAAGGTCAAGCTTTCGGACGACCTGACGAACTTCAAGCTGCGCGCCAAAGCGGTCTCGGGCGTTGAACGATTCGGTTTCGCCGTCGGGCATCTCGAGGTGCGCCAGCCGGTGGTGGTGCAGCCGGCGCTGCCGCGCTTCGTGCGCCCCGGCGACCATTTCCTGGCGGCGGCGACCGGACGAGTCGTCGAGGGTGAGGTCGGTCCCGGCAAAGTCTCGGCCAGGTTCGAAGGCGTGGAGCTCGACGGGCCGGCAACGCAATCGTTCGACTGGGTGGCGAACCGCGCCCTGCGCTTCGATTTCCCGGTGACGATCCCGACTCCGGCCTACGACGGCGAGGGTCGGTTGACGCGCAACGACGTCCTGTTCCACATCGGCGCCGAGCGCAACTCGGATGGCGCCGGCGACGCGGTCGAGGTGCGGCTGCCGCTGCGCGACGACCGCGATCGCGTCGTGGCGACCGCCCTCGCGACGCTCGTGCCCGGCACGCCCTGGAAGCTGCCGGAGGCGGCGGAGGCGGCACGTCCGGGCTCGCTGCGGCGCAAGCTCCTGGCGTCGAACGAGCCCGGGATCCTCGAGCTCGCCTCGGGGCTCGACTTCCTGCTGCGCTATCCCTACGGCTGCACCGAGCAGCGGCTGTCGACGGCGCGCGCCCAGCTCGCGCTGCGCCGTTTCCGCGACGTGCTGCATCTCGATGGCGGTGAGGCGGCGCTCGATCGGGCGGTGAAGGACACGCTCGACTGGGTTCCGCTGGTCGAGCAGCCGAGCGGGCTGGTCGCCTACTGGCCGGGCTCCGCGGGATCGGTGGCGCTCACCTCGTGGGTCGCCGAGTTCCTCGCCGAGGCGCGTGAAGGTGGTTACACGGTCGACGCCGAGCTTCTCGCCCGCCTGACGCGGGCGCTCGAGCAGGCTCTACGGTCGGACTACTCGGGCTTCGCCGACGGCGAGTCGTGGAGCGAGCGCACCTGGGCGCTGCGGGCGCTGGCGCGGCTCGGCAAGTTCGACGCCGCCTACGGCAACGAGCTCGCCCGCCGGGCGCAGTTCCTCGACCTCGAGAACGTCGCCAACGTCGTCACCGC
>JBDTQT010000268.1:0-5179 GCA_039932055.1 Thermoanaerobaculia bacterium
GGCAACTTCTTCCAGTCGGTGCGCGCCAAGCTCGCCTCGAAGGACGACTTCCAGACCTTCAAGGACGCGATCACCAAGGACCCGCGTCTCGACGTGCAGGTCGACCGCGAGAGCGAGTACTTCGCCGGCCAGTCGAAGGGGCTGACCCAGATCATCACCGGCCTGGGGACGATCATCGCCGTCCTGATGGGCTTCGGCGCGGTGTTTGGGGCCCTCAACACGATGTACTCGGCGGTCTCGGCGCGCACGCGCGAGATCGCGACGTTGCGCGCTCTGGGCTTCCGCGCCGCGCCGGTGGTCGCTTCGGTGCTCGCCGAGTCGCTGGTGTTGTCGCTGGTCGGCGGCGTCCTCGGCGCCATCGCGGCCTACTTCGGCTTCGACGGCTTCCAGGCGGCGACGCTCAACTGGCAGAGCTTCTCGCAGGTCGCCTTCCGCTTCGCGGTGACGCCGAAGCTGCTGGTCATCGGCATCACGTACGCCGTCGTCATGGGGCTCATCGGCGGGCTCTTTCCGGCGATCCGCGCCGCGCGCCTGCCGGTCACCGCGGCGCTGCGCGAGGCTTAGTACCGTTCGAAGTTGCTGGCGCCGGGTCTCCGGCACTCGAGAATTCGAGGTTGGCTCCTATTGAAGCTGGTCGCCCACCTCGAATTCTCGAGTGCCGGAGACCCTTCCGGGGCACTGCTTGAGCGAGCACCGATGAGAGCCGGTCTGGACGGGACCGCGAGCACGCTGCCGTGGAGGGCACCGACGTTCCGATCGATAGGTCCGCAGGCTAGAATCGCCCTCTTTCCCGGGAGGTACCTATGCGCTTCGTCCGTACGCTCTGTCTCACCGCCATCGCTGCCCTGGTCCCCTTCACCGCCTTCGCCGGCACGGCCGAGAAGACGGTGGCCTTCAAGCTTGGCGAGTGGATCGACCTTGCCTCGACCGACGGGCCGGTCACTCTGCACCGCGTTCGCCTGGTGCGCGAGGGTGGCCTCACCAAGTCGACCTTCATGCGCCCCGGCAACAGCCAGTATCTGGCCGACGTCCAGATCCAGCTCGAGTTCACCAACGATTCGACGAAGGACTGGGAAGCGAAGTTCGACGTCGAGTGGCTGGACGCGGCCGGCGACACGATCGACGGCTATCGCGGCACGGAGGGGCTCGACAGCGAGAAGCGCCACGACGAGCAGACGGTGACTCTGTCGACGCTCAAGTACGGTCTCGACAAGGCGAGGAAGCTGAAGATCCGCATCGACACCAACCCGGACTGAGCTCCGCCGGCCAGCGCCGGCGCCACTTCCCAGTTCCGACGCTAAAATCGGTGGCAATGCCGACCATCCATTCGCCGCGGCCCGCCTTCCTCCTAGCCGACGCAGTCGCGATCGCCCGCGAGCTCTTCGGCATCGCCGGCGAGACCACCGAGCTGCCGGGCGAGCGCGACCTCAACTTCCACATTGCCGATCGTGGGGAGAACTTCGTCCTCAAGATAGCCCACGCCGGCGAGTCGGGCGCCAATATCGAGCTGCAGCACGCGGCGCTCGCCTACCTCGCGCGTCGCGAGCCGGGCCTCGCGCTGCAGCGGGTCGTCCCGGCGCTCGACGGCGCCGAACTGGTCGAGATCCAGACCCCCTCCGGCGGACGCCACTGGGTGCGCCTGCTTACTTTTCTGCCGGGGCGTCTGTGGTCGGAGCTTGCCGCCCCGACGCGCCGGCGCGGGTCGCTGCTCGAAAGCCTCGGCGCGACGCTGGGGGCGATCGATCGCGGTCTTGCCGGTTTCGCGCCTGCGGCGGCGCGCCGCGAGCTCAAATGGGATCTGCGGCAGGCGGGCTGGATCCGCGCCTATCTAGGGCACATCGATTCCGCACCGCGGCGAGAGCTGGTCGAGCGCTGGCTCGCCGACTTCGACGCTCGCGTGCGGCCGGCACTCGAACGGCTCCGCCAGGGGGTGATCTACAACGACGCCAACGACCACAACGTCGTCGTCGCCAGCCCCAGCGACCGGCGCGGCGCGCTCTCCCCGCCGGTCGTCGCCGGCGTCATCGACTTCGGCGACCTCTGCTGGTCGAACGTCGTCTGCGAGCCGGCGATCGCCGCCGCCTACGCCGCGATGGGTCTCTGCGATCCGGTGGCCGGCATCGCGCGGCTGCTGACCGGCTACCACGCCGAGCTCCCGCTCGAGCCGGCGGAGCTCGAGATCTTCCATGCCCTGGTCTGTCTGCGCCTGTGCGTCAGCGTGACCAACTCGGCCTACCAGCGGGCGGTCGAGCCGGGCAATACCTATCTCACCATCAGCGAACGGCCCGCCTGGGAGCTTCTCGAGGCGCTCTCGGCCGTGGCGCCACAGCGGGCGTTGTACACCTATCGCGCCGCCTGCGGGATGGCGGCGCATCCCGACTCGCCGCGCGTCGTCGCCTGGCTCGAGCGGCACCGTGCGGACATCGCTCCGCTCTTCGCGTCCGACCTCGCCGCCGGTCTGGACCAGGTGCCCCTGATCTACGCCGATTGGAGCGCCGGCAGCCCCGAGCTCGGGTCGCCCGCCGAGCGCGAAGACGTCGCGGCCTGGACGGAGCGCGTCTTCGCGCGCATCCGAGCGGCCGGCGCCGTCGCCGCCATCGGCGGCTACGACGAGGCGAGGCCGGTCTACGCCAGCGCGGCCTATCGCCACCGCGGCGACGAGCGCGACGAATGGCGCACGGTGCACCTCGGCCTCGACCTCTTCCTGCCCGCCGGGACGCCGGTCTGCGCCCCCCTCGACGGCGTCGTCCACAGCTTCGCCGACAACGCCGCGCCGTTCGACTACGGCCCATGCATCGTGCTCGAGCACCGCGTGGAAGACGACCAGGGCCCCCTTCGATTCCATACTCTTTATGGCCACCTGAGCCGGGAGTCGCTCGTCGGACTGGTTGCGGGCGCGGTCGTCCGCAAAGGGGAGCCTTTCGCCACACTGGGCGACTTCCCGGTCAACGGCAACTGGCCGCCCCATCTGCATCTCCAGCTCGTCCTCGACATGCTCGGCGCGAGCGGCGACTTCATCGGCTCCTGCCGGCCTTCGGAGCGTCCTCTCTGGCTCTCCCTCTGCCCGGACCCCAATCTCGTCGCGCGGCTGCCGCTGAATCTCTTTCCACCGAGGCGCCCGGGCAGCGAGGCGTTGCTGGCAGAGAGGCGGCGGCTCCTCGGCGCGAACCTCAGCCTGTCCTACCGCGCGCCGCTCGAGATCGTGCGCGGGCACGGTGCCTGGCTCTGGGACGCCGATGGCCAGCGCTACCTCGACGCCTACAACAACGTGCCGCACGTCGGCCACAGTCATCCGAAGGTGGTGCAGGCGGTCGTCTCCCAGCTCGCGCTGCTCAATACCAACACGCGCTACCTGCACCCCACAATTCTCGAGTACGCGCGTCGCCTGACAGCGAAGTTCCCGCCGGCGCTTTCGGTCTGCTACTTCACCGCCAGCGGCAGCGAGGCGAACGAGCTCGCCCTGCGGTTGGCGCGAGCGGCGACCGGACACCGCGACATGCTCGTCATGGCGGGGGCTTATCACGGGCACACCACGACGTTGATCGATCTCAGTCCCTACAAGCACGACGGCCCGGGAGGGGAGGGCAGGCCCGACTGGGTACATCTCACGCCGGTGCCGGACACCTATCGCGGCGAGTTCCGCGCCGGCGATCCGACCGATTCCTACGCTGGCCCGCGCTATGCCGGAAGGGTCGCCGAGGTGATTGCCGCGGCACAGGCGAGCGGCCGCCGGCTCGCGGCTTACCTCGCCGAGACGCTGCCCTCCGTCGGCGGGCAGATCGTGCCGCCCGCGGGCTTCTACCCGGCGGTCTACGCCGCGGTGCGTGCCTCCGGCGGACTCTGCATTGCCGACGAGGTGCAGACCGGCTTCGGCCGCACCGGTGACACCTTCTGGGCGTTCGAGCGCTACGCCGTGGTGCCGGACATCGTCGTCCTCGGCAAGCCGATCGCCAACGGCTTTCCAATGGGGGCGGTGGTGACGACACCGGAGATCGCCGCGGCGTTCGCCAACGGCATGGAGTTCTTCTCCACTTTCGGCGGCTCGACCGCCGCCTGCGCCGCCGCGCTGGCGACGCTGGACGTGGTCGAAGAGGAGGGCCTGCAGGCTTCCGCCCGGACCGTCGGCCACCACCTGCTCGCCGGCCTGCGCGACCTCCAGCAGCGGCATGGACTGATCGGTGACGTCCGCGGCGCCGGTCTGTTCGTCGGCGTCGAACTGGTGCGCGACCGCACGACGCTGGCGCCGGCGGGGAACGCGGCAGGCGAGATCGCCGACCGGATGCGCGACCGCGGCGTGCTCCTGGGTACCGACGGACCGCACCACAACGTCCTCAAGATCCGCCCGCCGCTCTGTTTCACGGCTGCCGACGCCGATCTGCTGCTGGCGGCCCTGGATGGCGCGCTCGCCGAAGTGGCTGCCGACCTCTGACGGCAGGCGGGAATCTCCCTGGCGGCCTGCTCTCCTTTGGGGCGGGCGATCCAGGCCCGCGCTCTCGTATCCTTGTCCCGGTCGGGAAGTGAAAGGTAGAATGTGCCGCGCCGCGGCATATTCTCGCGGCAGTGTCCGAGCGACAGATCACGAGAGGTGGTACGAGATGAGCACAGCGAAGCTGGTTCTGGAAGGCAAGGAGCTCGAGCTCCCGGTGGTCGTGGGGAGCGAGGGCGAGATCGGTATCGACATCTCCAAGCTGCGCGACAAGTCCGGCGCGATCACGATCGACGACGGCTACGGCAACACCGGTTCCTGCAGGAGTGCCATCACTTTCATCGACGGTGACAAGGGGATCCTGCGCTATCGCGGCTATCCGATCGAGGAGCTCGAGCAGGCGCGCTTCACCGAGGTCGCCTTTCTGCTGATCTACGGCCACCTGCCGACCAAGCAGGAGCTCGCGGCGTGGAGAGACAAGCTCACGCGACACAGCCTGATCCATGAGGACATGAAGAAGTTCTTCGAGGGCTTCTCGCCGAACGCGCATCCGATGGCGATCCTCTCGGCAATGGTGGCCTCGTTTTCGACCTACTACTCCGAAACCGACGACGTCGATCTCAACATCGTCCGCCTGCTGGCCAAGGCGAAGACCGTCGCCGCCTTCTCGTACAAGAAGTCGATCGGCCAGCCGTTCATGTACCCGATCAACGACCTCTCCTACACCGAGAACTTCCTGCACATGATGTTCGC
>JBDTQT010000269.1:0-5161 GCA_039932055.1 Thermoanaerobaculia bacterium
GCCGACGGCGCCCCCCCGGCGACCCGCCTGCGGCCGGCGATCCTGCCGGCTGCGGGCCGCCAGGTGGCGGAGCTCGAGGTCGCCGACTTCGGGCGCTACTCGATCCGCGTGGCGAGCGCCCGCGGGACCGCTCTCCAGGTGCTCGACCGGATGTCGGGCGCCGGCGAGCTCTCCGGCGAGACGGGAAAGCAGGACGGCCGGGTCGACCTCTTTCTCGACCGCGGCACGGTGCGAGTTCTGACCTTCGGCAGCAAACTGGCGACCGGCGAAGCGACGCTCTCGGCGCTCCCGTTCCGAGACCGTGGTGCCTCCGTGCAGCCGTTGTTGGCAGGTGCCGCCGCCGAGCAACTTGTCGAGGGCAAGGCCGTGGACGGCGAGCTCGCCGACCTCGAACAGCTCTCCTGGTGGATCGAGATCCCGAAGCGCCGCCGGGTCGTGTTCGAGGCCGCCGGCCGCAACCTCGCCGACCTGCGCCTCTGGCAGGGCGGATCCTGGCTGGTCGACGCCGCGCCGACGATGAGCGTTGTCGAGCCGCAGAGCGGGCGGCCGCTGCAACTCTGCCAGCTGACCGCCGACCTGCCGCCAGGCCTCTACCGCCTCACTGCCTACGGCGGACCGGAGGTTCCCTGGTCGGCGAGTGGCGTCGAACGGCCGTTCCATCTGCGCTTCGGCTGGCCGCGCGACGCCCAGACGCTGCGCGAGCGGCGGACGATCGGCCCGCTCGGGTTCGAGCGCGTGCTGGTCTCGGGCGCCGCCGACTACTTCCGCCTGGAGCTCCCCGAGGCGCCGCGCGCTGAATCCGGTGTCGCGGCGAGCGTCGAGCTCTCGCTGGTGACGCTCGACGAGAACCACCCATTCGCGACCGGCGGACCCAGGGAGACGATCACCAAGGAGAATGTTCCGCCGGTGGGCGAGATCCGTACCGCCACCGACCCCGACGCTCAGGTCGTCGTGACGGTTCGGGGTGTCGCCGGCCAGCCCTACGTCCTGCAACACTTCGCGCGCACCCGCGAGCGCGAGCTGAACGCTCGCGCCGTGCACTCGGAGTACTGGATCTCGACGGTGCATGCCGGCCCGGTCGCCGACGCGATCGAACCGACCGCGATCCTCGTCCGCAAGGGTGACGGTGCGAGGAGGAGGAGCGAGGTCATCGCCAGCGAGACCGTCATGCTCTCCGGTGTCGCCGGCTGGGCGCGGCGCTTCAACCTGCTCGACGCGGCGACGCTCTTCGTCAAGGTCGAGCAGGCCGGCACCTATGTCCTCGAGTCGCGCGGCACGGCGGCGCAGTTCCGCTTCGAGCCTTTGTTCATCGACGCTTATCCGGCGGGCTGGCAGACGCCGCCGATGCGCAGCGCGCCGGCCGAATGGCAGCTCGACCCGGGCTACTACGTCCTTACCCTGCAGCCGGTCGAGGCCGGCATCGCCGAGATCGAGCTCGCCGCCAAAGGGGCGCCGGCAGTGGCGGTCGAGCCGCCGCGGCCGTCAGTGCAGCTGGGCGTCCAGGCGCTCGATGCCAGGCTCGGCTACCACCTCTACCTGAGCCAGCAGCCGGGGGTCGAGGCCGGCATGGTGGTGCGCGAGCTGCCGCTCGATCTCGCCGCGGCACTGCCACTCGCCCTCGGGCCGGGCGAGGAGGTCGAGTTGCGCATTCGCGCCGCCGAGCGCAGCTCGGTGCGGGCTCTCACCGAGGATGGCGGCGGGCTCGAGCTCTCGCTCGATGGCGCCGCCTGGGCCGGTGCGGCACTCGGCGCCGCCGACTCACGGGTCGACAAGGGCGAGCATCGCCTGCGGGTGCGCTCGACCAGCGACGTGACTGTCCTGGCCTCGGTCGGCCTGGTGGCCGAAGCGCAGCTCGCGACGACGCCGTTGCCGGAGCTGCCGGCGGCGAGGCTCGCCGCGCTGCCCGACTTCCCGCGCCTCGCGGTGGCTGCGTCGCAAGCGTTCGATCTGGCAGCCGGCGAGGCGCGCACTTTCCTCGTGGCGGCCGATGACCCAGCGCTCTACCGGATCGAATCGTCCGGGCTGCTGGCGACCGGCGGCGCTCTGCGCACGCGCACGCGCGCCAACCTCCTGTCGCAGGCGGAGAACGGCGTCGGGCGCAACTTCGCGCTCGCTGCCTATCTGCGCGAAGGGGACTACCAGCTCACCGTTCGGCCGCGCGGGGCGAGCGCCGGCCATCTCGGCCTCGAGATGGCGCGTGCGGCGATCGAGAAGTCGGGCACCCTGTCGGTGGGCATTCCGGCGCGCGCCACGATCGATCCACGGCGGGCGCTCTCGTACCGTCTGACGGTGGCCGAGGCGGGGCGCTTCATCTTCACCGCCTGGGGGCTGCGCAATCTCTTCCCGCTGCGCCTCGAGGACGCCGACGGCTGGCCGGTCGCCGCCCCGCTGGCCCAAGGCGAGCTCGGCGTCGATCTCGAGCCGGGCGAATACCGCCTGATCGTCCTGCCGCAGGCGGTACCGGCGCGCGCCGTTGTCCTGGCGGCGATGGAAAAGGCGTCGGTAGAGCTCGCCGGACACGGTCCGCACCTCCTGGCCCTCGGCAGCGAAGCGTCGAACCTCTGGCTCGAACCGGAGGAAGGGGCACCGCGGGAGCCCGATCTCTGGCGCTTCACCCTGCCGGCAACGACCGGGGTGACGATCACGCTCTCCGACGAGATGTTGGGCCAGATTCGCGCGCTCCCGGCAGGCGGCGCGCTGCCGGACGGCGGACTGGTGCCGCCGGGTCGAAGCTTCCACGGCGAGCTCGCGGCGGGCGAGTACGAGCTCGCCGCCGAGTCGTCGCGGCGCAACAACCGGCTGCACTACCGCGTTTCGGTACACACCGACGACCTGGTCGACGGCGACGCGCGCACGGTCTCCGCCCCCGCCGAGGTCTGGCTCTCGGTCGGCGCTGCGCCGGGCGGTGCCCAGATCGAGCTCGCCTCCTTCGGCCGCCAGGACGTTCGCGCCACGCTGCTCGACGCCCTCGGCGCGCCGATCGCCGCGGTGGACGATCGCCCCGGCGACTGGAACTTCCTGCTCACCGAGCGCCTGGCGCCGGGGCGCTACCGACTGCGGGTCGATCCGGTCGGCTCCGCCTCGGCCAGAACCACGATCACCATGCGAGCGCTGCGCGAGCGCATCGCCGAACCGATGACGGCTGCCGCACCGGCAGTGCGCGCCCGGTTCGAAGTCGCCGGCGAGGCCGTGGTCGTGCCGCTCACCCGACCCGCCGGGTCGGAGGTCGTCGCCGTCGGCGCGCATGCCGGCGAGAGCCTCGGTCTGGCGCTGGAGGAGCGCACGGCGGATGCCTGGCGGGTACGCGCGTCGACCTCGGGTCAGGCGGTCCGGCTGGCGCTGCCGCTGGCCGAGAGCACCGCCGACCTGCGCCTGCGGATCTGGTCGCTCGACCGCCGTCCAGTGACCGCCGAAGTCACGGTGTATGCCGGCGCCATGCCGCATCGCAGCGAAGCCGACCTGGCGCGCGGCTTCGAGCTCGTAGCGCTGCCGGGAGTCGAGCCTCGTCTCGCCGTGGCGGTGGTCGACCTCGCGGAGCCCGGCTGCTTCCGGCGCGACGGCGCCGACGACGGTCAGCCGGAGCTGCTGCAGGCGCTCGCCGCCGGATCGACTTTCGCGCGCGCCGCGCCGACACTTGCACCGGTCGGTCTCGCCATGCCGCTCGCCGTCGCGTTGGCGGAAGGCGGGAGCGCACGGGCCCAGGCGCGTCGCGCCCGGATCGGCGAGGGCGAGCCGCTGGCGCTGGCTCTGCCTCCGGGCTCGCCGATCACCTGCGACGTCGCCGACGGCGGCGCCGCCGTCGTCGAGCTCGAGGCGATGGCCGGCGAACCGGTCGTCGGCTTCCTCGACGGCCGCGGCACGGTGGGGCCGGCCACGGCATGGGGACCGACGAGCGGGGGCCGCGTGCGGAGCGCGAAAGGCGCCGGTAAGGGTAGAGCTGTGGAACTGTGGAATTCGGGTTCGAGCTCCGTCGAGGCCCGGCTCTCCGGCTGGCTGGCGTCGAGCGCCAGCAGTCAGCGCTTCGCCTGGGGCACGGGGCGAGCGGCGGCGGGTGCGCGCGAAGCGCGTGTGCTCGAGCTGCCAGCGGGAGAAAAGAAGATCCGGTTGACGCTCGCTCCCGGCACAGCCGTGCTCGCCCTCGCGGCCGCGAACCCCGAGGCCGAGGACGACGCCGAGGCGCTCGTCTGGGCGCCGGTCGAGGCGACCACCGAGACGCTGGTCACCGGCTCGGGCCGCCTACTGCTCTTTGGCGGCGAAGCTTCAGCAGCGGAAGTCAGCCTCGAGCTCCTTCCGCATGTTGCGGCGGCCGTGCCCTCGGCCGCGGTTGAGTTCCTGCTCACCGACCAACGACGTTTCGAGGAGCGTTTTTCCTCTGCCGGAGCTTTTCGCGTTGCGGTGGCCGGTACTGCCGCCGGCGGCGAGCGCCGCCTGCATCTGCGCGGCGCCGGCCGCGGACTCTTCATCGGCGGCGAAGGCCGCATTCAGCGCGGCAGCGACTTCGAGCTGACCTCCGCCGGTGGTTCGCTGCGCTTCGCTCATCCTCCCGGCCTGGTCTCGGCCTGGATCGACGACGGCGGCGCGGGCGATCGTCCGGCGAGCCCGGCCGTCGATGCCGCCGGGGCGGCGCGTACGCTGACGCTGCCGGCGACGGTGGATCTCGCCGGCGCGTCGCAGCTTTTCAGCGTCGAGGTCGCCGCCCCGGCGCTCCTCAAGTTGCGCGGTACGAGTCCTGTCGCTGTTTCACTCGCTACGCCTGGACGCCGCTCGGAGGTCTATCCCGAGGGGGCGAGCTTCGACGCCGTGCTCCCGGCCGGCAGATCCGCGATCGCGCTCCGCGCGCTGGCGGGCGAGGAGCTGACCGGCAGGGTCACGATGGTCGCCGAGCCGCTCGAGTCGCTGGCCGAGGGCCTCGGCTCCGAGTCGCTCCTCGCGCCGGGCGACAGCCGCGGCTTCGGCTTTCACGTCGCGCGAGCCGGGGTGGTCGGGGTCGGCGTGCGCACCGATCAAGGCGGCGTCGAAACGCTTCTCTTCGACGCCGGCGGGCGATTCCTCGGCGATGGGGTCGTGCAGTGGTCCGAGCTCGCCGCGGGCGACTACGTGCTGGTCGTCGCCGCCCCGGCGGAGAGTCGCCCGGCGCGCATCCGGCCGGCCCTCGTCGGGG
>JBDTQT010000270.1:0-5160 GCA_039932055.1 Thermoanaerobaculia bacterium
AAGTCGCTCTCCGACACCCTCAAGGGCAAGCAGGGCCGCTTCCGCCAGAACCTCCTGGGCAAGCGCGTCGACTACTCCGGCCGTTCGGTCATCGTCGTCGGTCCGGAGCTCTCTCTGCGCGAGTGCGGCCTGCCGAAGAAGATGGCGCTCGAGCTCTTCAAGCCGTTCATTTACAACAAGCTCGAGCTCAAGGGCTTCGTCGGCACGATCAAGGCGGCGAAGGAGATGGTCGAGCGCGAGGAGGACGAGGTCTGGGACGCTCTCGAGGAGGTCATTCGTGACCACCCCGTGATGCTGAACCGCGCCCCCACCCTGCACCGGCTCGGCATCCAGGCGTTCCAGCCGAAGCTGATCGAGGGCAAGGCGATCCAGATCCATCCTCTCGTCTGCGCGGCTTTCAACGCCGACTTCGACGGCGACCAGATGGCCGTCCACGTGCCGCTGTCGCCGAAGGCGCAGATCGAGTGTCATGTCCTGATGCTGGCGGCGAACAACATCCTGTCGCCGGCGCACGGTCGGCCGCTGGCCGTGCCGTCGCAGGATCTGGTGCTCGGCGGCTACTACCTGACGATGTCGAAGAAGGGCGCCAAGGGCGAAGGCAAGTCGTTCGTCGACTTCGACTCGGTCCTGCTCGCGCTGCACGAGGGTGTCGTCGAGACGCACACCATCATCCGCGTGCGCTATTCGGGTCTGTACGCCAACCTCGAGACGCAGTTCGACAATCAGGATGTCGTTCACGCCGAAGTCGAGACGATGGACAAGGCGCTGATCGAGACCACCGTCGGCCGGGTGATCCTCAACATGAATCTGCCCGAGGAGATCCCGTTCATCAATGGCCTGTTGAAAAAGCGCGGCCTGCAGGATCTCGTCGGATTCTGTTACATCAAGCACGGCAACGATCTGACGGTCAAGATGCTGGACGATCTGAAGAAGATCACCTTCCTGTACGCGACGAAGGCCGGAATTTCGATCGGCGTCGAGGACATGGTGATCCCGACGGCCAAGGGCGCGATGCTCGACCAGGCCAGGACCGAGGTTCTCGAAATCGAGAAGCAGCGGTCGGCCGGCGTCATCACCCAGGGCGAGCGCCACAACAAGATCATCGACATCTGGCACCGAGTGACCGAGAAGGTCTCGGAAGAGATGTTCCGCGAGATGAAGAAGGTCGAGATCGAGCGCGACGAGTTCAACCCGATCAACATGATGGCCGACTCCGGCGCGCGAGGTTCGCGCGAACAGGTGCGGCAGCTGGCCGGTATGCGCGGTCTGATGTCGAAGCCTTCGGGCGAAGTCATCGAGACTCCGATCACGGCGAACTTCCGTGAGGGCCTGTCGGTCCTGCAGTACTTCATCTCTACCCACGGCGCCCGCAAGGGCCTCGCGGACACCGCGCTCAAGACCGCCGACTCCGGCTACTTGACGCGGCGTCTGGTCGATGTCGCTCAGGACGTGATCATCAACGAACCGGATTGCGGCACGATCGACGGCATTCACGTGTCGGCGATCATGGAGGGTGGCGAGATCCTCGAGGCCCTGCGGGATCGCATCGTCGGTCGGGTCTCCCAGGAGGACATCTACGATCCGATGACCGGCGACGTGCTGATCGAGGTCGGAACGGAGATCACCGAGGAGCTGGCGAACGCGATTCAGGGGGCCGGCATCGAGCGGGTCAAGATCCGCTCAGTGCTGACCTGCGAGACGCGCCGCGGAGTCTGCATCGCCTGCTACGGGCGCAACCTGGCCTCGGGCCGGCGCGTGGAAATCGGCGAGGCGGTGGGCGTCATCGCCGCACAGTCGATCGGCGAGCCGGGTACCCAGCTCACGATGCGTACCTTCCACTACGGCGGTACGGCGTCGCGAGTCTCCGAGCAGTCGAAGCACGAAGCGAAGAACCCCGGCACGGTGCGCTTCCTGAACGTGTCGACGGTCGACGCCAAGTCGGGTGATCTGATTGTCGTCAACCGTAACGGCAAGCTCCTCATCGCCGACTCCAAGGGTCGCGAAAAGGAGCGCTATGCGCTGGCGTACGGCTCTCGCCTTCACGTCCAGGACGGACAGGAAGTCGAGCCGGGCACGCAGTTGGTCGAGTGGGACCCGTTCACGTCGTCGATCCTCTCCGAGATCGGCGGCACGATCGAGTTCCGCGACATCGCCGAAGGCGAGAACGTCCGCGAGGAGACCGACAAGGTCACTGGCCTCTCGCAGCGCATCATCGTCGAGGCATCGGCGAGCGAGAAGCGGATCCCGGCGATCGTCATCAAGGGAGCCGGTACCGAGAGGAAGTACATTCTTCCCTCCGGGTCGCACCTGATGGTCAACGAGGGTCAGATCGTCACCGCCGGCGACGTGCTGGTCAAGATCCCGCGCGCCGAGGCGGCCAAGACCAAGGACATCACCGGCGGTCTGCCGCGGGTGGTGGAGTTGTTCGAAGCCCGCAGTCCGAAGGAGCCGGCGATCATCACCGAGGTGGACGGTACCGTCCGGCTCGGAGAGATCCACAAGGGCATGCGCCGGGTCACCGTGGAGGGGGACACGCAGGAGAATCGCGAGTACCTCGTTCCGCGGTCGGTGCACGTCAACGTTCAGGACGGCGAGCGCGTGCACGCCGGCGATCCGCTGATCGACGGCCCGATCAACCCGCACGACGTGCTTCAGGTGCTGGGCGAGAAGGAGCTGCAGCGCTACATGACCGACAAGATCCAGGAGGTCTACCGGTCGCAGAGCGTGCAGATCAACGACAAGCACATCGAAGTCATCGTGCGGCAGATGATGCGCTCGGTGAAGATCGAGGAGGTCGGCGACACCGAATTCCTCGTCGACGAGCAGGTCGACCGGTGGCGTTTCCAGGAAGAGAATGAGCGCGTCCTCGCCGCAGGTGGGCGGGCCGCGATCGGACGGCCGCTGCTGCTGGGCATCACCAAGGCGAGCCTGTCGACCGACAGCTTCATCTCCGCCGCGAGCTTCCAGGAAACCACGCGGGTGCTGACCGAGGCGGCCATTTCCGGCCGGGTCGACTATCTGCGCGGCCTGAAGGAGAACGTGATCGTCGGCCGGTTGATCCCGGCGGGCACCGGCATGGCGCCGTACCACGACTTCCACATCGCCGAGGACCTGCCGGAGATCACTCATCCGGCGGACGACGAGATGTACTTCGATTTCGGCGACGACGAGATCCGCACCCTACCGCAGGAGGTCGCGGAAGCCGAGTAGGTCGACACAGTTCAGGCAGGCGCGGGCGGCTCTTGGCTCCGGAGCGGGATCTCAGATCCCACTCCGGATTCCAGCAGCCGCCCGAACCTTTTCAGAACCAGCTCTCGACCTTGCCGCGCGCGGGGACGCCGCCTGCGTGCACCACCTTGCCGTCGAGCACCACGCCGGGTGTCGCCAGGACGCTGTAGGTCATGATTTTCTGGATGTCTTCGACCTTCTCCAGCCGGATCTCGACGCCCTTCGCGCGAGCGACCTCCTCGATGAGGCGGACTGTATTCTTGCAGTTGGTGCAGCCGGTGCCTAGAACCTTGATCTCTTTCATGGTGAGTCCCTCCGTTGCGCGTCGAGCTGCGAGTCAGAGAACCGCGTTGAACAGGTAGCCGACGATCAGGATGCCGATGGCGACGACGGCGACGAAGGTGGCGATCAGGCGCCACTTGAGGACCTTGCGCAGGATGACCATCTCGGGCAGCGAGAGCGCGATGACGCTCATCATGAAGGCCAGAACTGTTCCGAGCGCGGCACCCTTGGCGAGCAGGGCCTGTACGACCGGAATGACTCCGGCGGCGTTCGAGTACATGGGCACGCCGATCAGGACGGCGAGCGGCACCGACCACCAGGCCGACCTGCCCATGAAGCTGGCCATGAAGTTCTCGGGCACCCAGCCGTGGATGGCGGCGCCGATGGCGATGCCGGCCAGAATGTAGGGCCAGACTTTGCCGACGATTTCGCGGACGCTGGCAAAGCCGGCTGCGATCCGATCGCCCAAGTCGAGGGCCGAGTCGTCTGCGGAAGCCCGCACCCGCGGCATGTTGCGCACCCAGTCCTCGAGGTAGGCCTCCATCCTCAGGCGGCCGATCACCCAGCCCGCGACGATTGCGATCGCCAGGCCGAGGCCGAGATAGAGGGTGGCGATCTGCCAGCCGAACATGCCGAAGAGCAGCGCCAGCGCCACCTCGTTGACCATCGGCGCGGCGATCAGGAAGGAGAACGTGACCCCCAGTGGCACGCCAGCCTGGACGAAGCCGATGAACAGCGGAACCGCCGAGCACGAGCAGAACGGCGTCACGATGCCGAGCGCCGCGGCCATGGCATTGGCGACCCCCTCGGTCCGGCCCGCGAGCAGCGCGCGAGTGCGCTCAGGGGTGAAATAGGAATTGATCATGCCCATCACGAAAACGACACCGGTGAGCAGCAGGAGCACCTTCGGAGTGTCGTAGAAGAAGAACTGCAGGGCGCCGCCGAGGTGGCTGGCGCGATCGACGGGCAGGGCGGCGACGAGGGCCTCCGAAGCCGGAGTCATCAGGCGGTAGAGCGCCAACCAGACGCCGGTCGCAAGGATCAGGAAGACCCGCGGATGCTGGCCTGGCGCGCACAGGGAGAGGGTGGTCATCCACCGCTCCGCTCGCTTCGATCGCTCCGCTCGAGCCGTGCGCTGCGATTTACGTCGCCGTAGAGGCGGCGCTTCAGGTAGAGACTCACGTGGACCAGACCGATCAGCACCGGCACTTCGACCAGCGGACCGACCACGGTGGCGAAGGCGATCGGCGAGGAGATGCCGAAGACCGCGATGGCGACGGCGATGGCCAGCTCGAAGTTGTTTCCCGAAGCGGTGAACGCCAGCGTCGCGGCGCGGGGGTAGTCGGCGCCGACTTTCCAGGCCATGAAGAAGCTGAGCAGGAACATGATGGCGAAGTAGGCGGAGAGCGGGATGGCGATCCACAGGACGTCGAGCGGTTGGGCGATGATCCGTTCGCCCTGGGTCGAGAACATCGCCACGATGGTGAAGAGAAGCGCGACGAGCGTGATGGGCGAGATTCGCGGAATGAACTCGCGGTCGTACCAGGCGGCGCCCTTCCTCGGTACGAGGATCAGGCGGCTCCCGATTCCGGCGGCGAACGGGATGCCGAGGTAGATCATGACGCTGGCGAAGATCTCGCCGATCGTCAC
>JBDTQT010000271.1:0-5157 GCA_039932055.1 Thermoanaerobaculia bacterium
CCCGGCACCGGCGCCGCCGACGGCAGATTCGCCGGCACCGCCATCCCCTGGCGGGCGTCGCGCAGTACCGTGCGCCGCCCGGGCTTCCCCGCCACGACCTTGTCGTACATTGCCTCGAGTCCGGCGAGGCCGTGGTTGTCGGTGCCGACATAGCCCAGGGCGTGCGCGCCGACCTCGCGCAGCGGGTAGTAGCGCTTCGACTCCTCCAGGAAGTAGATCCCCGGCAGACGGAGCTCCTTGACGCGTCGCGCCTGCGGCGGGTCGAGCTTGCGCGCCACCCAGACGAACTCGCGATCGGCGTCGAGCAGACGCTCGAGCTTGCCGCTGTCGACCTCGAGCACGCGCGCCAGGGCGGTTGCCGCCGCGCGCGCATCCGGCACCTCCCGCGGCACCGCGAAAGCCGACTCGACCTCGACCGAGACGGCGAGCTCCCGGCCGCGCGCGTCGTAGATCGTGCCGCGCGGCGGGTCGAGCTCGATGACCCGCTGCTGTTGGCGCTCCGCGCGCCGCGCGAACTCGTCGTGCCGATTGATCTGCAGGTGGTAGAGGCGCGCCGAGATCGCTCCGATCCACAGCGCCAGCAGGGCGAGGATCCAGTAGAGCCGGGGCTTCACTCCATCTCCTCGCGGAAGATCACCTGCTCGAGCCGGGGCGCTTCCAGGCCGAGCTCGTCCTTGGCGCGCGTCGCGAGGCGCTCCGGGTTGGCGAGATAGGCCGACTCGAGCCGCAACTGGCGTTCGACCTGCTTGAGCTGATGGGTACGCCGTTCCAGCGTCTCGATCCGGTAGCCGACGCGCAGCGACTCGAGCTGCAGCCAGGTGTAGCTCATGAGGCCCAGCGCCAGCGGAAAGACGGCGAGCAGTACGAGCGCCAACTCACGCAGCCTCCGGCGGTCGCGTTCCCGGACGAGGTACGCGTTGATGACCGGCCGGTGGAGGGTGTAGGCGTTGCGCAATCGGTCAGAGTCTCCGCGCCGCGCGCAGCCGCGCCGAACGGCTGCGCGGGTTGAACTGCACCTCTGCCTCGGTCGGGCGGACCGGCTTCTTCGTCAGCACTTCGAGCACCCGGGTCTCCGAGTGCGTGCGCCCTGTCGTCTGGTCGACCTCGCCGCGCGCCAAGTTCCGGAACCGGTTCTTGACGATCCGATCCTCGAGACTGTGGAACGAAATGATGACCAGCCGGCCATCGCGGTCGAGCAATCGGACAGCCTGATCGAGCAGCTCCTCGGCCGCCTGGAGCTCCTCGTTCACCGCCAGGCGAAGGGCCTGAAAGACTCGCGTCGCCGGATCGATGCGCTCGCCGCCACCGCGTCCGCTGCGCTTGGCGCGGCGGACGACGTTGGCGAGCGCGACCGTCGTGTCGATCGGGCTGGCGCGACGCTCCGCGGCGATGGCGCGAGCGACCCGGCGCGCCTCTGGCTCTTCTCCGAACTCCCGAAAGATCTCTTCCAAGTTTTCCTCCGTTGCAAAATTCACCAGCTCGGCGGCGGTGGGACCGGTGGTCCCCATCCGCATGTCGAGCGGTCCCTCGCGTTGAAAGCTGAAGCCGCGCTCGGGATCGTCGAGCTGCAGCGACGACATTCCGAGATCGGCATAAATCCCCGCGGGCGGCGCCTCGTCTCCGGCATGCTCACCCCAGAGCGACTCGAGGTCGCGGAAGTTGCCTTCGACGCAACGCGCGCGCGCGCCGAACTCCGCCAGTCGCTCGCCGGCCAGCTCGAGCGCCCGCGGATCGCGGTCCATTCCGAGAAGACGCGTCCGCGGAAATCGGGAGAGCAGTGCGTGCGCGTGTCCGCCGAGTCCCAGTGTGCAGTCGACGAAGAGTCCTCCGCGCTCGGGTGCGAGCCATTGGAGGGTCTCTTCGAGGAGCACGGGTCGATGACGTGCAGGCGGTGATCCGGGCGCATGGACGCTCAGATTCCCCGCTCCGACAGCAGGCCGAAGTCCTCGTCCGTGAACGGATGCTCGGACAGTCGCTTCTCGAAGCGCTCGCGATTCCACACCACGAGGTGGTCGATGCGCGCCGAGACCACGACCTCGCCACTCATCGTCGCCGAAGAGCGCAGGATGGTCGGGACGAGCAGCCGCCCCTGCCCATCGAGGCGCGACTGCTGTCCGTAGTAGCTGACGCGCTCGAGGTAGCGCTCCTTGACGCGGTCGGTCGCCGGGAGAGCCGCGAGCCGGGATTCGATCTCCTCCCACACCGGCAGCGGATAGACCAGGGCATGATCTCCCGCCACCGAGGTGATGAAGAATTCGGCGCCGAAGCGGTCCTCCAGAGTCCGCCTGAAGTCCGTGGGGACTTTCAGGCGCCCTTTGTCATCGATAGTGGCTACCGTGCTGCCGCGAAACATCTCTCGCCCCATTGAACTGAAGAATTACTCCAGCAATGTACAAGAGAGTTCCACTTTTGTCCATTTTTTTCCACCAGTTCAAGAACATTCCGCAGCCATGCTTCTGGGCGTAAAAGCGCCGCAAAAATACGACCCTCCTGTCCGACGGGAGCTTCGACTCTGCGAAACGCGCAGTGCCCAGGCGTTGTTCGTTCGGAGGGGCGCTCGCGCCGTCGGCGCTTTCGACGGCACCAAGACCACGGACCTTGCGACCGGGACTCCGCGCCGCGATCTGTCGGGCATCGGCGACAGGGACGCCGCGTCGCTGCTTTACGGTGCGCTGTTCGCCTCCGGCATCGTCAGCGGTGACGGCGAGTTCTGGGAGGAGCTCAAACCGTCAACGTGATCGTTCGACTGCCCACCTCCGGAGCATTGATCCGCCGGAGCACCGGATTCCGCGTAGTCAAATATGAGCCAAGAAAGCTGTCTCCCTCGCGCCCTGGTCGGAGTTCAATCCTTGAACGCGGAGACCCGGCGCCGGGCCAGGAGCTCGATGAGCCGTGAAAGGTCCGACTTACACTTCGTCGGCAGGAGAGACGAGATCCTGCCCGCCGCGCTGAATTTCGTCCGGAGCTCCACCTTCGCGATTACTCTGGTGACCCTGGCGATGGTCGCCCACCCGGCCGCCTTCGCCCAGGGTCCGGGCTGGGTCGGTCTTTCCTCCGTCCGCTCGCAGTACTTCGAGAACGAGAACCTGCTGTTCTATGTTCCCGAGCCCTTCGACAATTTCGGCGCGGCCCTCGCGACCGGCGACTTCAACGGTGACGGCGCCGACGACCTCGCGACCGGAATTCCATACGACAACGGGCTCGCCGGCTTCGAGCTGAACAACGTCGGACTCGTGGTCGTCCGCTACGGCATCCCGGGCTTCGGTCTCGAGACCGGGCTCGCGGACACTGTCTTGCGGCAGACCGCAAATCCCGAGGCGGGAGACAATTTCGGCTTTGCGCTGGCCGCGGGAGACTTCAACGGCGACGGATACGACGATCTCGCGGTCGGCGAGCCCGGCAGCCATTTCTTCAACTACGGCGAAGTTCACATCTTCTACGGCGGCCCTGGAGGGATTCAGCTCCTGGCGGGGCACAGCTTCTGGTATCCGGGCGGAGCGTTCGAGGAGAGCCGCTTCGGAAGCGTCCTGGTGGCGGGCAACTTCAATGGCGACTCCTTCGATGACTTGGCCATGGGCTTGCCTCATGGCTCCGTTTGGGACGCCACTGTCCAGGGAATTCTGGTGGACGTCGGGACGGTGGTGGTCATCGAAGGAGACAACGGGGGCATGCGTCCGACGGCGAACCCTGTCAACTGGTTCATGATCAATCAGTACGAATCGGGGATTCCGGACAGCCCCGACGCCGGCGATCTCTTCGGATTCTCCCTGGCGGTGGGCAATTTCAACGGCGACACGCAATCGATCGGCAACGAGGTCTACGACTTCGACGACCTCGCGATCGGCGTCCCAGGCGAGGACGGCGTCGGAGCGATCCTCGTTCTCTACGGCAGTCAGTGGAACCTTCTGTTCGGCAGCAGCGTCTTCCTGGGAGAGATCGACTGGGGTTCTCTCCCGGAGACGGACGACTATTTCGGCTGGTCTCTCGCCGCCGCCGACTTCGACGGCAACGGCGCCGACGATCTGGCGATCGGAGCGCCTTACGAGGATCTCGGAGGTCGTACAGACACCGGCCTGGTCACGGTGCTCTATGGTCAGATGTTCGGCGGCTTCAATTTCGGACTGAACGAGTGGTGGAGCCAGGCCTCGATCTATGGTGCCGGTTTCGCGCGCGACTTCGACCATTTCGGCCAGGCGCTCACATCCCTCAGGTTCGATCCGCACTGGGATGCGGTGGGTGAGCCTTTCGGCATCGCCAGTCTGGTCGTCGGAACGCCCGGCATGAGCACCTTCTCGGGCGGAGTTACGGTCGTGCGAGGCACGACGGCGGGACTGGGCCCGGTATTCAAGGTGGGTCTTTTTTCGTCGGACTTCGGCGCGGCGCCGAACACCCCGGAGAGCGGGTCCTTCGGCGGAGTTCTCGCGACCGGCGACTTCGACGGCAACGGCTATGAAGACCTGGTGATCGGTCACCCGCAACGCGTGGTAGGCGGAATCCCCGGTGCCGGTTCCGAGCTCGTGCTCTACAGCTCCACTTTCGGGGACGGGTTCGACAACTTTGGCGACACCTTCGACTGGTCGGCCACGATTCCCTGAGAATCTCGCTCGGCGAACCGGGTGAGCGAGCGGTCGAGCCGGGACGCGGAACGCGTCTAAGCCGGCGGCGAAACCGGAGCGGTCGGCGGCGACGCCGACGCGGGAGCGATCGGTTCAGCCGGCGCAGGTGGCTTCGGCGCCGGCGCGCGCTTCGGCGCGAAGGCGGCGAGCGGATCGTTCGCGGTGTCGCCCGTCACCTCGCGATAGCCGACCGCCTCGGGAGGAATGTCCTCCACCAGGTAGGCATGATCCTCGAGGTCCGCGAGATAGGTGCGCATCTTCTCCTCGAAGCGCTTGCTCTGCTCCTTGGCACCAAGCTCGTCCTTGACCTCGAAGAACGGCCGGATCGTGCTCTCGCTGCGCTCCAGAACCTGGAGCAGGTGGAGCCCACCGCGCGCCTCCACGGGAGAGGAGACGGCCCCGGCGACGAGCCCGGCGACGGCGGCTTCGAGGGCAGGTGCCAGCTCGCCCGCCTGGACCCAACCGAGGTCTACCGGACCGGTTGCATCGCCGCCGCCGAGACGGGCCACGACGTCCGCCATCGCCTCGCCGCCGGCAAGCG
>JBDTQT010000272.1:0-5129 GCA_039932055.1 Thermoanaerobaculia bacterium
AAGTAGTCGATCGGCACCGGCTTGCCGTCGACCTCGATGCGGAAATCCTCCCGCAGCAGATCGGTGATCCGCGCCCCGGAGCGATCCGTGACGACGACGTCGACGTTCACGACCTCGACGTCCACGCGCTCGCCGAAGGAGGGGGAATCTCCCTGGGCGGCCGCCGGACCGGCCACGACGAGCGCGAAGAGCGCGAGCCGAGCGAGTTTCATTCTTGGACTCCCTGACGGCACGCCAGAACCCTGGACATCGAACCGATCCACGCGAACGGCTGGCTCGAACTGGGCGGCGGGCTGATCGTGCAGGAAATTCGCGCTCCCGGCAAGCGCGGCGGCGGGAGCCGCCCGCTCGCCTGCCTACCCCAAGGAACTGCGCGCGGACCTTTTCCGGCTGCTACCCTGATTTCGCTCGCGCTCTACCTGTACCGATCGCGAGCGGAGGGACCATGACAGATCCGGCAACCGAGCGCCTCCGTAGGGAGCGCGCCCGTCTCCACCAGGGTGGCGGCGCCGAGCGGCTGGAAAAACAGCGGGCCGCGGGCAAGCTGACGGCGCGCGAGCGTCTCGCCTTGCTCTACGACCCCGACAGCTTTCAGGAGTGGAACCTCTGGGTGCGTCACCGGTCCACCCACCCGGATCTCGCTGGCCGCGAGCTGCCGGCCGAAGGCGTGGTGACGGGCGTCGGCAGCATCGGCGGACGGCCCGTCTACGCCGCCAGCCAGGACTTCACCGTCGTCGGCGGCTCGATCGGCGAGGCTGGAGCGGGCAAGATCGCCGATCTCATGGACGCCGCCCTGCGTTCCGGCCATCCCGTCCTGATCTTCAACGACGGCGCAGGGGCGCGCATCCAGGAGGGGGTCGCTGCCCTCGACGGCTACGGCCGGATCTTCTACCGCAACGTCCTGCTCTCGGGCGTCGTGCCGCAGCTCTCGATCATCGCCGGCCCCTGCGCCGGCGGCGCCGCTTATTCGCCGGCGCTCACCGACTTCATCATCCAGGTGGCGAGCGTCGGCCAGATGTACATCACCGGCCCATCGGTTATCCGAGAAGTCACTGGCGAGGAGGTCACCGCCGAGGAGTTGGGCGGCGTCGAGAGCCACTCCCACTATTCGGGGGTGGTTCACTTCGTCGCCGCCGACGACGCCGACGCGGTGGCGATCGCCCGCCGCCTGCTCGACTTCCTACCCGCCAACAACACGGAGGACCCGCCCTACCTCGCCGAGCTCCACGAGGAGGCGCTCTACCCGGACGACGGATTCTCCGCCATCGTGCCGGCCGACCCGCGCGAGCCGTACGACATGCGCGAGATCGTGCGGCGGACGGTCGATCGCGGCGACTTCCTCGAAATCCAGGCGGCGTACGCCGCCAATCTGGTGATCGGCTTCGGCCGCGTCGCCGGACGCACGGTCGGCGTCCTCGGCAACCAGCCGATGGTACGCGCCGGTGCGCTCGACATCGACGCCTCCGACAAGGCGGCGCGCTTCATCCGCTTCTGCAACGCCTTCAACATCCCCCTGGTCACGTTCGTCGATGTCCCCGGCTTCCTGCCCGGCGTCCGCCAGGAGCTGGGAGGCATCATCCGGCACGGCGCCAAGATGCTCTTCGCCTACGCCGCGGCGACCGTGCCCAAGGTCACGGTCATCATCCGCAAAGCCTACGGCGGGGCCTATCTCGCGATGTGCGCCAAAGCGATGGGCGCCGATCGCTCCTGCGCCTGGCCGGGTGCCGAGATCGCCGTCATGGGGGCCGAAGGCGCCGTGCGGGTGCTGTCGCGCAAGGAGATCGACGCCGCGCCCGACCCCGCCGCCGAGCTCGCGCGCCGCGCAGCCGAGTACCGGGAGACGTTCGCCGATCCCCATGTCGCCGCGGCGCGCGGCATGCTCGACGACATCATCGAGCCGGCGGAGACCCGCCTGTACGTGGCGAGCGCACTCGCGGTCCTGCGCACCAAGCGGGAGTTGCGGCCACAGAAGAAGCACGGCCTCATTCCGATGTGACGAAGGGACGAGATTGGACAACGACACGCTGAGCTTCGGACTCGAGATCTCCCTGATCGGCATGGGCGTCGTCTTCGTCGGCCTGCTCCTGGTGACCGGCGCGATCACCCTCATGCGCCGGCTCGACGAGCGCTGGCAGGCGGCCGAGCGCCAGGGCGAGGCCGCTGCCTTGACGGCAGCACCGACGATCGATTCGACGACGCTCGTGCTGCTCGCTTCAGCCGCCGCGACGATGGTTGCGGGCCGTCATCGAATCCGCTTCGTGCGCCGCATGCTGCCCGGTGAAGGCGCTGCCTCGGCCTGGTCCGTCACCGGGCGAGCGGTTCTCCAGGGATCGCACGTGATGTCCCAACGACCGCGCGGAAACTGACTCCAACTTCAACGATCCGACCACCTGCGGAGTGAACCGATGAAGCTCAAGATCACTGTCCACGGCGTCGCCTACGAAGTCGACGTCGAAGTGCTCGACCCAGGAGAGGGATTCCCGCCCTCGTCGCCCCTGCCGCCCGCGCCCGGGCGCCCGTCCGCCGCTCGCGGCGCCGCGCCCAAGGCGTCCCGCGCCGCATCTCCAGCTGGGCCCGCCGGGTCAGCCGCCGCCGCGGAGCGCCATTCAGTGGCCTCGCCGGTCGCCGGCACCGTCCTCGAGGTCCATTGCCGGAACGGCGAAGCGTTCGAGCCCAACAAGGTCCTCTTCGTCCTCGAGGCGATGAAGATGAAGACCTCGATCGTCGCCCCGCAGGTTGGCCGGGTCAGCCAGATCCTGGTCGCTCCGGGCGACGCGGTGCAGGAGGGGCAGGCTCTCCTGCATTACGAGTGACATGGAAACCCTGAAGGACTTCCTCGCCGCCGGCGCCCTGGGCAATCTCTCCTGGGGCAACCTCGGCATGATCGTCGCCGGTCTGCTCTTCCTCTACCTCGCCATCCGCAAGGACTACGAGCCGCTGCTGCTGGTGCCGATCGGCTTCGGCATCCTGATCGGCAACATCCCCTACGCCGCCGGGATGGGCATCGGCATCTACGAACCGGGAAGCGTCCTCGGCTTCCTCTACCAGGGCGTCACGCTCGGCTGGTACCCGCCGCTGATCTTCCTCGGCATCGGCGCGATGACCGACTTCTCCTGCATGCTGTCGAATCCACGACTGATCCTGCTCGGCGCCGCGGCGCAGATCGGCATCTTCGGCGCCCTCTGGGGCGCGCTCTGGCTCGGTTTCGACACGCCGCACGCGGCCGCCATCGGCATCATCGGCGGCGCCGACGGCCCGACGGCGATCTTCCTCGCCTCGAAGCTCGCTCCGGAGTACCTCGGAGCGATCGCCATCGCCGCCTACTCCTACATGGCGCTGGTGCCGGTGATCCAGCCGCCGATCATCCGCCTGCTCACGACGCGCGCCGAACGTCGTATCCGCATGAAGCCGAACCGTCCGGTGTCGAAGCGCATGCGGATCCTCTTTCCCGTAGTCGCCTTCCTGCTCACCGCCTTTATCGCCCCGGGCGCGATCACTCTTCTCGGCATGCTCTTCTTCGGCAACCTGCTCAAGGAGTCGGGGGTGACCGAGCGGCTCGCGCAGACGGCGCGCAACGCCTTTCTCGACTCGATCACCATTCTCCTCGGCCTGACGGTCGGCGCCTCGACCCAGGCCTCGCGCTTCCTCACTCCGACCTCGATCAAGATCTTCGTCCTCGGCGCCGCCTCGTTCGCCGTCGCCACCGCCGGCGGCGTGCTGTTCGCCAAGCTGATGAACGTCTTCTCGAGCGACAAGATCAACCCGATCATCGGCTGCGCCGGGGTCTCGGCGGTGCCCGACTCCGCCCGCGTCGCGCAGCTCGTCGCCGCGGAGGAGGACCCGACGAACTTCGTCATCATGCACGCCATGGCACCGAACGTCGCCGGCGTCATCGGCTCGGCGATCGCCGCCGGTGTCCTGCTCGCCGCGCTGCGCTAGCCCCTGGGCCTATCGAACGCTCGCGACCCCTCCCCGGCACGCGCGCAGGAGGCCGGCGCGCGCCCGCTTGAACCGCAGGGACTCCGGCAGATAGACTCTCTCTTCTGCACGACGCGTCCATCGCGCGGCTTCAAAATGGGGCGGTAGCTCAGCTGGGAGAGCACCACGTTCGCAACGTGGGGGTCGAGGGTTCGAACCCCTTCCGCTCCACCATTTTCGCTTCAAGAAGCTCGACTTCTCTAGGCTTCGGTCGGCTATCCAGCAACAAGGCAGCGAAGGTTCTCAGCCGGCGAGCCTCCGGCGATGGAGCTCGCGCTCGAACTCCTCGCAGCGAGCGGCGTGCCCCTCGGTCGCGCTCCAGCGCCGGATCTTCGGGAGATCGACGTCGTTGAGAAAGGCGATCTCGACGGCGACGGTGAAACTCTGGCGATCGGACCAGTGAAAGAACGCCGCGAGACGATCGCGGCACGAGTCGGTTGGTGAGAGCGCCAGCGTCTTCCGGTCGCTTCGCAGAGGAACCGGACGAAGATCGAGATCCGCTCCCACGGCGAGCGGCCCACGGGGAAACTCGACCCAGAAGGGCGACTCGGGGTGCAGGTAGCGGTTTCCACGGCGCGAGAAACCGACCGTCGCCATGGCGGCATCGAGACTCGAAGCCGTGACCGGTCCCTCGAGAACGAAGTCCACGTCCTCCGAGGAGTAGAGCCCGCCGGAGTAGATCCCGGCGCAGGCGCCACCGGTCAGGACTGCCCGGATTCCATGCTCGGCGAGGGCGTCGCCGACGACGGCGGCCACCGTTTCGAGCTCGGTCCTCCGGGTGATCGTCACCGGGGCTTCCCGGCCGCACGGGGTCGGCGCCGCAATCGACTCGCGGCGGAGCGCAGTTCCGGCGCCGCTTCCGCGAGCCGTGCGAGATACGAGCCGAGCTCTCTGCGGGCGAAGTAACCTGGATCGATCTGGACGATGCGCGTCTTGCCGACCAGCCGTCCCGCCACCAGACCGTCGCGCTCGAGGCTCGCGAGCGCCTGGCGAACTCCGGACACCGGAGCGGCTAGCAGCCGCGCAAGCTCACGCGCGAAACTCGTTTCCAGAAGGTTCAGCGCCAGGAGCACGCGCGTCCGCGTCCGGCCGCCGAACGGGCTCGATTCAATGAGCATCATAGTCGCTCATATGAGCGCTTTTCCTGCTCG
>JBDTQT010000273.1:0-5102 GCA_039932055.1 Thermoanaerobaculia bacterium
GCGAAGTCGGCGCTCGAGTCGCACGTCCGTCAACTGGCGGTCGAGCTCTCGCCGCAGGGGATCAGCGTCAACGCCATCAAGGCCGGGGTGACCGACACGCCGGCGCTGCGCAAGATCCCGGGTAACGTCCAGATCGTCGAGAGCGCCATGGCGAGGAATCCCGCCGGCCGGCTCACCACGACCCAGGACGTCGCCAGGTGCCTGGTGGCGCTCGCGGCGCCAGGCACCTACTGGCTCACCGGCTCGGTCCTGAACGTCGACGGCGGCGAAGATATCGCCGGTTGAGCGTTTTGCGATCGCCTCGCGAGGGTGCCGCGTTGACACCCCCCGGAAGCGGGCCGTAGACTTCACAGTCGGACGGGGCGTAGCGCAGCCTGGTAGCGCACCTGCCTTGGGCGCAGGGGGTCCCCAGTTCAAATCTGGGCGCCCCGACCAGCTCTTGGACGGACATCCAGAGGCAGCCGACGACAGGAGCCCGCAGCGTATAGCTGCCTGTAGCTCAGTTGGATAGAGCAGCGGCCTTCTAAGCCGCGGGTCGGGGGTTCGAATCCCTCCAGGCAGACCACTTCAAAAGGGTCGGCAGGGAAGGAAGAAGCCGCAGCAGTTGACAGCTTGTATGGTGAGCGTAGCTCAATGGTAGAGCCCCGGATTGTGGTTCCGGCTGTTGCGGGTTCGAGTCCCGTCGTTCACCCCATTTTTTCGCGCAGCAGCTTTTCCGCAGCCGTCTTTTGCAGCACGCCGCGCCCGTAGCTCAGCTGGATAGAGCGACAGCCTCCGGAGCTGTAGGTCACAGGTTCGACTCCTGTCGGGCGCACCACGAAACCCCCCCTCCTGCTGACGGCTTCGTTTCGCCCACTGCGGGCGTCAGGGTGTCCTGTTGCACAGTCCTCTGGGCACAAGGTGCTAGAATCAGAGCAAGTATCCGAGGAGGCAGAGCCATGAGTTCAGCCCGCACCCGTGTCGCTACGCTGTTCGTTCTGCTGTTTGCCGTCGCGCTGTCCGCGTTTTTCGCGTCCGCGGCAGAGGCGACGGTCTATACCGTCACGATGAAGAACGGCACCACTTTCGATACCCGCTATCAGCCGGAAGAGGCGAGCTGGGATCCCAACAAGGTGGTCCTGATGACCGAGTTCGGCAACCGCGTCGCGCTCGCGGCCGCCGAAATCGAGAGCGTCACGGTCGACAGCGAGAGCCGCGGCTTCGGGCATCAGCTGAACTCCTCCACCATCGCGCTCGGCTGGGCGCCGAACGACGCTCTCGATATGAACTCCGACGAGGGCAAGGCCGCTCTGGCGGCGGATGCCGCGGCCGCGGCCGCGGCCGCGAACGCACCGCAGGTCTACAACCAGCAGCAGTTCGTCGAACCGGGGGCGGCGACCGGCCTGCCGGTCTGGATGACCGGCGTCAACGCGGTGCCGCAGGTGCAGCCGTCGTCGCCGCCGCAGCAGTAGCCGGAGCACGCAGGGTTCGCGATATTCTCGTTTTCACGGCTCCGTGCGGTGCGGAGCCTTTTTTGACAACCACGACGTAGCGGTCGCCCGGCGAGAAATCGCCGGGCTCGCAAGAGGGAAGCCGGTGTCAAGCCGGCGCGGCCCCCGCCACTGTAACCGGGTACGAAACCGGAGACACCACTGCTCGCCAGAGATCGAAGTCCGGTCGGGCGCGCGGGAAGGTCCGGGAGTAGGAAGATCCGGGAGCCAGGAGACCTGCCGCTCGTCCGATGTATTCGTCCCCCGGGGTGTGGGGAGCGATCCCGGCCGGCCTCGCCGCACGCCCCCGCTCGTCTCTCCGTTCCCCTTTCGGCGAAGCATCGCTCTCGCGAAAGGAGATCGGCCATGCGCCCTTCCCTCTTGGTCTTCGCTGCGCTCCTCGGGGGAGTGACCGCAGCCACCCCAGCGGTACCCCAGAGCTCCGCGCCGTTCACCGACTCGATCACCATCACCGCTACCGCCGCGCCAGAGAAGGCCTCCGAGGTCACCGCCAGCGTCGACGTGGTCACGGCCGGCGAGATCGCCGACCGCCATGCCGTGCAGGCGACAGACCTCCTGCGCACCATCCCCGGCCTCGAGCTCGTCCAGGCCGGATCGGCCGGCAAGGCGACCTCGCTCTTCTCGCGCGGCACCAACTCGAGCCACACCCTGGTGCTGTGGAACGGCATCGAGCTCAACGATCCCTACCTCGGCGGCTTCGACTGGTCGACGCTCTCGACCGACGGCGTCGAGCGCATCGAGGTCGTGCGTGGGCCATACTCGGCGCTCTACGGCTCGAACGCGCTCGGCGGCGTCGTCCAGCTCGTCACCCGCCGCGGTGGCGGGGACGGCACCCATCCCGGCGACGCCCGACTCGAAGGCGGCTCGAACGACTACCTGCGGGCAGGTGTTGCCGGCGGGAGGCGATTCGGCGCTTTCGCCGTCGATCTCTCCGGTCACCTGCAGCGCGGCGACGGGGAGATCGCCAACGACTTCTTCGACGGCGAGGAGCTCGACCTCTCCCTCGACGGCGCGCTCGGCGATGCGGCGACGCTCGGTGCGCTCGTCCGCTGGAGGGCCAGCGACGTCGGCATTCCCTACGACTACTCCGGTCAGCCGTCGCCGCGGCGCGAGCAGAATTTCGCGACGACTTCGATCGCGGTGCCGTTCGCGTGGACGGGAGTCCGCTGGCATCTCGATTCACAAGCGGCGACGAGCGTGAGCGACCTCGAAGTGACCGACGCCGGCGATCCGTTCGCGGCGAGCCGGGCCGAGGCCGGCCGCGACCAGGCTCGGATCGTCTTGCGCCGGAGCCTCGGCGACGAAGTAGAGGCGACGGCGGGCGGTGATTGGGAGCGCCAGGAGGTCCGCACTCGGGACTCCTTCGGTCCTGGCCTCGCCGGCGAGAGCCAGCGCACCTGGGCCGCCTTCGGGCAGCTCGCCTGGAGCCACGGGCCGCTGCGCATCGACGCTGGACTGCGGCGCGACGACAACGACGTCTTCGGCGCCGAGACCAGTGCCAAGGCGGGCGTGGCGTGGGCGGTCACCGCGGCCTGGCGGCTGCGCGCGACCTACGGTGAGGCGTTTCGTGCTCCGTCGCTCGCCGACCTCTACTATCCCGGCTTCTCGAATCCCGATCTTCGGCCCGAGAGCTCGCGCAGCTACGAGCTCGCGGTCGAGGGCGGCCAGGGTGCCTGGCGCACGATGGTGGCGCTGTTCGAGAACGACCTCGACAATCTCATCGAGTTCGACTTCGTGACCTTCGTGCCGCAGAACCTGGGGCGGGCGCGGGCGCGCGGTATCGAGGGTTCGCTGGCGTTCCGGCGCGGCCTCGTCGACGCCCGACTGGTCGCCACCTGGCTCGATGCCGAGAATCTCGACACCGGCGGGCCGCTGCTGCGCCGCCCGGAGGAGAGCGCGAGTCTGGTCGTCTTCGTCCGACCGGGGGCGTGGACGGTCGGTGGCGTGCTCCGCCATGTCGGTGACCGTACCGACTTCGGCGACGTCGCTCTCGCCGCCTACTCGACGCTCGACCTGTCGCTCGCCTGGCGCCCGGGCGAGCGTTGGGAACCGTTCGTCCGCGTCCAGAACGTCCTCGACGAAAGCTACCAGGAGGCGGCGGGTTATCCGGCGCCGGGAGTCGGCTTCCGCGCCGGAATCGGCGTGAGATTCTGACCGTGCGCCGCCGCCACGCCGCTCTCCTGCTCGGCCTCGGGCTGGCCGCCGGGGCCTGTGGCGCTGCGGCGAGGACGCCGTCCGCCGCGAGCGAGCGCCTGGCGGTGATGGCGCCCGCCGCGGCCGAGACGCTGGTCGAGCTCGGGGTTGCCGACCGCATCGTCGCGGTCGGCAACTTCGTCGACTGGCCGCCCGTCGTCGCCGGCCTGCCGAAGATCGGCGCCTACGATGCCCCGAACGCCGAGCGCCTGGTGGACCTCGGCGTTACGCATCTCTTCACGACGGCGAGCGAGGCCGGACGTGGCGACTATGCGCGCCTGAGCGCGCTCGGCATCCGCGTTGTCGCCCTCGACACCTCGACCTTTGCCGGGACGCTGGCGGCGATCGCCGCGACCGGCCGCGAGGTCGGCCGCGAGGCGGCGGCGCGCGCCCTGCTCGAGCGCATCGAGAGCCGTCTCGCCGCGGTGCGCGCGCGCGCCGCGAGCGCTCCGCGCCGCCGGGTGCTGGTCGCGGTCGGGCACGATCCGCTCTTTGCCGCCGGCCCGGGCTCGCACCTCGACGAGCTGGTGACGCTGGCCGGCGGCGAGAACGTCGCCGGGGACGCCACGTCGCCCTACCCGATGCTGGCGCTCGAGACGGTTCTCGAGCGCGCGCCGGAGGTCATCGTCGACAGCGCCGACAACCGGCCGGGAAATCCGCGCGGCCTCGAGGCCGGATTGTGGCGGCAGTGGCCGTTTCTGCCGGCGGTCGCCGCCGGCCGGGTGGCATTCGTCGATCCATGGCGGCTGCTCGTTCCCGGACCGCGACTCGCCGACATGGCCGAGCTCATGGCGAAGCTCATCCAGCCCGAGCTCTTCGGCCGGCCGCGGCCGGAGGATTTCGGCCCGCCGCGGGCTTCGGAGCGACGGCCGTGACGGCCATGCCTTCCAGTCGGCCGCTCGGCCGACCGCTGGGCCGGCGGCTGACGCTCGTGACCCTCGGGCTGGGGGTGCTGCTCGCGCTGGCGATCGCTTTCGCGGTGAGCTTCGGCGCCGCCGAGGTGCCGCTCTGGCAGCGCCTTCTACTGGGCGGCGTCTGGAGCGAGGCGCAGCGGGCGATTCTCCTCGCGCTGCGCCTGCCGCGGGTGCTCACCGCGGCGGCGCTCGGCGGCCTGCTCGGCGTCGCCGGCGTCGCCTTTCAGGCGCTGCTGCGCAATCCGCTCGCCGACCCTTACGTCCTCGGCGTCTCGGGCGGCGCGAGCCTCGGCGGAGTGGTGGCGCTGCTTGCCGGCGTCGCCGGCCTCGGCGTGCCGCTCGCGGCTTTCGTCGGCGCGCTCGCCTCGCTCGTAGCGATCGAGCGCATCGCCACCAGCGGCGGTCGGCTCACGGTCTTCACCCTGTTGCTCACCGGGGCGATCTTCAACTCCTTCAGCGCCGCGCTCATCTACTTCCTGCAGAGCGTGGCTTCGCGCGAAGAGCT
>JBDTQT010000274.1:0-5086 GCA_039932055.1 Thermoanaerobaculia bacterium
GTCTTGAAGTGCCAGATGTTCGCCGGGATCTGCGCCTCGCGGGCGATCGTCATCACTTCGTCCATCGAGGAGTCGATCTCGCGCTGCTCCGAGCGCTGGTGGGTGAAGTAGACCCCGCCGTACTTCGCCGCCACCTTCGCCAGGGCCACCAGTTCGGCGGTCGAAGCGAAGCGGCCCGGAACGTACTGCAGGGACGTCGACAGGCCGAAGGCCCCTTGGCTCATCGCGGTGTCGACCAGAGCCTCCATCTGGAGTAACTCCGCCGCCGTCGCCGGGCGGTTCTCCTTGCCGACGACCAGATCGCGGACACCACCAGCTCCGACCAGCGTCCCGAGATTGATCGCCGGGCGCACCTTCTCGAAAGCGCGGAAGTAGCCCGCGAGGTCCGTCCAGTCGGGCCGCACGCCGTAGTGCCTCCAGGTGTCCTCGCCCTCGGCGATCTGGCGCTCGTTCGTCGGCGCGATCGAGTTGCCCTCGCCGGTGATCTCGGTGGTGATTCCCTGCGTAATCTTCGATGCGGCCCGCGGATCGACCAGGACCGCGTACTCGGACTGGCCGAGGAGGTCGATGAAGCCGGGAGCGACTACGAGATTCGAAGCGTCGATCCGCCGCGAAACCGTACGGTTCTCGAGCTTGCCGGGCGGCTGGATGGCGTTGATCCGGCCGTCCGCTACGCAGACATCGGCGCGGAACCAGGGGGCGCCGGTGCCATCGACGATGCGGCCGCCGGTGATGAGGAGGTCGCAGGGGTCGCCGGTGGCAATGGCAAGGGAAGGAGCAGCGAAGGCGAGAAGGACGAGCCAGGGTGCGGGGACCATGGGCGAGAGCCTAACGCGGTGCAGCTCGACCCGCATCCAGGGGGCACTCCGGTGCTCGGGGTTTAGGGTCGGTGGCCAGCTTCACTAGACGCCGGCCCTAAACCCCGAGTGCCGGAGTGACCCCGCCAGCGCCGCCGCATCCTCCCGATTCGAAGCAGGGCTGGCCGTTGCGGACCCGGCACTCACGAAATCGGGGCCGGCTCCTATAGAAGCTGGTCACCGACCCCGATTTCGTGAGCGCCGGGCCCGGCCGGGCGAGACGAGGGAGAAAAGCTGCGGCTCTGGCAGGTCAGTGGTCGCGTTTGGAGCGCCGGTGACGACGCATCCGTGACGAGTCTCCGCTCGCCGGTGGCGGACCGGCGTTGGCCGGTGGATCAGGGACGAAATCGGTGCGATATCGTAGGTTCTTCCAGCAACACGGAGGATTGGCATGGCGCAGGACCTGAAGGATCAGCTCGCTTCACTCAAGATCGACCGCAGCGGCTCGGACGACGAGCCCGGCGGGCGTGGCAGGACCTGGATCTGGATCGGACTGGCGATTCTCGTCGTCGCGGCACTGGCGTTCTTTTTCCTGCGCCCGCGGGCGACGCCGGTGAAGACCGCGCTCGCCGCCGAAGCGGCCTCCGGCTCGGGCCCGGCGGCGGTCTTGAACGCCTCCGGCTACGTCACCGCGCGGCGCCAGGCGACGGTGTCGTCCAAGATCACCGGCAAAGTGGCCGAGATCTTCGTCGAAGAGGGGATGAAGGTCGAGGCCGACCAGATCCTCGCGCGCCTCGACGACCGCCAGGCGCGGCTCGAGCTCGAGCTCGCCCAGGCGCAGCTCGGCGCCGCCGAGAAGGCGCTCGCCGAGACCGAGGCGAATCTCAATCTGGCGAAGAAGGACCTCGAGCGTAATCGCCAGCTCACCGCCGTCGGCGTCTCCTCGCAGGCGGCGCTCGACACCGCCGAGGCGCAGGCGACCAGCCTCGAAGCGCGCCTCCAGCGCCAGAAAGGCGACGCTGAGGTGACGCGCCGCAACGTCGCGATTCTCCGCCAGCTGCTCGACGACACCATCATTCGCGCGCCGTTTGCCGGTGTCGCGATCTCCAAGGACGCCCAGCCGGGCGAGATGGTCTCACCGGTTTCGGCCGGCGGCGGCTTCACCCGCACCGGCATCTCGACCATCGTCGACATGGCCTCGCTCGAGATCGAGGTCGACGTCAACGAGGCCTACCTGCAGCGCGTCACCAGCGGTCAGAAGGTGCGGGCGACGCTCGACGCGTATCCGGAGGAGCCGTTCGCCGCCCACCTCATCACGGTGATCCCGGCGGCCGACCGCGACAAGGCGACGGTCAAGGTGCGGATCGGCTTCGACCAGCTCGATCCGCGCATCCTGCCGGACATGGCGGTGAAGGTCGCCTTCCTCGCCGATACGCCAGCGGCTGGGGCGGCCGGGGCTGCAGGCGGCGGTAGCCGCGCGGTGCGCGTCCCGCGCTCGGCGATCCGCGACGACGCGAGCGGCAAGATCGTCTTCGTCGTCGGTCCCGACGGGCTGTTGGAACGCCGAGCGGTCGGCGTGGCGCTCGGCACCGGCGATACGGCGGAGGTGACCGCGGGTCTGCGCGCCGGGGAGAGGGTCGTGATCGAAGGGCCGGCGACGCTCGTTGCTGGCATGAAGGTGAAGGAAGCGGCGACGGAATAGGTGCCGGATAGGCGCCGCACAGGCGCCGGGCAGCAGGACTTCGGGAGGGGGAAAGCATGGAAACTCTGGTCGATGTGCGCGGCGTCAAGAAGACCTTCGTCCGCGGGAGCGAAAAGATCCAGGTACTCGAAGGGCTCGACATGAGCGTCGCCAAGGGCGAGTTCCTCGCCCTCATGGGGCCGTCGGGCTCCGGCAAGTCGACGCTGCTCAACCTGATCGGCGGCCTCGACCGCCCGACCTCCGGCATCGTCGAGGTCGGCGGCGTGCGCATCGATGAGCTCTCGGAGGGCAAGCTCGCCGCCTGGCGCGCCAGCCACATCGGTTTCGTCTTCCAGATGTACAACCTCCTGCCGGCGCTCACCGCGGAGAGGAACGTCGAGCTGCCACTGCTGCTCACCAGGCTGGGGAGCGCCGCGCGCAAAAAGAGTGTCGCGACCGCGCTCGCCGTGGTCGGGCTCGCCGACCGCATGAAGCACTATCCGCGGCAGCTCTCCGGCGGCCAGGAGCAGCGCGTCGGCATCGCCCGCGCCATCGTCACCGACCCGACGCTGCTGCTGTGCGACGAACCGACCGGCGACCTCGACAGGAAGAGCGGCGACGAGGTCTTGAACCTCCTGCAGGCGCTCAACCGCGAGCAGGGGAAGACCATCATCATGGTGACCCACGACCCGCACGCCGCCTTGCGGGCCACGCGCACGCTCCACCTCGAGAAGGGTCAGCTCGTGCGGGAGGTCGCGGCATGAACAAGTACCTGCCGTTGCTGTTCAGCAACCTGCGGCGCAAGCGCCTGCGGACGCTGTTCACGCTGCTGTCGATCGGCGTCGCTTTCGTGCTGTTCGCCTATCTCGTGGCGATCCGCGCCGCCTTCGCCTTCGGCATCGACGTGGCGGGGCAGGACCGGCTGGTATCGATCAACAAGGTCAGCATCATCCAGCCGTTCCCGATCGCCTACGAGGAGAAGATCCGCCAGGTCCCGGGAGTCAAGGAGGTCACCCACGCGAACTGGTTCGGCGCTGTCTATCAGGATCCGTCGAAGGGCTTCCAGGGCGTGAGTCAGTTCCCGGTGGTGCCGGAGGAGTACCTGCGGATGTACCCCGAGTTCCAGCTCACCGAGGCCGAGAAGAAGGCCTGGCTCGAAGACCGGCAGGGTGCTGTCGTCGGCAAGACGACCGCCGACCGGCTCGGCTGGAAGATCGGCGACCGGATTCCGCTGCAGGCGGCCTGGACGAAGACCGACGGCTCGCGCGTCTGGGAGTTCAACGTCCGCGGCATCTACACCGCCGCCGACAAGGCGGTCGACACGACCCAGTTCCTCTTCCGCTACGACTACTTCGACGAGGCGCGCGCCCGCGGCAAGGGGAATGTCGGCTGGTTCATCGTCCGGGTGGCCGATCCGAAGGATTCGGCGAACGTCGCGCAGCGCATCGACGCGCTGTTCGAGAACTCCTCGGCCGAGAGCTCGACTTCGACCGAGAAGGCGTTCATGCAGTCGTTCGCCAAGCAGATGGGCGACATCGGCGCGATCATCACCGGCATCCTGTCGGCGGTCTTCTTCACCATGCTGCTGGTGGCCGGCAACACCATGGCGCAGTCGGTGCGCGAGCGCACCAACGAGCTCGCGGTATTGAAGACGCTCGGCTTCAACGGCGGGCAGGTGCTCGGTCTGGTGCTCGCGGAGTCCTGTCTCGTCGCCATTCTCGGTGGTGGGAGCGGTTTCGCCCTCGGCGCCTTCCTGGTCTCCCTGGGGGATCCGACCCACGGGGCGCTGCCCATCTTCTACATACCGACGACGCAGATCGTGCTCGGCGTCGTCCTGATCCTCGTGCTCGGACTGGTGACCGGCGCCCTGCCGGCGCTCCAGGCGCGGCGGCTGCGAATTGTCGAAGCTTTGCGGAGGGCTTGAGCGTGAGCAACGCATTTTCCCAGATCGCCGTCGTCACGGCGCTCAACCTGCGCACTATCGGCGAGCGCCGCGGCGCCTCTCTCGCCACGGTTTTTGGCGTCGCCGGCGTGGTGGCGGTCTTCGTCGGCGTGCTGTCGATCGGCGAAGGTTTTCGCGCCACGATGAGCTCCGGCGGGCGCGACGACGTCGCCATGATCATGCGCTCGGGCAACGACTCGGAGATGATGTCGGGGCTCGGGCGCGAGGACACCGACATCGTCAAGCAGGCTCCGGGAGTCGCGCGCGACGCCCAGGGGCCGGTGGCCTCGGC
Organism: Thermoanaerobaculia bacterium; assembly: GCA_039932055.1. Taxonomy (GTDB): domain Bacteria; phylum Acidobacteriota; class Thermoanaerobaculia; order Multivoradales; family JAGPDF01; genus JAGPDF01. The sequence continues at coordinate 4,713 of JBDTQT010000274.1, forward strand.
CGAGCTCTTCGTAGTGATCAACATTCCGAAGCGTTCGACTGGCACCGCTGCGAACGTCCCGCTGCGCGGCGTGCAGGCGAAGGCGCTCGAGGTGCGTGGCACGCTCTCGATCGTCGAGGGGCGGATGTTCGAGCCCGGGCGCAACGAGGTCATCGTCGGGCGCGCCGCCCAGCGCGAGTTCCGCGGCCTCGACCTCGGGGCGACCAACCGCTGGGGCCAGAACGACTGGACGGTAGTCGGCATTTTCGAAGACGGCGGCTCGGTGGTCGAGTCGGAGATCTGGAGCGACGCCGCCGTCCTCCAGCCGGCCTACAACCGCGGCAACTTCTTCCAGTCGGTGCGCGCCAAGCTCGCCTCGAAGGACGACTTCCAGA
>JBDTQT010000275.1:0-5064 GCA_039932055.1 Thermoanaerobaculia bacterium
GCGAAGGTGAGCAGCGGCGAAGGCGTGCGGTGATCCGGGTTGAGGCTCGTCGCCGCCAGAGGGTCCTCGGGCACCGAGCTCCGGTTCCAGGTTCCGCGCCGCCCCTGATCCGGCTCGTTGGCCAGCGGATTCAGGCGATCCTCCGCCTTGTCGATGTAGGGGTGAGGTTGCAGCACAACCGGCAGACTGCCGAGCGCGATGCTCACGACCGGCCGCGCGGTGGGGCCGGCCTCGACCCGCTCGCCGGACGGCGGCGATGGTGCGGGTGAGTCCTGCGCCACGGCGGGCAAGACACAGACAAGAACGAGTGCACCGGCCAGTTTTCCGCTTCGAGTCATCTTTGCCTCCCTGGCATCAACCTAGATCCTGCATGACCTGCTTGACCGGACCGGCGCTCTGCATGACATAGAAGTGCACCGACGGCACGCCGCGGGCGAGAAGCTCCTCGACCTGCTTGCGTCCCCACGCGACGCCGACGCTCAGAACCTCCGCCTCGGGCGCGTCGGCGACCGCGTCGGCCAAGGCGGCGGGAATTTCGACGTAGAAATTGCGCGGAATCGACGACAGCTGGGAGCGCGCCGAGAGCACTTTCAGCCCCGGGATGATCGGCACGGTGATGCCGGCCTCGCGGCAGGCGTCGACGAAGGCGAAGTAGTGGCTGTTGTCGAAGAACATCTGCGTCACCACGTAGCTCGCGCCGGCGGCGATCTTGGCCTTCAACTGGCGCACGTCGGCGGCGAGATTCGGCGCCTCGAAGTGCTTCTCGGGATAGCCGCCGACGCCGATGCAGAAGTCCGACGGCTCGGCGTCGAGCAGGTCCTCGGCAAGGTAGCGGCCACGGTTCATGCCGTCGATCTGGGCCACCAGGTCGGTGGCGAAGCGGTTGGCGCTGCGCCCCTCCCGCAGCGGCTTCTGGTAGCCGCTGTCGTCACCCCGCACCGCGAGCACGTTGTCGATGCCCAGATAGCGCAGCTCGATGAGGAAGTCCTCGGTCTCCTCTCGGGTGAATCCCCGGCAGAGGACATGCGGCACGGCGTCGATCGCGTACTTGTTCTGGATCAGCGCGCAGACCCCCATCGTTCCGGGACGCTTGCGCTTCACCCGGCGCTGGATCCCCGCCGCCGTCTCCTCGTAGAAGACCTCGGCGGCATGGCTGGTGATGTCGATGAACGGCGGCCGGAACTCGACCAGATCCTCGATGAGCAGCATCAGGTTCCGCACGTCGCCGCCGCGCAGCGGCGGGATGATCTCGAAACTGATCAGCGGCTCCTTGGCCCGTTCCAGGTGTTCGATGACCTTCAAGCGCGCCCCCCCTTCGTCGTCCAGCAGGATCTCGAGCAGCGAAAAAAACCCGCTCGCCGGCAGCACTGGGAGCGGGTTCACGAGTCCGGACACTTGGTTGCCGCGCGTCTGGCTCCAAAGCCCTGCGCGACCGCATCCCCGTCACTCGCGCGACGGGAGGGCACCTTGGGTGTCCGCCCCAGGTTGCCGAGCCCGGAGCGCTTGGCGGATCGAGCGGATTCGCTCCGTGTCGCCGCATCGCCCTTCGGACCGCTCCGAATGCAGGAAAAGCGTAGCGCCGGCGGCCGGGGCTGTCAACGCGCCGCCATTCTCGCACCGGCGCCCTTTGGCAAGCCCTCGCCCGGGCCGTCCGATAGAGTCCCTGCCGTGCACCGCGACTCCTCGCAGGCCAACGCCTGGCGTTTCTGGTCGTTCGCCGGCGACCTCGTCGTCGCCTGGATGGCGCTTTACCTCGCTTTCCAGATCCGCATCGTCGCGGTTCTCCCGGGTTCGGCCGACACCCTCCCGCTGGAGCGATTCGCCTACTTCGACCGCATCTGGATCCTGGTCGTCGCCGCACAGCCGGTCGCGCTCTACTTCTTCGGCCTCTACGAGGCGAAAACCCAGCGGCCCCGCCTGGAGATCGCGCGCTGGGTGAGCCTCGCGGTCCTCTTCCAGACGCTCGCCCTGGCGACCGGCCTCTTTCTCGCCAGCCAGGCCTTCCCGCGCTCGGTGCTGCTGCTCTTCGCGCTGCTCAACATAGCCCTGCTGGTGCTCTGGCGAGTGGCGCTGCAGAGCCTCGTCCGCACGCCGCTGCGGCAGGTGGTGCTGGTGGGCTGCGGCCCGGCGGCCGTCGACGTCGCACGGAAGATCCGCGAGCACCACTTCCACGGCCTCGAAGTGCGCGGATATCTGCCCGTTCCCGGTCCCCTCGGGACCGGCACCGTCGACTCGCCCGGCGGCGAGTCCCTCGCCGCGCTGGGACCGCGCCTGGCGAGCGCCGCCGAGCTCGAGCGCCTGCTGGCGAGCGGCGAGGTCGATGACGTCATCCTGGCGCCCGAGGCCGACGACTGGCAGACCGCGTTGATCGGCGAGATCGCCGGCACCCGCGCGCGCCGCCCGACGATCCTCCTCCTCCCGGGGCCGTTCGAGAGCCTGATCGGCAGAATGCGTTACCGCTGGATCAACGACCTGCCGCTGATCGAGGTCATGCGCGAGGGCGACTGGCGCGCGGCGATGCCCGGCAAGCGCCTGTTCGATCTCGGCTTCGCCGCCGCGCTCGCCCTTGCCGCCGCGCCGCTCTGCGTTCTGGTCGCCGTCGCAGTGCGTCTCTCCTCCGCCGGGCCGGTGCTCTTTCGCCAGGAGCGCGTCGGTCGAGCCCTCCGGCCGTTCCAGGTGGTCAAGTTCCGCACCATGCGGCAAGACGCCGAGCGCGAGTCGGGCGAGGTGTTGGCGCAGCGCGACGACCCCCGGCTGACGCCCGTCGGAGGGTTCCTGCGCCGCTTCCGGCTCGACGAGCTGCCACAGCTGTGGAACGTGCTGGTCGGAGAGATGAGTCTGGTAGGACCGCGCCCGGAGCGCCCTGGCTTCGTCCGCCAGCACCTCGCCGGCGTCCCGGGCTACGCCGAGCGCTTCGCCGCGCCGCCGGGCCTCACCGGCCTTGCCCAGGTCAACGGCGAGTATCACTCGACGCCGGAGAACAAGCTGCGCTACGACCTCGCCTACATCTCCAACCGCAGCCTCTGGCTCGACCTGTCAATCCTCGTCCGCACCGTTCGCATCGTCCTGACTTCGCAGGGCGTCTGAGACCTTCTCGCGGAAGTCCTCCGGGACTTCCTTCATCATTCTGGGATCGAGCAACACCGCCTGCGCGAAGTAGTGGGCCGCCCGCTTCACCGCACCCTGCGAGTAACAGACCTTGCCCAGATTGATCAGGATCTCGGGCCGCGGCTCGAGCCGGTAGGCCATGATGTAGGCGCGCCGGGCCGGTTCGATCTCGCCGAGCATCAGGTGTTGCCCACCGGTCAGCGTCAGGATCTGCACCTCGGCCCAGTCGAGCTTCCGGGCATCCTCCAGCGCGGCGAGATGCGCCCGCAGCTTGGCCTTGTCGAGATCCCCGGTACGCAGCATCGCCAGAGTTCGCCGCTCGACGCTGTAGATGAGGTGCTGGGCGCGCATCATGTCGGAGCTGCGGCGCACCTGCGCGACGACGGCGACAAGCAGTAGAGCCGGCAGGAGAAGCCGCATCGCGAGCTTCACGCCGGCTCTCCGGAGCCACCGTCGATCTCGTCGGCGCTCAGCATCCAGGCGAGAAAGAGGCAGATCGGCCAGAGCGCGATGCCGATCCGGAACGGGAAGTTGGCGGACGAGAGGACCGCGACCGCCGCGACGCCCGCCCAGGCGAGCGCCGCCGGCGCTCCGTGCCAGCGCCAGAGCCGCCGCGCCAACAGCACGAGCCCGAAGACGAACGCCGCCAGCCCCGGCCAGCCGGTCTCCGCCGCCACCTCCAGCAGTTCGTTGTGGGCGTTGGCGAAAACGACGTTCTGCTGCTCCTCGAAGAACGGCACCCCGGAGCGCACCAGCGCGGTCTTGGCGGCGATGAATTCGGTGCGGAAAGCGCCCACGCCGACGCCGGTCGCCGGGTGCTCGCGCAGCATCCAGGCCGCGGCGCGCCAGCCGTCGAGCCGTCCGGTGAGCACGGCATTCCAGTCGCCGCGCGCGATCTCGCCGCTCTTGGTGACCACGCGCTCGCGCAGCGGCGCGACGACGGCGAGCAGCAGGACCACCGCGCCGGCGACTGCCGCCGAGGCGGCGAGCGCGCGCCGGCGCGAGATCCGGAACAGCCAGAAGACGATCGATCCGGCGGCGAGCGCGACGATCGCAGAGAAGGTCTGCGTCACCGCCAGCCCGTAGAGGCACAGAACGAGCGCCGCCGCCGCGAGGCCGACGCGCCGGCCGCGGGCGATCTCGGCCTGCGCCAGAATCGCCGGCAGGACGAGGAAGGCGGCGAGGTCGCCGACGTTTCCCGCCAGCGAACCGATGGCGTAGCGCGACGTTTCGGCGACGCCGACGAAACCGTAGGGCTGATAGAGGCCATGGAACTGCAGGATCGCGATCGCCGCCAGAATCGACGCCGGAACGAGCTGCAGGGTGAGCGCGCCGCGCAGCTCACGGCGCTCGAACCCGACGCTCCAGCCCCAGACGGCAAGCGCGCCGATCCACAGGCCAGCGAGCCCGCGATGGGCATGCGCCACGTGCGGGCTCAGCAGAGAGAGCAGCGTCGCGACCGCCACGAAAGGCCCGAAGGTCGCCACGAACGGTGCCCGCAGCAGCGTGCGCCACTCTTCCGGACCCTTCCAGGCGAAGGCGAGGAAGAACAGCGACACCAACGCCATCGTCTCGCCGAAGAGCGCCTTGGGAAGCCGGAAGGCATCCTTCTGCGCCGAGTCGAGGACGACGGGCAGGACGAGAAAGAGCAACCCGAGCGTCCAGGAGGCCAGCCGATGCGCCGGATGCACGGCGGAGCTCGACCGGTGGCCGCTCGCCGTACTCGCTGAAGTCGCGGCGGCCGCTGCGGCCGGCGGCCGCCGGCTGCGCGGCCGGAGAGAACGTGCATTGGCGGACATCGCGCGGAATCATACCGCCAGCCCCGTCTTGCCAATCCGGTTCGACGCCCGTAATCTGCCTCGAGGATGGTGACCTCCGACAGCCCGATCTCGGTCGTCGTTCCGGTGCACAATCGCGCCGATCTGGCGGCGCGCTGCCTCGCCGCCCTCGGCCGCT
>JBDTQT010000276.1:0-5059 GCA_039932055.1 Thermoanaerobaculia bacterium
AACGACGGCAACCCGGCGGCGACTGCAGGCATGCTCGCCGAAAGAATGCCCTAGAAGTCAGGTATCCGGGCTGGCGCCCTGGAACTGGCATTGGGGCTAGCATTCGGCCATGGACAGCTCAACGGCACGTTTTTTCCGGTCCCGTCGTTTCCTGCACGGGACGCCGGGACTGCTTCTTCTCGCCGTCGCCGTGCTCGTGCTGGCGTGCGACGGCCGACGACTCGCGCCCGCGGTGGCGGCGGCCGGAGCTGAGGGCCTTGCTGCAGCGACCGGTCGGAATGCGGTCGAGTCGCCGGCGATGGCCGCCGGGGTCCGTCTCGAGCCGGTGGCCAGCGGCTTCGACCGGCCGCTCTTCGTCACCCATGCGGGCGATGGCAGTGGGCGGCTCTTCGTCGTCGAACAAGGCGGCAAGATCCGCATCGTGCGCGGCGGCAAGGTGCTGCCCGCGCCGTTTCTTGATCTCGGGGCACGGCTCGACTCGAGCTCCGGCGAGCGGGGTCTTCTCGGTCTCGCCTTCGCCCCCGACTTCGCGACCTCGCGCCGTCTTTTCGTCGCGCATACGACAGCGACCTCCTCCGGTCCGGTAGTCCGGATCGCCCGCTACCTCGCCGACTCCGCCGGGGCGGACCGCGCCGACCCGGCGTCCGAGAGCGTCGTCCTGGATATGGCCGATCCGGCCTCGAACCACAACGGCGGGATGATCGCCTTCGGACCGGATGGCCGGCTCTGGGCCGGCACCGGCGACGGCGGACGCGGCGGCGATCCGTGGGACAACGCGCGCAATCCCAAGTCGCTCCTCGGCAAGATGCTGCGCATCGACGTCAGCGGGGCTCCCGGCGGCGGGCCGGCTGCGGTCGAAGTCTGGGGGCTCGGGCTGCGCAATCCCTGGCGGTTCAGCTTCGATCGCGCCACCGGCGAGATCTGGATCGGCGACGTCGGGCAGAACGCCTGGGAGGAGATCGACGTCGCGGACACGAAGCGCCTCGCGCCGCTCCACTTCGGCTGGAAGACGATGGAGGGCTTCCACTGCTACGACCCGCGCCAGGGCTGCGACGCCAAGGGGCTCGAGCTGCCGCTCTACGAGTACGGCCACGATGCCGGCTGTTCGGTGACCGGTGGCTACGTCTACCGCGGCAAGGCGATCCCGGCGCTCGAGGGCAAGTACCTGTTCTCGGACTACTGCACCGGCGTCGTCTGGTCGCTGCTGCGCGACGCGACCGGCAAGGCGAGCGTCGGCGTGCTGCTCCAAAGCAAGGTCCAGGTGAGCTCGTTCGGCGAAGACGAAGCGGGCGAGATCTACCTCTGCGATCACAGCGGCGGCAGGGTGTTGCGGCTGGAGGCAAAGGCTCGGTAAAGGGAGGGTGCAGAGTGCCGCGGCCGCGGCGCTTCGGCGAAGCAGGCATGCTACCCTCGGCGGGCACTGCTGCGGGTCACCGCGGCTCGCCTCGAGGCGTCTAGCGGTGGGACTCATGGAGGCTGAGATGGCCAACTTCCGGTCTTCGCTTTTTTCCCTTACCGGTCTTTTTTTTCTTTTCGCATTCACCTTCCAATCGCCGATCCAGGCACTCGACTGGACGGTCGACATCACCGCCGACGAGAACGATGGCAGCTGCGCCGTCGGCGACTGCTCGCTGCGCGAGGCGATCGCCGCGGCTGGAAACGGCGACGCGATCCTCTTCGCCCTGCCCGGCTCGCCACCCTGGACGATCACGCTGACGGCAGCCTTGCAACAGCTTTCGGTGGCGAACGACGTCACTATCACCGGACCCGGTGCGAGTCTCCTGGCGATCTCAGGCGCGAATCTCGTCCGGGTGATGACAGTCCAGGCGGGAGCCACGGTCACTCTCTCGGGTCTGACGCTGCGCAACGGCGAGGCGAAGTCGAGCGGCGACAAGCACGGCGGTTGTCTGAAGGTCCTCGGCGAGGCAATCGTCAGCTCCAGCCGCTTCGAGAGCTGCCAGGCCTGGAACGGCGGCATCATTTCCAACACGGAGGGCGGCGACGGGGGAGGCGTCTTCGTCGCCGCGGGTGCCACCTTCTCCGGCAGCCTGCTCGTCTTCTCCGGCGATGTCGCCGGAGTCGGCGGAGGCCTCTCCGGCTTCCCGCCGCCGCCAGGTTTCGCGGGTGGGCGCGGAGGTGGACTAGCCAATTCTGGTTTTACGACCCTCGTTCGGTCGACGGTGAGCGGCTGCACGTCCGGGGCAGGTGGCGGACCGTCAGGCCCAGGCGGAGATGGCGGAGGCATCGCTAACCTCACCGGCGGCGTGCTGCTGGTCGAAGCGACGACTCTGGCCGGAAACCGCAGCGGCGATGGCGCGGTATTCACGCTCGCTGGCGCCGACGGAAGGGGCGGCGGCCTCTTCTGCCAAGGCGACTGCGCACTCAACAATGTCACGCTCTCCGGCAACGCTATCGGCACCTCGGCGACTGGGGCCGCCGCCCAGGGCGGCGGTCTCTTCGTCGCCGACGGAACGACCCGCCTGCGCAATGTCACGGTCGCCGGCAACACCTCAAACGGCACAGGAGGCGGCATGGCCCGCGCCTTGACGACAGGTACGATCCGCACGCGCAACTCGCTCTTCGCAGGCAATACCGGCGCGAGCAGCAATCACGACTGCACGACGAACCTTCCTGCGAACGTGATCACCGAGGGGTACAACCTCATTCGGGTGAACAACGGCTGCGCCAGTTCGTTCTTGGGCACCGATCAGGAGGGGACGAGCGCAGTGCCGCTCGAGCCGCTCCTTGGCGCGCTGGCCGCGAACAGCGGACCGACTGAGACCCGCGCGCTGGGCGCGGGCAGCCCAGCGATCGACCACGGCGATCCGTTGGGCTGTGCGAGTTGGAACCCGGTGCTGGCCCAGGACGAGACGATGGTCATCGACCAGCGCGGCGAGCTCCGTCCGACGGACGGCGACGGCGATGCCGTGGCCGTCTGCGACGCCGGCGCGTACGAGGCGCCGACGGTGGCGGCGGTCCAGCATCTGCTCTCGGTCGTCGTCGCCGGTGCCGGCAGCGGCGACGTGGTGAGCCTGCCCGCAGGCATCGCCTGCCCGGGCGACTGCAGCGAGTCGTGGGTCCTGACGCAGAGCGTCCAGCTGACCGCGACGCCCGACCCGGGCTCCTACTTCATCGGCTGGAGCGGCGATTGCTCCGGCACCGGCGCCTGCAGCTTCGCGATGTCGGTCGACCGCGCGGTGACGGCGACCTTCGGTCTCCTGCGCACCCTCGATGTCGCCATCGCAGGCTCCGGCGGGGGCGGCGTCACCAGCCTGCCGGCGGGCATCGCCTGCCCGGGTGACTGCTCGGCGGAGTTCGCCGACGGCACCCTGGTGACCCTCACCGCGACGCCCACGTCGGGATCGTTCTTTGCCGGCTGGAGTGGCGATTGCGCGGGTACTGGCTCCTGCAATCTCACCCTGTCGGCTGCACGCTCGGCGACCGCGACTTTCGGCCTGCTGCGCACGCTCAGCGTGACTCTCGCCGGCGCGGGGAGCGGCGGCGTCGTGAGCGTTCCGGCCGGCATCGCCTGTCCGGGCGACTGCACGGAGGCCTTTGTCGAGAACACTCTCGTGACGCTCACGGCAACGCCCGCGGTCGGCTCCTTCTTCGCCGGCTGGTCCGGTGACTGCAGCGGCAGCGGCAGTTGCCAGCCGGTGCTCACCGCCGATCGCGCCGTCACCGCGACCTTCGGCAGCCTGACGATTTTCCTCGACGGCTTCGAATCGAACGACCCCTGTGAGTGGTCGGCGAATGTCGGTGGCCCGACCTGCCCACCTTGAAGGCGGGTCGGGAAAGCGCTCTCAGGGCTGGATCGTCGGCCAGGTCGTGGGGTCGGCGAGGAGGAGCTGCGGGTCGATCTTCGCACCGCGCCAGCGAACGCCGAAGTGCAGGTGCGGGCCGGTGACCCGCCCGGTAGCGCCGACCTTGCCGATCGCCTGACCACGTTTCACCTTGGCGCCGTTCTCGACCAGGATTTCTGAAAGATGGAAACACATGCTGACCAGCCCATCGCCATGGTCGATGTAGACCGCGTTGCCGGCGAAATACTGGCCGGCGGCGAGCGCCACGACGCCATCGGCGGCCGCGAAGACCACGGTGCCCGGCACCGCCTTGAAGTCGGTGCCGCCGTGGGGACTGCGCGCCTCGCCGTTGAAGATCCGGCGCGAGCCGAAGCGCCCGCCTTCCGGCAGGGCGGCGAGCGGCGCGCCGAGCGGCAGGTCGAAGGTGCGCGGCGTGCGGCGGGCGAAGACCGCCGCAGTCTCCCGCTGCTCGCGCTCGATCCGCGTCAGCTCGGCGGCGGGCGGCGAGACGTATTTCTCGGCGACGCCGGTGAGCGACTCGGTGGGGTAGGGATAGCTCGCGATCGCGAGCGTGCGACGCTCGATCCCCTGCGCCGTCCGGCGTTCGACCTCGAGCTTCCCTGTCGCCAGCAGATCGATGGGGAAGTAGCAGACTCCGCCGATCGGCGTGGAGCGTTGGTCGGCTTGCCGGCACTCGACGATGCCGTCGCCCGGCCAGCGGACGATCGCGCCCGGCCGGACCGACTGCGGGGTCGTCGCCGTCGACCCCTGGCGAGCCATCGCCACGAGGACCAGCGCGGCGATCATTGTCCCTCGGAGGCTTCGTATCACCCTGAGAGTGTAGCTCGGACAAGGCCGTGGAGAATTCCTGGCGACTGGCCCGTAAATAGGTTAATATGGTTTCCCATATGAAAACGACGATTGAGCTGCCCGAGGATCTTTTTGTCGCCGCCAAGAAAGAGGCAGCGGAGAGGCGGGTCACGTTGAAGGTGCTGGTGGAAAGTGGTCTGCGGCGTGAGCTGGCGGCGGGCCGCCCGGGAGGCCCAGCTCCGGCAAAGCGTCGCCGCGTCCGTTGGGTCACCGTTGCCGGTGGCTTGCCGCCCGGAGTCGATGTCGCCGACCGCGGGTCGATGTACGAACGCATCGCGACGGAGCGGCGCGTGAAGTGATTGCCATCGACACCAACCTGCTCGTCTACGCGCATCGTGAAGGGCTTGCCGAACACCGGGCGGCGCGCCGGGCGATCGAGGAGGCCG
>JBDTQT010000277.1:0-5037 GCA_039932055.1 Thermoanaerobaculia bacterium
AAAGGGAGATTGGTGGAGCTGAACGGGATCGAACCGTCGACCTCTTGAATGCCATTCAAGCGCTCTCCCAACTGAGCTACAGCCCCACCGGAGCCGTGAAGTTTATGCGACGGCGCGCCCTGGCGACAAGTCCCGGGGCGCGAGACGCGGTTCAGCGGGTGCGCTTGCGGCTGCGCGGGGCGCCAGCGGGCTCGCCGCCGATGCGGCTCGGGCCGCTGCGCGGCGCCGAGGTCGCCGGTGCCGCCGCTGCCGGTGCCGCCACGGGCGCGGCGGCGTTCGGCACGTCAGCGTCGGCAGGCTCCGCGAGCTCGCTCGTCTGCTGGGCGGCGACGTTCTCCCAGTAGGCGGCGCTCGCGCGACCCGACGGCCGGGCGTGGGCCTTGTCGCCGAGGGCGCGGGCGATCTTCGCCTGCAGCGCCTCGATCCCCTCGCCGGTCTCGGCGTCGACCGCGATCACGCCGGCGCGGGCGCGCGAGATGCGCTCCTCGGCCGGCAGGCGGTCGATCTTGTTGTGCACTTCGAGGATATTCGCCGGGTCGATGCCCAGCTCTTTCATGACGTCCTCGGCGACCGCCTTCTGCTCCTCCCAGCGCGGGTGGCTGCGGTCGATGACGTGCAGCACGAGATCCGACTGGACGATCTCGTCGAGCGTCGAGCGGAACGAGGCGACGAGGTGATGCGGCAGCTTGCGGATGAATCCGACGGTGTCGGCGAAGACTGCCAGCGCTCCTTCGCGGTCGAGCGCGCCGCGGCGCAGGCGCGAGTCGAGGGTGGCGAAGAGGCGGTTCTCGGCGAAGGTCTTGTCGTTGGTCAGGCGGTTGAAGAGCGTCGACTTGCCGGCGTTGGTATAACCGGCGAGCGCGACGACCGGAACCTCGGAGCGCCCGCGGCGGTGCTCTTTGCGCATGCGGTCGATCTGCTCGAGCTCGCGCTTCAGGCGGGTGATGTTCCGCTTGATCACCCGGCGGTCGGCCTCGAGCTGCGACTCACCCTCGCCGCCGCGCACGCCGATGCCGCCGACCTGGCGCGACAGATGCTGCCACTGCCGGGTGAGGCGCGGCAGCAGGTACTGCAGACGGGCGAGCTCGACCTGGGTGCGTGCCTCCTTGCTGCGGGCGCGCTGGTCGAAGATCTCGAGGATCAGGCCGCTCCTGTCCATGACCTGGACCTTGAGGACCTCTTCGAGGTTCTTCACCTGACCGCCCGAGAGGTCGTCGTCGAAGATCACCAGGTTTGCCTGGAGCTCGGCGGCCTTGGCGGCGACCTCGGTGGCCTTGCCCGAGCCGATGAAGAACTTCGGGTCGAGCGACTTCCGCGCCTGCACCGTCTCGCCCACGACTTCGACTCCGGCGGTGTCGGCGAGGGCAGCGAGCTCCGCCAGATGCTCCTCGGCCTCGAACACCGGCAGACCCGGCAGGGCGACGCCGACCAGAAAGGCCCGACGACGACTGCCGGGGCCTCCGGGCAGGCGGATACGTTCCGAATCTCGTGCGTTTGGGCGGGGAGAAGTCATCGATTCCTTGATTAGGATAGCTGAGGATGAACGAAATCGACGACTCGACGCCTGCCTCGCCACTTGCCGCGGCCGCCGAACCGCCCGCTTCCCTGGTTTCGCCGCAGCCCGACTCCGGCACCGCTTCGCCGCCCATCCCGTCGGATGCCACGCCGCGGCGCGGCCTGCCGCCGCAGGCGAAGATCGCCGCCGTTCTCGGCCTGGCGATCGTCCTGGCATTCTTCCTCTGGCCGCGCGCCAAATCCGAGCGCCGCTTCGAAGACGGCTACCTCATGGACGAGAAGGGCTCGGCGGTGGCGCTCGCCACCCAGCTCGAGCCGGCGACGCTGGTCCACTTCTGGGCGACCTGGTGCCCGCCGTGCCGGCAGGAGATCCCGAGCCTGCTCGCCTTCGCCGACGAGGTAGGGCCCGGGCGCCTCAAGCTCGTCCTGGTCGCCGTCGCCGACGAGAGTGACCGGGCGGTGCAGTTCGTCAGCAACCCGCGCTATCCCGTACTCTTCGATCCCGTCTGGGACGTCGCCCGACGCTTCCGCACCGTGCAGCTGCCCGAGACTCACCTCGTGCTCGACGGCAAGCTCAGCGCGACCTTCATCGGAGCGGCCGACTGGCGCAACTCGGTGGCGCGGCGCACGGTCCTCGCACGGCTCGACGAGCGCGCGGCAAAGGCCGGCACACCCGGCCGTTGAAACCGGCCCCCGGCTCTCGCCGACGAGGCGCTAAAGCTTCTAGAAGTGGACCGCGAAGCCGAAGTTCGCCATGGCGTAGATGCTGGCTTCGTCGAGGAAGACGTAGTGCGCCGAGACCTCGCCGATGAACGACAGATAGCGGGTGATGTCGAAGTCGCCGGTGAGGCCGAGCACGATACCGAGGTCGCTCTCGCTGGTCTTGCCACCGGTGAGCAGATCGCCGTTCAGCCGGTAGTAGCCCAACCCGATGTAGGTGCCGTAGTCGTAGGTCGGCTGGGCGAAGCGGTACTCGCCGGCGATGTTGACGTACTCGAAGTCGGCTTTGGCGAAGCGCTCGAACGCCGGATCGCCCTCGATCGAAAGCCGCCCGGCGCGCACCACGACGAGGGTGCGCGGCGCGGTGACCATGCCGGCAGCGAGCGCCCAGCTGGTCTGACTGAGACCGGGATCGGGATCGGCGTCGAGCGCGCCACCGATGCCACCGAGGAGGCCAAGGGTGAAGGTGTAGCTCTCCTGCTGCTCGGCGGCGGCGAGCGGCGCCCCGAGGGCACAGAAGACAACGGCGGCCGAGACGAAGGCAGACAGCAGGCGCACGGTTGAAGGCTTCACGGCGATCTCCTCGGATGCTGGCGCATCCAGTTTGCGGTTTGGCGGCTTCTCTGGCCGGAAGCGCAAGTATAGCGGCGGTCGATTCCGTCTTAGATCAAGGACCCGGCCCTCACTCTTCTACGGACGTGCGCGCCGGGACATCGTCATGCGCCCGCTCCTCGACCTGCTCGACCTGCTCTGGCCGCGCCACTGCCTCGCCTGCGGAGCTCTCGTCCAGAGCGGCGACGGGCTGGCTGCGACGCTCGTCGGCGCGCCCCCGCTCGGACTCTGCGGCGCCTGTCATCGCCGCCTGGTCAGGCTCGACCCGCTCGCCAGCTGTCGCACCTGCGCCCGGCCGCTCGCCCCCGCCCTTCCCGGTCCGGCGCTTCAGCGCTGCGGGGTCTGCCTCGCCGATCCGCCGGCGTTCGAGCGCCTCACCCCCCTCTGGCGCTACGAGACGCCGCTGAAGGAGGTCGTGCACGCTCTCAAATTCGGACGCCTCGACTACCTTGGCGCGCATTTCGCCCGCGCGCTCGGCCAGGAGTTCGCGCGCCGCCGCAGCGAGGCCGAGTGGCGGCCCCCCGACCTCGTTGTGCCGGTGCCGCTGCCCTGGCCGCGCCGCCTGGCGCGCGGCTTCAACCAGACCGAGCTTGTCGCCGGGCCGCTCGCCCGGGAGCTGGGGCGCCCCTGCCCGCGGGCGCTCGTCCGCCGCTTCTTCGCGCCGCGCCAGACCGGGCAGGGGCGGGGTGGACGAAGCCGCGCGGCGCACTTCGAGGTGCGCGACCCGGCGGCGGTCAAAGGCCGCTCGATCCTGCTCGTCGACGACGTGCTCACCACCGGCGCGACCGTCCGCGGCGCCAGCGCTGCGCTGCGCCGCGCCGGGGCGGGCGCCATCGAGGTCGCGGTCGTCGGCTGGACGCCGCTCGACGGCCCCCGGCTGCCGCTGGCCGGCCGGCCAGGCGGCTGAATTGACAGCCCTTGACACCGGCGCTATATTGGAGCAGCAATGGGTTTCCTACCCATTTTCCCCCATCGGCGCGCGCCGGCGATTTTCGCCACGTTGACCCTCCTCGCGCTCGCGGGATCGGCTCGAGCCGAAGTTCTCGGACTCGAAGGGCGCGTCGTTCTCAATCAGTCGCCGGTTTCCGAAGCGCGCGTCTACGCCTATCAACTGGTCGAGAAGTCGATGCACAAGGTGCTCACCGACGCCGGCGGCCGCTTCCTCTTCGCCGACCTGCCGGCCGGCATCTACAAACTGATCGCGCACAAGGCCGGGCTCGCGCCGGCGATCCAGCTCCTGCAGCGCGACGCCGCCGACTCCGCCCAGTTCGTCGAGTTGCAGCTGACCAGGGAGGCCTCCGCCGACCTGACCGACTTCTGGAGCGTACGCTCCGAGATCCCCGCCGACGTGCTGCGGGAGATCACCGCACCGCTCGAAGCGGGAACGGAGCCGGGCGCCGCAGCGCCCGAGCTCGCCAACCTGGTGATCGGCTCGAGCTCGCAGATGGATTCGCGCCTCCTCGCCGAGGTCTCGGCACTCTCCGGCGTGCACGACGTGACGCCCAACGCCAGCGCCCGCCTGACCGGCGCCAACGTCGGGCTCCAGGGCCGGCTGGGCAAGGTCAAGCTCTCGATGGAAGGCGACTTCCAGAGCTTCGAGTCCGAGCTCCAGCCGCGGCCCGGTCCCGAGTCCGGTATCGGCATCGACGGCCAGACGCATTCGGTCTCGTTCAACGTGCAAACGCCGGCGCAGGGCGACTTCGACATCCTGTCGAGCAGCAACCGCCTGACAATGATGGACGACCGCTTCACCACCCCGGTCGAAGCGTCGCAGCTCTTTTTCGCCTGGAACCGGCCGGTGGGCGAAGGCGGCACGACCTCCGTCAAAGCGTCGCTGGTCGAGGAGAGCGGCCTCTACAATCGCGCCTGGATCGACCCGCTCGGCCTCCCGACGTCGTCGCGGCGGCTGCGCGTCGAAGGGAACTACGCCCGCAAGGTGGCGGGCTTCGGCGATCTACGCGCCGGCCTGCGCTACCGCGAAAGCAGCGGCGCCTATGCCCGGCGTCTCGCCGGTACCGACAGCGCTCTGCTCGCCAGTGAGTCGATCGACGCCTTCGGCGACGGCGGCTGGCAGGCACACGAGAACGTCCTGGTCCAGTACGGCCTGTTCACCACGATGACCGACGGCAGCATCGCGATCACGCCGCGCGGCGGCTTCGTCCTGCAGTTGGGTCCGCTCTGGCAGACGTC
>JBDTQT010000278.1:0-5034 GCA_039932055.1 Thermoanaerobaculia bacterium
TCGAGATCAACTTCCGGGTCAAGCGCTACTACTCGATCTACCAGAAGCTCCGCCGCCAGCAGATCGACATCTCGGAGCTCTACGACTACCTCGCCTTCCGCATCGTGACGACGAACCTGCGCGACACCTACGCCGCGCTCGGCGTGGTCCATCAGAACTGGCGCCCGATACCGGGGCGGTTCAAGGACTACATCGCGATGCCGAAGCCGAACCTCTACCAGTCCCTGCACACGACTGTGCTGGGGCCGGCCGGCCAGCCGTTCGAAGTGCAGATCCGCACACGGGAGATGGACCTGATCGCGGAAGAGGGCATCGCCGCCCACTGGCGCTACAAGGAGGGGAAGCTCTCCTCGGAGGGGGTCGACAAGAGCGTCCTCTGGCTGCGCCAACTGCTCGAGTTCCAGACCGACGTCAGCGACCCGCGCCATTTCCTTTCCGGTCTGAAGCTCGATCTCTACCAGGACGAGGTTTACGTCTTCTCGCCGAAGGGCGACGTGCTCGCCTTCCCGCGCGACGCCATGCCGCTCGATTTCGCCTATCGGATCCACACCGACCTCGGACATCGCTGCACCGGAGCGCGGGTCAACGGCCGTCTGGTGCCGTTGCGCACCCAGTTGAAGACCGGCGACATCGTCGAGATCCTGACCAGCCCGAGCCGCGTCCCCAGCCGGGACTGGCTCTCCCTGGTCGTCACTTCGCGCGCCAAACACAAGATTCGCCACTGGCTCAACACCCAGCAGACCGCACAGGCGACCGACCTGGGGCAGCGGATGCTCGAGCGCGAGCTGCGCCGCTACCGGCTGAGCCCCAAGAAAGTGGTCGATAGCCCGGAGTTCCGCAAGCTCATGGAGGCGGAAGGCCTGTCCCGGCCGGAGGACCTCTACGGCCGTTTGGGTTACGGCAAGGCGACCGTCGCGCAGGTCATGGCGTACCTGCTGCCGGAGGACAAGCTCGCCGAGCCGCCGAAACCACCGGGGGCGATTCGCAAGGCGATCGACCGCGTACTGACGGGAGGAGGGCACGGGCCGATCGCCGTGCGGGGCTACGGCGACCTGCTCGCGGTGCCGGCGAAGTGCTGCCGGCCGGTGCCGGGAGACGAGATCGTCGGCTACATCACCCGCGGGCGGGGTGTTTCGGTGCACTCGGTCGACTGCCCGAACGTGAAGAACCTGCTGTACAACGCGGAGCGCGAAATCGAGGTCGCCTGGGCGAGCCAGGAGAAGGGCCGCTATCCGATCTCGCTGCTCATCGAAACCGAGGACAAGCCCGGGATGCTCGCCCGCCTCACCGAGGCGATCGCGCGGTTCGACGCCAACATCCGGCAGATCGAAGCCGACACCGCGCGACCGGGACGCGGCTCGATCGAAGTCGTGATCGAGGTTTCCAATCGCGCCCACTTCGAGCGCATCCGGCAGGCGGTGAGGAATCTCCCGGGAGTGCTCGAAGTCACACGCCGGATGGCGGGAACGACGAAAGTCGGCGAGGATTCCTTCTGAAGCAGAGCGGGCTCCCGTCTCCGCGCGGAGAGGGAGCCCGATACCGGTCCGGGTTGCGGCTGGGAGACCGCGCCAGCTCAGTGCTTGGCGGCAGGTGCCGCGGGCTTTTCGGCGGCGACCCAGGTGCGGACCGGCGGGCGCTGCACCTTGCCGCTGCGGATGCAGCGCGCGCAGACGCGCACGCGCTTGACGGTGCCGTCGATCAGCGCCTTGATGGAGCGCAGGTTCGGCTCCCAGGTGCGCGACGTGACGTTATGTGCATGGCTGACCTTGCGGCCCGTCGTCGTTCCCTTGCCGCAGATCTCGCATTGTTTGGCCATCGGAAAACTCCCTGTCTTGGTCGGGGGAAAGAATCCAGCGCAACCGGGTAATTCTAGGCGAAGGTGGGGCCGCATCGCAAGGCGCGTCTGTGAATCCCTCCGCTGAGGTACGGTTGAACCGTTCCCACGGCTGTGAACTGCTGCACACGCCACTGTGCAGCCATTTCGCCAACCCCTTGACAGGGCGGGAGGTTACTGTTACCTTGCCCTCAAGTTTTCGGACCGAACGCGGTTGCTGCGCCAGCTGGCAAGGGGGTAGAAGACGCCGTGCTGTTCTCACGCTCGAAGGGACTCGTAGGGCTCGACATCGGCAGCTCGGCGATGAAGCTCGTCGAGCTCAAGGAGCGCAAAGGGGAGTACTCCCTGCAGCGGCTCGGCATCGAGCCCCTTTCGCCCGAAGCTATCGTCGACGGTTCGATCATGGACTCGTCCCTGGTCGTCGACGCCATCCACAAGCTGAACGACGCCACCGGCGCCACGCTCCCGAGCTATGCCACCTCGCTCTCGGGTCACTCGGTGATCATCAAGAAGATCCAGATGCCGGCGATGCCGGCGGAGGATCTCTCCGAGCAGATCCAGTGGGAAGCCGAGCAGTACATTCCCTTCGACATCAACGACGTGCGTCTCGACTACGTCGTGCTGTCCGAGGGCGAAGCCGGCCGGGAGAACATGGAGGTCCTGCTGGTGGCGGTGAAGCGGGACAAGGTCAACGACTACGTCTCGGTCATCAGCCAGGCAGGCAAGGTGCCGGTGCTGGTGGATGTCGACGCCTTCGCGCTGCAGAACGCCTACGAGGCGAACTACGACCTCGACCCCCTCAAGGTGGTGGCGCTCGTCAACATGGGCGCGAGCGTGACCAACATCAACATCCTGGCGCGCGGGCAGACGGCTTTCTGGCGCGACATCTCCTTCGGCGGCAACCAGTTCACGGAGGCGCTGCAGCGCGAGTTCAATCTCTCGTTCGATCAGGCGGAGCGCCTGAAGCGCGGCCAGGCCGTCGACCGCTACGGCGCCAGCGACGCCCGTCCGATACTCGACGGCGTTTCGGCGGAGATGGCCTCCGAGATCCAGAAGACGTTCGACTTCTTCGCCGCCACCTCCTCGGAGGGGCCGGTGGACGAGATCGTCCTCTCCGGTGGCTGCGCGCTGACTCCGAATCTGCAGCAGGTTCTGCGCGAACGCTTCGGCGTGCCGATCGAAGTCCTCGATCCGCTCCGGCGTGTCCACTTCCGCGAGGCCGACTTTGACCGTGACTGGCTGAAGTCGATCTCGCCCATGCTCGCCGTCGCCGTTGGCCTGGCGATCCGGAAGATGGGGGGCTAGTCGAGATGATCAAGATCAATCTTCTCGCCGAAGGCAAGCGCCCCGTCGTCTCGCGCAAGTCGAAATCGGCGCTCGGCGGCGGCGGTGGCGGCGGTCCCCGGGAGCTCGGCAATATTCTGCTGATCGCGGGCGTCGTCCTCGGGCTGCTCCTGGGCGGCGGCTGGTACCTGTGGACGCAGAACAAGCTGAATCAAAAGGTGAAGGAAGTGCAGGCGGCGCAGAAGGAAGTCGAGTCGCTCAAGCAGGTGATTCAGGAGGTCGAGAACTACAAAGTCAAGAAGGTCGAGCTCGAGCGCAAGATCGAGGTCATCAACGGCCTGAAGGCGAACCAGCGGGGTCCCGTCCAGATCATGGATCAGGTCTCGCGCGCCCTGCCCGAGCTGCTCTGGCTGACCAACCTGGAAGTGACGCCGACGACGATCAATCTCAGGGGCTCGGCCTTCAACATGTCGGCGGTGGCGAACTTCATCGACAATCTCGACAAGGTGGACGAATTCGCCGAGCCGATACTCAACGATGCCACGCAAAAGGCGGCGCGGAACGCGCGCCTCGAGCTCTACGACTTCAAGGTCAATCTCGGCTACTCCTTCAAGAAGGCGAAGGCGCCGACCCTGACCACCGATTCGACCGGCGCCAATGGACCGGCTGGTGCGGCCGGAGCTCTGGCTCCGATGGCTCCTGACGGCCTGACCACCGGCGCCAAGGCAGCCGGCGACCAACAGAAGCGGGCGGAGTAAGAGACGATGGCGATCCAGACCGGTCTCGAAGGCAAGCCCTGGTACTTTGGTGCGGCTGCGGGAGCCGCCATCGCTGCGCTGCTCGTTGCCGCTTCCTGGTACCTGCTCGTGACTCCGCGCGACAAGGAGATCGCAGCCAAGACGAAGCAACTTGACGCGCTCCAGATTCAGATCAACGAAGGCCGGGCCGCAAAGCAGAAGCTTCCCCAGTTCCGGGAGGAGGTCAGGCGACTCGAGCTCGAGCTGGAGAAGCTCCTGCGCATCCTGCCGGCGCGACGCAACACGCCGGAGCTGTTGCGGCGGATCCGCCAGTTGACCGAGCAGGGTAGCTTCGATCTGCTGCGCTTTACTCCGGGCAACTTCACCGATCGCGACTTCTATAGCGAGTGGCCGATCGCCATTCGTCTCAACGGCAGCTACCATAATCTCGCGCTCTTCTTCGATCGCGTCGGACGGTTCTCGCGAATCATCAACATCGAGAACCTGAAGATTGCGACGCTGCCAAACAACCCCAAAGGCCAATCGATCAGCGCTTCCTTCACTGCCAAGACCTTCGTCTACCGCGAGGCGCCGCCGCCGGAGCCGGTCACGAACAAGAAGGGCGGCAAAGCCGCGCCGAAGCCGGGCGGAGGTAAGTGATGCGCATCCAGAACCCATTCGTCCTGACGGGGATCCTGGCGGCGGTGTTCGCCTACGCCGTTCCGCCCGCCGGCGCGCAGGCCGCCGGTGCCCCGGCGTCTGCGCCGGTCGCGGCCGCGGAAGCAGCGCCGGCCTCGCCGGAAGCGACCACGAGCGTCGACGACATTCTGGCCGGTGAAGAGGATGTCCTCGCAGGCACGGCCTATTCCTACGATCCGGGCAGCCGGCGGGACCCTTTCCGCTCCCTGCTGGAGGCGAAGAACAAGACCGAGCGCAAGGGGGCTCTGCCCGAGGGTATCCCGGGTCTCCTGATCGAGGAGATCGATCTCACCGGTATCTTCCGGACCTCGCGCGGTTTCGTGGCGCAGGTTCTCGCATCGAACAAAGAGAAGAGCTACCTCATTCGTGAAGGCGACCAACTCTACGACGGAGACGTCGTGAGCATCACTCAGCAGGAGGTCGTCTTCAAGCAAATCGTCAGCGACCCGACGGTGATCAAGCCGTTTCGGGAAGTGGTCA
>JBDTQT010000279.1:0-5017 GCA_039932055.1 Thermoanaerobaculia bacterium
ATGTACTGCGCGTTCATCGGGATTTCGAGGCCGATGGCATTCTCGACCGCGCGCACCGAGGTGATGGCGTGCACGGTCGTGCAGACGCCGCAGATGCGCTGGGCGAAGAGCCAGGCTTCACGCGGGTCACGCCCTTCGAGAATGAGCTCGATACCGCGGAACATCTGGCCCGAGGACCACGACTTGGTGACCTTTCCGCCGTCCACCTCGACGTCGATGCGCAGATGCCCTTCGATGCGGGTGATCGGGTCGACAACGATGCGCTTGGACATTTGCATTCACTCCTAGGATCGGTGGGTCGCGGCGGCGGTGCGGCCACCGAGGATGGGGAAGGTCTTGACGGCCCAGAGGTAGATGGCGAGCTCCGCGGCGACGAACCCGAAGGTGATCAGCAGCTCGGGCACCGCCGGGAAGTAGCGATAGTGCTCGCCCGGGTTGAAGGCGACGAGATAGGTGTTGAGCCGGAAGCCGACGCCGGCGAGGATGAGCAGAATCCCCGCCCGCACCTGCCAGACCGGATCGGCGCGCCGCGCCGGCGACAGAAGGACTGCGGCGGCGGCCAGGTGCATCGCGAGCTCGGCGACGAAGACGGCGCCGAGGGGCGAGGCCAGCAGGCTGAGCTCGCCGGCGAGCGCTACTTCACCGAGCCGGAAGGCGACGAAGAAGAGCGCCACCCACTTGGCGACATTGGCCAGCTTGCCGAGCATTTCGGTCTCGCGCGGCCGGCCGAACGCCTTGGCGGCGAAGGCCGACTCGCAGACCACGATGCCGTAGCCCATGATGATGCAGGAGAGGATGAAGAGGAACGGCAGCCAGAGGGTGAACCAGAGCGGGTGGAGGCGCGGCCCGGCGAGCAGCATCATCGTGCCGAGCGACGACTGATGCATGGTGGGCAGCAGGACCCCCAGGGCGATAATCCAGACGCCATTGCTGTTGACGAAGCGGAGCGCCTTCCTGGCGAAGGCCGCGCGCCGCGGATTCGGGCTCTGCAGCATCTTTTCCCACAGCGCCGGAGAGAGCTCGATGAGCAGCACGAAGTTGTACAACATGACGCAGATGGCGACTTCGAGCTGCGGCGAGTGGCTCCAGTGCCAGAAGAAGACCGGGATCTTCCACAGATCCCAGTAGCGCCCGAGGTCGACGGTGACGGCGAGGACGGCGAGACCGTAGCCCAGGAGGCTGGTCAGGACGGCCGGCCGCACCAGCGGGTGGTACTGGCCCTTGTTGAGGATGTAGACCAGCAGCGCCACGGCGTAACCACCACAGCCCAACGCCGTGCCGACGACGACGTCGAAGGCGATCCAGATTCCCCAGGGATAGCCGTTGGAGAGATTGGTTACCGCGCCGATGCCGAAGAGGAAACGCCAGATCGCCACCGCGACGCCGATGCCGGCGACGAGCAGGAGCCAGCGGAACTGACGGGTGAAGAGCGGGCCGGGGACCGGGGTGTGGAGTGGTTGGTGGACCGCAGCGTGGGCGTTCACAGTTCGCCTCCCTCGTTGCCGGAGTCATCCTTGTTGGCGCGGCGGTTGCGGAACATCACGCCGGCGAGCACGGCGTAGGCCGCGACCGGCGCGATGAAGCCCTTGTAGAGGCCTTCCTGGATCGAATAGGCGGGCCGCGCCACGCCTTCCTCGCCGAGCGTCGGCAGGCCGAGCTTGTCGAACGGCACATGCGAGAGGTAGAGCACCTGCGTGCCGCCGCCGTCGAACTCACCGTAGACGCGGTCTTCGAAGTACTTGCCCGGTTCAGCGGCGATGCGCCGCTTGGCCTCCTGCAGGAGCTCGGTGCGCTTGCCGTAGATCACCGCCTCGCGCGGGCAGACCTCGCAGCAGGCCGGACCGTGTCCCTTGGGGTAGCGCGTATATCCGTCCCGTTCGGTGAGCGCCGCGCCCTCGATGCGGTGGCGGCAGAGCTCGCACTTGACGAGGTTCGGCAAGGCCTTGTCGAATTCGAACTTCGGAATATTGAACGGGCAGGCCATCTGGCAGTAGCGGCAGCCGACGCAGTAGAACGGATCCCACTCGACGACGCCGGTGACCTCGTTCTTGTGGAAGGCGTGCAGCATGCAGGCGGAGGCGCAGGCCGGATCGACGCAGTGCATGCACTGCGCCTTCATGTAGGAGACGCGGTCGCCTTCGTGGTAGAGCTTGATGACGTTCTTCGTCTTGCCGTTGAGATCCTGCGGCATCTGCCAGAGGCCCTCGGCGCCGGTGTCGGGCTCGAGATGATTCGCCTCGCGGCAGGCGACGACACAAGCTTTGCAGCCGATGCAGACGGTGGTGTCGTAGAGCATGCCCATGGCTTCGGGCGGTGCCTCGATCTTCTGCGCGGCGGCAGCCGGAACGCTGCAGGTGGCGGCAGCGGCCGAACCGGCCGCGAGGACCTTCAGGAGACTGCGACGATCGGTGGTAGTCGCCATGGTCGGCCTCGTCAGTTCTGCGGCTTCGGTTCGTCGTCGCCGAGCTTCTTGGCGGCCATCCAGGCGGCGCCGACCACCGCTCCTCCCACCAGACCGGCGAGGCCGGTAGCTACCGGGCCCACGCCACCCTGCGGCGCGTGGATCGGCGGATAGGTGTCGGGCGGCGTCGGCCGGTCGATCGGCACCGTGTCGTGCAGCGGGATGCGGAAGCCGACCTTCTGCTCGGTGCAGCCGAAGCAGGGGTGCCCGAGGCCGATCGGCCAGGCACCGACAACCTCGTTGTAGTGATTGACCGAGCAGTTGGCGTGCGTCGCCGGCCCCTTGCAGCCCAGCCGGTAGAGGCACCAGCCCAGGCGGTGACCGGGGTCGCCGAATTCGAGGGCGAAGCGGCCGGCATCGAAGTGGGCGCGCCGCGGACAGTGCTCGTGGATCGTCTGGCCGTAGGCGAACTTCGGTCGATTGAGCTCGTCGAGCTCGGGCAGCGTGCCGAGGGTCGCATACTGCAGCACGGTACCGAGCAAGTTGTATGGGTTGGCGGGGCAGCCCGGGATCGAGACCACCGTCTTGCCCTTGAGAATCTCGTGTGCTCCTACCGCGCCGGTGGGGTTCGGGTCGGCGGAGGGAATGCCGCCCCAGGAGGCGCAGGAGCCGATGGCGATCACCGCCCCGGCCTTCTCGGCGGTCTCGTTGAGCATCTCGATCGCCGTCTGGCCGCCGATCTTGCAATAGATGCCGCCGTCCTTGGTCGGGATCGCTCCCTCGACGATCAGCACGTACTTGCCGGCGTTCGCCTCCATGGCCGCGTGGCGGACGTCCTCGGCGAGCTTGCCCGAGGGGACCAGAAGCGTCTCGTGGTAGTCGAGCGAGATCAGGTCGAGGATGAGCTCGTCGAGTGCCGGCGCCGTCGTGCGCAGCAGCGACTCGGTGCAGCCGGTGCACTCCTGGAAGTGCAGCCAGATGACCGACGGCTTCTTGCCCAGGACCGCAGCCTCGGCGAACTGCTCCGCCACACTGAGCGGCAAACCGACCGCCGCCGCGGCGAGGGTGCAGAACTTGAGGAAATCCCGCCGGCGCAGTTCGCGATCGAGCAGGCCCAACGAGGAGTGGGACGAGGGGGTCTCAGCCAACATTTTCGCCTCCCTGGCAAGTTCGCGCCGACGGGGGTGGGCCGGAGCGGGGGGATCGTTACGCTTTCTATCGGCTGGCGGTATGACGAGAAACGCCTTCGCGGGTAGGCGGAGGCGCCGGGCAGACAGCAAATGGGCAGGAGGCGCGCCCCTCCGACAGGGTGGGCGATTTCGCGGCGGCTTCCCTTAGCGTCGTCGCCGGCATGCACGAGTACTCCCTCGTCCGCTCGCTGCTCGACCGCGTCGATCTTTCGGTGCGCGAGCATGGAGCGACTTCGGTCGCCGCTCTGCGGGTGCGAATCGGCGAGGTCGCCGGGGTCGAGATGGAGCTCTTCGCCTCGGCTTTCGAGCTGGCCAGGAGCGGCACGAGCTGCGCCGCGGCCGAGCTCGAGATTGTTCCGGGGGCGGCGCGCTGGGAGTGTACGAGCTGTGGAGTGGAGGCGCCGCGCGGCGGCGTGCTCCGCTGCCCTGCCTGCGGCGCGCCGGTGCGACTCGCCGCCGGTGACGAGATCGTCCTCGAACGGATCGAGATGGAGGTACCCGAGCATGTGTGACGACTGCGGCTGTGGCGACACCGACAAGGTCTCGGTCGAGATTCACGAGAGCCTGCTGGCCGGGAACGCCCTCCAGGCGGCGCACAACCGCGAGCATTTCGCGGCGCGCGGCATGCTGGCGCTCAACCTGATGGGTTCGCCGGGCTCCGGCAAGACGGCGCTTCTCGAAGCGACCGCACGGGCGCTCGCGGTTGCGGGCTCGCCGCATCGCCTGGCGGCGCTCTCGGGCGACCTTGCCACCGACCACGACGGCACGCGGCTGCGCGCCGCCGGCATCCCGGCCGCCACGATCACCACCGGCTCGGCCTGCCACCTCGACGCCAAGCTCGTCCACCATGCCCTGCACCATCTCGACCTCGGCGCCGCCGACACGCTGGCGATCGAGAACGTCGGCAACCTCGTCTGTCCGGCAATCTACGATCTCGGCGAGGCGGCGGCGGTGGTGGCGCTCTCGGTGACCGAGGGTGAGGACAAGCCGCTCAAGTACCCGACGATGTTCCACAAGGCCGACCTCGTGCTGCTGACCAAGGTCGACCTGCTGCCGCATCTGCCGAGCTTTCGCATGGCAGTGCTCGACGACGCTCTCGCCCGGACGATGCCGCGGCTCAGGGTCATCCGGGTTTCGGCTGTGAGCGGCGAGGGGCTGCCGGAGTGGCTCGCCTGGCTCGAGGAGCGCCGCAACGCGATGCCCAAGCGGGCGGCCACCGCGGCGGAGCACCACCAGCACGAACCGCACGCGCATCCCGCTCACCCGCACGCCCACTGAGCCTCGTTTCGACGCTCTCGAGGCGCCCTCGACCGCTCAGAACGGCCGACCGGTGTGTTAGCCTCGCGGCGGAAAAACTTCACCGGAAAAATAACGATTGGCGGCTGAAACCCTCCCGTTCCGCTACCTCGCGGTCGACGGCCCCATC
>JBDTQT010000280.1:0-5006 GCA_039932055.1 Thermoanaerobaculia bacterium
CCTCCCAGAAGTGCCCCTCGGCGGTCGAGGCGTTGCCGATCGTGCCGAAGGCGATCTCGTTGCCGCCGTGCGAGAAGCCGGCGAAGGCTTCGAGTCCAGGGAGCTCGCGGTAGAGCCGCGAAGCGTAGCCGAGCCCCACCAGGCGCGGCATCTGGCCGGCGGTCGGCGACATGTCGGCGGCGCTCTGCACCCGGGTCGTGATGTCCAGCGCCGCGCCGTCGGCGGCGCGCAGGCGGGTGGCGAAATGGGCGTTCATCTGGCGCCCGGCCGAGGCCGGCTCGCGCACCGGATCGGCGTCGGCGTAGAGCTGGGCGAAGAATTGGTCGAGCGTCAGCTCGCCCACCGCCATCATGAAGGTCTGGTCGCGGTAGTAGCCGGAGCGGAAATCGCCCGGCCGCGCCGCCCTCGCCATCGCTAGCTGCGCGAGCTCCTTGCCGTCGCCGAAGATGCCGAACTTGCCCTTGCCGGTGAGCACCTCGCGGCGGCCGATGAGGCTGGCGTGACGGCTCTCCCAGCCGGTGCGGTAGTCGGCGAGCACCTCCTCGCGGGTGAGCCCGGCGACGCCGGTGCGGGAAGTCGACGGGGAGGGCTGCGAAACGACATCGCTCATGGTCGCGGCATTCTATGACGAGGGGCCGGGCCGGGGCGCCCGCCGGCGCTCGAGCCTGCCGCGGATTCTCCGACCTCCGGCGAGTAGACTCCACCCATGAATCGAATCCGGCCGCTGCGCTGGGTGGGGGTACTGGCACTCTGTGCTGGATTGATTGCCGTCGCCATGTCCTGCGGCCGTTCGCAGCCGCGGGTCCTGCTCCTGGGCTTTGACGGGCTCGATCCGGAGGCGGTCGACCTGCTGATGTCCGAGGGGAAGCTCCCCAACTTCGCGCGCCTGCGGCGCGAGGGAGCTTACGGGCGATTGAAGTCGTTCGAGCCGATGCTGTCGCCGATTCTGTGGACGACGATCGCCACCGGGCGGACGCCCGACGCCCACGGCATCGGCCACTTCGTCGCGCTCGATCCGCGCACCGGCCAGTCGCTGCCGGTCACCAGCGATATGCGCAAGGTGCGCGCCCTGTGGGAGATCCTCGGCGACAGCGGACGCACCAGCGAGGTGGTCGGGTGGTGGGCGACCTGGCCGCCCGAAAAGATCCGCGGGGTCCTGGTCTCCGATCACCTCGCCTACCATTTCCTTTTCGGCGACGGGCTGGTGAATCACGATCCGACGGTCAAGACCTGGCCACCGGAGCTCGAGGCGCGGATCGCGCCATGGCTCACCCGGCCGGTGAACGTCGGCCGCGCCGAGCTCGCGCCGTTCGTCGCGCTCGCCGATATCTCCGACGCGGAGCTCGCGCGGCCGCTCGACCTCAAGGACGATCTCTCCCACCTGCGCTGGGCGATCGCCACCGAGGAGAGCTACCGCCGCGTCGGCCTCGAGCTCTGGAAGAGCGAGCGGCCCGACGTCGCGATGATCTACTTCGAAGCGACCGATTCGGTCGCCCATCTCTTCGGTCACCTTTTCCGCGCCCGCGGCCTCGTCGGCGAGCTCGCCCTGCAGCAGGGGCGTTTCGGCGGCGCCGTCGAGGCGATGTACGGCCGGGCCGACGCGATCCTCGGCGACTACCTTGCCGCCGCCGATCCCGCGACCACCGTGATCGTCAACTCCGACCACGGCTTCCGCCTGGGCGAGCTGCCGGACGACCCGAGCCAGTTGCGCGACATGGCGCGCCGCGTCTCCGAGCGCTTCCATCGCTCCGAAGGGGTGCTCTACGCCTGGGGAAACCGGGTGAAGGCCGGCGCGCGCTTCGACGACGCGACGCTGCTCGACATCGCTCCGACGATCCTCGCCCTCGAGGGGCTCCCGGCCTCGCGCGAGATGCCGGGACGGGTGCTGGGCGAAGGATTCGTGCGCCTCGCCGAACCGGAGCGTGTGCGCACCTTCGAGCCTTCGCCGCGCGCGGTAGCGCAAGCGCCACGCGACGCGGCGGCCGACCAGGCGATGATGGAGCATCTGCAGAGCCTCGGCTACATCGCGGGTCCGCGCCGCGACGCCGTGGGCGCCGGCCCCCAGAGCCCACCCGATACGCCCGGCGCCGCCGGCGTCTCTTCGCCGCAGGGCGAGCGCAACCTCGCGGCGATCGCATTCGAGGCAGGAAGATTCGACGAGGCCGAGCGCCGCTACCGCGCCCTCGCCGCCGCCGACGCCGAGGACGCAGGTCTGCTCTCGAGCCTGGCGGGCGTCCTCGGCGCGCTGGGGCGCTACGACGAGGCGATGAAGGAGATCGACGCCGCGCTCGTCCTCGATCCGATCAACCCCGAGGGGTACCACAATAAGGGCGTGATTCTCGAGCGTCTCGGACAGATCCCCGAGGCGATCGAGCAGTACCGCACGGCGGTGCGCTATCGCCCCGGCTTCGAAGCGTCGCGCGCGGCGCTCAAGCGCCTGACCGGCAGCGCCGAGGCGAGCGCCCCGGCGAACGCCGTCGAGGCCCGGGCGACGGCGCTCTGCGAAGCGGCAGCCGAGGCCGCGAAACACGGCGACTATGGGGCGGCGTTCGCCAAGGTCGAGGAGGCGAGAAAGCTCGCGCCGCGCTTCGTGCTCGTCCATCAGTACGAATCGAACATCGCCTATCTCGCCGGCGACCGGCGGCGCGCCATCGCCGCCCTCGAGCGGGCGCTCGTCCTCGAGCCCGGCAACGCCCTCTTCCGCCACAACCTCGAACGGTTGCGCAAGGAGTAGGCGATGGCGCGTACGCGCTTCAGGCCGCCCTCCGACCTCGCCGCCGCGGCGGCGCTCGCCGGCGCGAGTTTCGCGCTCTACGCCGCCGGCGCCTGCCGCACGATCTACGTCGGCGACTCGGGAGAGCTGGTGGCCGCCTCCTGGACGCTGGGGATTCCGCATCCGTCGGGCTATCCGCTCTACGTTCTGCTCGGCAAGCTCTGGGCGACGCTGCTGCCGTTCGGATCGGTCGCCTTCCGCTTCAGCCTCTTCTCCTGCGCCTGCGCCGCACTCGCTGTCGCCGGCGTCTATCTCGCGGCGCGCACGCTGGCCGTCGGCCGCATGGCAGCGCTCGCGGCGGCGGTGCTCTTCGCCGCTTCACCGAGCTTCTGGGGCGAGGCCAACGTGCAGCGCGTCTACGCGCTCAACGCCCTCTTCGTCGCGCTCGCCACCCTCCTCGCGGCGCGCTGGGAGAACGCGCGCACGGGTGCGGCAGTGGAGCGCGGCAATCTGGCGGGCCGCTTCGTCGCCATCGCCTTCGTCGCCGGACTCGGCGCGACGAATCACACCTTCCTCGCTGTCTGGGGAATCGCTTTTCTGCTCTACGCCGCGGTCGCCGCGCCCGCCGTCGTTCTGCGCGGACGCACGCTCGCCGCGGCCGCGGCTGCGACGCTCGCCGGACTTTCGGTCTACGCCTACCTGCCGCTGCGATCGCGGATGGAGCCGCGCCTCGACTGGGGAAATCCGGAGAGGCTCGGCACGTTCGTCGCCGTGATCACGCGGCACGATTTCTGGGAGCGCAAGTGGTGGACAGGCTGGGGCGACCTCCTGCCGATCGTCCGCGATTTTCTCTCGAGCTTCGCCTTCGAGCTCACTCTCCTCGGTGCGCTGCTCGCGGCTACCGGACTCGTGGCGGGCTGGCGTCGCCGCCGCTTTGTGGCCTTCCTCGGGTTGGTGGCAATCGCCAACGTCGCCGCGATGGCCGCGCACGGCTCGCGCTCGGATCTATTCCTCTGGCATCGCTATTACATTTCCGCCTACCTGATGGCGGTGCTCCTCGCGGGCGTCGGGCTCGATCTCCTTACGGAAGCTTTTCGCCGCCATTCGCGGATAACGGCCGCCGTCTTTTCGACGATGACTCTCGCCGCCGCCCTCACTCTGGCTCCGCTGCGTGCAGCGCAGTTCGATCGCAGCCGCTACCGCGTCGCCGACGACTACAGCCGGCAGCTGCTGGCAAGCCTGCCGCCGGGCGCCCACCTCGCGGCGAGCGACGACAACATCCTCTTCGTGCTGATCTACCTGCAGCTGGTCGAAGGGGTGCGGCCGGACGTCGATCTCATCCTGCAGGGGGTCGGTGGTGATCTGCCGCCGCTGCACTTCAATCCCGACACCGAACCGCTCTTCTTCACCCACCATCCGGGCTGGAATCTGCCGGAACTGAGGCTGGCGCCGGTCGGACTCACCTTCGAGGTGGCGCGTGCCGGCACTGCGCCGGCGCTGCGGTTGCCGCAGCGTCTTTGGCTCGAGGGAGAGGATGACGCCGCGGTGCCCAAGGACTACTTGACGCACAATCTGATCGGCGAGTTCCACTTCATGCTCGGCGTCACCTTCGAGACGACCGAGCCGGAGCGCGCCCTGGCCGAGCTCGCCACGGCGGCGCGCGCTGCGCCGGAGAACGACGTCCTGTTCTACAACCTGGGACTGGTCTACGCGCGCATGGGTCGGAACGATCTCGCGCTCGCCGCCTTCGAGCGCGCGCAGGCGATCAACCCGCGCCCGATCCCCGGCGCCGCGAAGGTCCGCGCCGCCGACCGCATCGAGGAGCTGCGGCGAAACTCAGGCTAGGCGGTCAGCTCTTCGTCGCGGTGCCGGCGGCCCAGTCGAAGGCGAGGTTGCCGGTGCGGGCGAGGATTGCTTCCCACCAGTCGCGGTGGTCGACGTACCACTTCACGGTCTCTTCCATCCCGCGGTCGAAGTCGACGAGCGGCTTCCAGGCGAGCTCGGTCTCGAGCTTCGCCGGATCGATCAGATAGCGCCGGTCGTGGTTCGGGCGATCGGGGACGTGCTCGATCCACTCCTCCGGGCGCTTGCCCAGAAGGCCGAGGACGCGCTCGACGATCGCCAGGTTGGTGACCTCGTTGCGCGCCGAGACGTCGTAGATCGGCAGAAGTCCGGGGCGGGTGGCCGCCTCGTAGCCGACCGCCACGCGCGGCGCGTGGAGGATCGTCCAGATTGCCACGCAGTGGTCCGAGACGTGCAGCCAGTCGCGCATCTGCAGGCCGTCGCCGTAGAC
>JBDTQT010000281.1:0-4941 GCA_039932055.1 Thermoanaerobaculia bacterium
CTTTCCAGGTGGTGGTGCCGTGCTGGCGGAGCCACTGGAGGTAGCCGATCCAGACCGTCATCTGGGCGAGCTCGTGGGCGTACTGGTTGGTCTCGATGCCGTAGAGCTGCCACGGGCCGACGCCGACGCGCAGGGGGGCCTGGAAGCCGCGGTCAAGGAGGAAGTCGTAGACCTCGCTCTCCAGATCCTTGAGCTTGTGCAGCGTGACGTAGAGGAAGTTCCCCGAGCCACACGCGGGGTCGAGGACCTTGATCTTCTCCAGGCGGTCCAGGAAGCGCAGGGCGAAGATCTCCGCCTCGGCTTTCGCCTTCTTGTGCTCGGCGAGAGTGAGCGCCTTCGCCAGCGCCTTCTCCGACGCTGCGCCCTCGGTCTTCTTCCCCGTCGTGAGCAGTCGATCGACGAGCGCCTGAACCTCAGCCCATTCGCGCTTGAGCGGCGCCATGACGACCGGTTCGACCAGCGTCTCGATGTCCTCTCGGCTCGTGTAGTGCGCCCCCAGCTGTGCGCGCTTCGCCGGGTCGAGGCCGCGTTCGAAGAGCGTGCCGAAGATCGACGGGTCGATGGCGCTCCAGTCGAGCCGCGCGGCTCCGGCGAGAAGCGCCAACTCGTCCTCCGAGAGCGCGAGGGCGGAGGCGTCGTCGAACAGACTGCCGTTGATCTGCGGAATCCGGTCGACGCCGAAGAAGCCCCCTTCAGCCATCCTGCGGAAGAGGTCTCCGACCAGGGTCTCGAAGAGCTCGGGCTTGCCGCGCGTCGCCTCGAACAGTTTCGAAGCTACTTCGTTCGGCAGGAGGCCGATGTCCTCGGCGAACAGCGCGAACAGAATCCGGTCGACGAACCGGGCGACGGCGCGCGCCGCGATGCCGCGGTTGCGCAGGCGGAGCGCCAGCTCTCCGAGTGCCTTGGCGGCGTCGCCCGTCACGACCGGGTTGATCTTTCCGGGACGGAATCGCTCGGGCTCGAAGAACACCCAACGCAGCAGCTCGAGCTTCTCGGGCTGAACGAGCTCCTCGAGGGCGATCGGGTAGACGACGTGCTTGGCGTTCTGGAAGCTGGTGTGAATCTCCAGCCGGGCCGTGTCGCAGGTCAGCAGCAGGGGAGGGTTCTCGAGGTCGGCGCGGTACTCGTCGAGCTGCTTCCAGGCGGCGTCGAGATCCTTGTGCTTGCCCTTGTACTCCAGAGCGAAGAACCCACGTTTCCAGACATCCGCGAAACCGTCGCTGCCGCCGCGCTTCTCGGCACCCTTCTCGAAACAGAACGATTCGCCCGTCGGATCGAGCGCGGCGGGCTTCCCGTGCCCTACCAGCTCGCAGAGGTCGAGAAAGTGCTCCTGCGCCGCCGAACGCTCCTTGAGCGTCGCGGCTTTCCATTTGCTGACGAAGTCGCGGGGGGTCACTCGATGGCCGGCCCGTCAGCCGGCTCGTCGCAACGGGCGCGAGTGGCTGCGCGCGCCGACCAGGAGGCCAGCTACGCTCAGATCCTCGTCCACGGCCGGCCAGTGAATGCCCTCGCCGTCGCCCAGCAGCTCCCAGTTCTGGCGCTCGGCCGCATCGGCAGCGAGCAGGCGGGGAAACCACACCAGCGGCGCCGAGATTCTCCGCCCATCGGCCAGCTCCACGGTGAGCTCGTCTTCTGTCACCGACACATTTCGCGCCAATGGGCGCAATTCAGGTGCCGAAGAACTCATGCCACGCCTCCTCGAATTCCGTCGCGTCGGCCTCGACGATCCGTTGAATCTCGAACAGCTCATGGGGGCGAAAGCCCGTCGAGCTCGCTAGCTCGATTCGTCCGAGCCAGAACTTCGCCAGCATCTTGTCGCGCCGGACATGGATATGGGGCGGCTCGAAGCCCTCATTGCCATAGAAGAAGAACCGATAGGGCCCGACTCTCTTCACCGTCGGCGACATGAGCCGACAATACCAAGGCGCCAGCCCTCGCCCGGCGCGAGCGCCCGCGGGTCTGGAATGCCCGCATGTCGTCCGACCGCTTTCTGTCCGGGTAGGGCGAGAAGTCGGAGGCTTCAGTCGAGAAAATGCTCCTGCGCCGCCGAACACTCCTTGAGCGTCGCCGCTTTCCATTTTCTGACGAAGTCGCGGGGGGTCACGGAGGGGGCACCCGGATGACCTCACCGGAGCGAACGGTCGCGAGCGCTCTGAGAAGTGCAGGAACCAGGGGTAGGAGATGGCTGATTCGATTCGCCTTTGCAACCAGAACGACGACGGCGATTGCGGCTTCGGGGAGGTTCTGCTGATACTCGAGATTCTGATCCGCCGTCAGCAGCGCGTCGAAGCCCTCTGCAGAAGCTCGTCGCAGGAGGGCGCCGTTCGCGATGCCGGCCCAGCCCATTTGGGCAACCGTCCGAACCGCGTGCGGCGCCAGCTCTCGCCCGAGGTTCCGCGGCAAGGATTCGTCAAGAAGCAGTCGCACCGGCCGAGAGCCATTCACCCGCCAGTTCCAGGGCGGCTACAGCCTGTTCCCGGCTTACCGTCGGAAATT
The DNA here is from genome assembly GCA_039932055.1 of Thermoanaerobaculia bacterium. Taxonomy (GTDB): domain Bacteria; phylum Acidobacteriota; class Thermoanaerobaculia; order Multivoradales; family JAGPDF01; genus JAGPDF01. The sequence goes on from JBDTQT010000281.1 coordinate 2,497, forward strand.
CATCCAGAAACTGATCCAGGCTGTCTCCGGCTTCCAGGTAGTCGATGAAGTTGCGGATCGGAACTCTTGTCCCGGCGAAAACGGGAGTTCCACTCATGACGTCTGGGGAAACGCTCACGACTTTGATCTGTTCGGTCATGGCAAACCTCGGCAGAAGGTGTATCAAGCTTACACTTCCGGCGGAGATCGCCCAGCGGGGTAGGGCGCACGCTACCCTGGGGTCTAGAATGGCCCCATGTCCTCGCCGCCGTTCGACCGCATTCTCTCCGGGGAGCTCGAGGGGGCGGAGGCATCGGTCGAGCAGACGCTGCGGCCGCGGCAGCTGACCGAGTATGTCGGGCAGGACCGCATCGTCGAGAATCTGAAGGTGTTCATCCGCGCCGCGCGGGAGCGCGGCGAGCCGCTCGACCATGTGCTGCTCTTCGGCCCGCCGGGGCTCGGCAAGACGACCCTGGCGCACATCCTGGCGAAGGAGATGGACGCGCCGCTGCGGACCACCGCCGGGCCGGTGCTCGAGCGCGCCGGCGATCTCGCGGCGATCCTCACCAACCTGCAGCCGGGCGACGTGCTCTTCGTCGACGAGATCCATCGTCTCGGGCCGGCGGTCGAGGAGATCCTCTATCCGGCGCTCGAGGACTTCAAGCTCGATCTCGTGATCGGCCAGGGTCCGGCGGCGCGCATCGTCCAGATCGACCTGCCGCGCTTCACGCTGGTCGGCGCGACCACCCGGGCGGGGCTCATTTCTTCGCCCCTGCGCGCGAGGTTCGGCATCGTCCATCGGCTCGATTTCTATCCCCCGGAGCAGCTCGCCCGAATCCTCAAGCGGTCGGCGGAAGTGCTCGGGATCGCCTCCGACGCCGCCGGCCTCGACGAGCTCGCGCGGCGGAGCCGCGGCACGCCGCGCATCGCCAACCGGCTGCTGCGCCGGGTGCGCGACTTCGCCCAGGTCGATGCGCACGCGCCCGGGATCGACCTCGCGATGGCGAAGAAGGCGCTGGCGCTCCTCGAAGTCGACGACTTCGGCTTCGACGAGCTCGACCGGCGCATCCTCTCGGTGCTGATCGAGGTCTACGGCGGCGGCCCGGCGGGGATCCAGGCGATCGCCGCCGCGGTCGGCGAGGACCGCGGGACGATAGAAGATCTCTACGAGCCGTACCTCCTGCAGGAGGGCTTCCTGCAGCGCACCCCACGCGGCCGCGTCGCCACCCAGCGCGCCTACCAGCATCTCGGCTATCCGCCGCCGGCCGCACCGTACACACCGAGCGGCAGCCTGTTCGATCCCGAGTAGCCCCGCTTCTCCCGGTTGCCGCCCTGCCGCCTCCGCGGGCGGGGAGTCCCGCCCGGGCGCGCCGTAGAATCCCGCCATGCGCCGCGCGGTTCTCGTCTGGAATCCCCGCGCCGGCCAGCGCCGCGCTCGGCGTGCCCTGCCGGAGATCCGGCGGATTCTCGCCAGCGCCTTCGAGCTCGCACTCGAGCCGACGACCGACCCGGAGCACGGCCGCGAGATCGCCCGCCGGGCGGTCGCCGAGCGGCTCGACGCCCTGTTCATCCTCGGCGGCGACGGCTCGCTGCGCGTCGCGGCGAGCGTCCTCGCCGGCAGCGACGTCGCCGTGGGCGCCCTGCCGGGAGGCACCACCAACGTCGTCGCCGGCGCCCTCGGGCTTCCCAGGCACCCCGTCGCGGCGGCGCGCGCGCTGCTCACCGCCGAGCCCACCTTGCTGGATCTCGGACGGTCGAACGGTGAGCCTTTCCTGATGCAGCTCTCCGGCGGTCTCGATGCCCAGGTCATGGCGCACGTCGACCCGCGGACGAAGAGACTGCTCGGTAAAGGAGCGGTGGCGATTGCCGGCTTCCGCGAGTGGTTCCACTACCGCTTTCCCCGTTTCACCTTCGAGATCGACGGCGACGTCTCCCATGTCGTCGAGGCGACCGGTTTCGTGGTCGTCAATCTCCCGCAGTACGCCGGCCAGTTCACCATCGTCCCTGGCGCCTCCGGCTACGACCGGAAGCTCGAACTCCTGCTGTTTCACGGCCACCGGCGCCGCGATACCGTCGGCTTCGCCGTCGCCCTCGCCCGTGGCCGGCATCTCGAACGCCGCGACGTCGAGGTGCGATCGTTCTCCAGTCTGCGCATTGTTGCGCCCGCTTCGTTGCAGCTCCAGGCCGATGGCGACGCCTTCGTCGCCGCGGCGCCGCTCACCATCTCGCTCGCGCCGGAGCGCCTGAAGCTCCTCACTCCGCGCGCCTGAAGCCTTCCGGAGATCCCATGTCCGCTCTCGAGCTCGTCTTCTCTCCCAAGACCGTCGCCGTCGTCGGTGCTTCGCGCTCCCGCGAGTCGATCGGCTGGTCGATCGTCCACAACATGATCGAGGCGCAGTTCACCGGCGCGATCTACCCGGTGAACCCGAAGGCGACGGCGATTCACTCGCTCAAGTGCTACGCCAC
>JBDTQT010000282.1:0-4925 GCA_039932055.1 Thermoanaerobaculia bacterium
CCGCCACTCGGCCGAGCACGTTCTCGCCGATGCCGTGACCCGGCTCTGGCCGGAGACGTTGTACGACGCCGGGCGCAAAGACCACAGCGAGAAGTTTCAGTACGACTTTCGCTTCGCGCGCGCCTTCACGTCCGACGACCTGGCAGCGATCGAGGCGAAGATGCGCGAGATCGTCGCCGAAGATGCGCCGTTCGAGCGCGTCGAAGTGTCGCGCCAGGAAGCGCTCGAGATCTTCCGCGAGCGCGGCAACGACCTCAAGCTCGAGCGCCTGCAGGACATCCCCGAAGGCGACACGATCACCCTCTATCGCCACGGCCGCTTCCTCGACCTCTGTCGCGGCCCGCACCTGCAGCGCACGGGGCAGATCGGCGCGGTGAAGCTCCTCGAGTCCTCCGGTGTCTACTTCAAGGGCGACGAAGCGAACGAGAAGTTGCAGCGCATCTACGGCACCGCTTTCACCTCGAAGAAAGAGCTCGACGCGTACGAGAAGTCGTTCGAGGAGGCGCGCGCTCGGGACCATCGGCGACTCGGCGTCGAGCTCGATCTGTTCAGCTTCTCGCCGCTCGCTCCGGCCTCGCCCTTCTTTCATCCCAAGGGCGCGACCGTCTACAACGGTCTCGTCGACTATGTGCGCGAGCTCTACGCGACCCGCGGCTACGGCGAGGTCGTGACGCCGCAGATCCTCGACGTCGAGCTCTGGCACAAGTCGGGCCACTACGCGAACTATCGCGAGAACATGTTCTTCACCGAGGTCGACGAGCGTCAGTTCGCGGTCAAGCCGATGAATTGCCCGACGCATTGCATGATCTTCGCCACCCGCAAGCGTTCGTACCGCGATCTGCCGATCCGCTATGCCGACTTCGGCCGCCTGCATCGCTACGAGCGCAGCGGCGTGACCTCGGGCCTCACGCGGGTGCGGTCGTTCGCCCAGGACGACGGCCACATCTTCTGCACCGACGAGCAGGTCGGCGAAGAGGTCCGGGCGCTGATCGAGATGTACTTCTCGGTCTATCGCACTTTCGGCTTCGACGAAGTCAAGGTCTTCTTCTCCACCCGGCCCGAGAAGTCGATCGGCAGCGACGACCTGTGGAACCAGGCCGAGGCTGCCTTGCGGGGCGCGCTCGATGCGAATCTCGGGCCGGACGGCTACGCCGTCAATCCGGGTGACGGCGCCTTCTACGGTCCGAAGATCGACTTCCAGTTGAAGGACGCCCTCGGTCGCTGGTGGCAGCTGGGCACGATCCAGCTCGACTATCAGCTGCCGCAGCGCTTCGAGCTCGAGTATGTCGCCGGCGACGGCACTTTCCCGCGGCCGGTGATGATCCACCGCGCCATGCTCGGCTCGCTCGAGCGCTTCCTGGGCATCCTCATCGAGCACACCGCCGGCGCCTTCCCGATGTGGCTCGCGCCAGTGCAGGTCAAGGTGTTGCCGGTCTCCGAGAAGACCCTCGACTACGCCCGCGGCGTGGCGAAGGAACTCACCGCGGCGGGCTTGCGGGTGGAGCTCGACGAGTCGAACGAGAAATTGGGTTACAAGGTCCGCCTGGCGCAGCTCGAAAAAGTGCCTTACATGCTGGTCGCGGGGGCCAAGGAGTCGGAGCAGGGGAGCCTCGCCGTGCGCCTGCGGACTGGTGAGGATCTGGGGGCGATTCCGCTGGCGGCGCTGGTGCCGCGGCTGGTCGCCCAGGCACGCCTGCGGTCGGCGTCTTTGCCCGACGCCCCGTGATCGGATAAACTCCGGCAGTTCTGCTGGTAAGGGCGACGCTCCGCGGGCGGATTTTCCGTCCGCGGATGAGATTGCGTCGGCCCGGCGCTCTTGAGGGGGTGAGCAGCGCATCGACAAGACCGCACGCACCAACGAAGGAATCCGGGTTCGCGAAGTCCGGCTGATTGACGCCGATGGGACGCAGGTCGGGATCATCGCGACCGAAGAGGCGTTGCGCATGGCCAAGGCGCAGTTCTTTGACCTGGTCGAAGTGGCGCCGGAGGCCCGTCCGCCCGTCTGTCGGATCATGGACTTCGGGAAGTTTCTCTACCAGCAGAAGAAGAAGACGCACGACTCGCGCAAGAAGCAGAAGACGATTCAGGTCAAAGAGGTCAAGTTCCGTCCCAACATCGACGATCACGACTACACCGTAAAGCTGCGCAACGCGGTGCGTTTCCTCGACGAGGGCGACAAGGTCAAGGCGACCGTACAGTTTCGTGGCCGCGAGATGTCGAAGCCGGAGCTGGGACTCAAGCTGCTGCGGAAGTTCACCGCCGATCTGGGCGAGCAGGGTTCCGCCGAGGGCAGCGCGGAGATGGCCGGCAACCGTATGCACATGATCTTCGGGCCGGGCAAGAAGAGTGCGAAGAAGCCGACGGACACTGCGCCGGGACCCGCCGCAGCCGTCGCGAAGAAGGCGACCGTAGTCGCGCCGGCAACTCCGCCAGCGGCCGCGGCCGTTGCCAAACCACAGTAGAAACGAGGTCGGACGTGGCTACCCAGAAGAAGAAGACTCACCGTGGCGCCGCCAAGCGCTTCAAGCTCACCGCCAACGGGAAACTGATGCGCGGGCAGTCCGGAAAGCGCCACATTCTCACCAAGAAGTCGCGCACCCGGAAGCGTCGTTTGTCGCGCGAAGTGGTGCAGGGCGGCGCGCTCGGCAAGACCATCGCCGCAATGATTTCCTAGTCGAAGTCTCACTTTCCGTCGCGCCGGGAAAGACCCGTCCCGGCCGCCGGAAGCCGCGAACGCGCCCCCTCCAGAGGGTGCGCGATTTGTGGCCTTACCCGCCTGATTCAGTGAATCCGGGCGAGAAACGGGGTTGGAAACGATGCCTCGCGTCAAACGCGGTGCCAAACGCGCGCACAAGCGCAAGAAGGTCCTGAAGCTCTCCAGCGGTTTCTGGGGCACGAAGTCGAATGCCTACCGCATGGCCATGCAGGCGGTCGACCGGGCGGGCAAGTTCGCCACCCGTGACCGGCGCCAGAAGAAGCGGCAGTTTCGCTCGCTCTGGATCGTCCGGATCAACGCCGCCGTGCACCAGCACGGCCTCTCCTACAACCACTTCATCTCGGGGCTCAAGGCGGCCGGATGCGAGCTCGACCGCAAGGTCCTGGCGCAGCTCGCGGCGTCGGCGGATCCTAAGGCCTTCGCCGGTCTGGTCGACCTCGCCAAGCAGGCGCTCGCCCAGATGCCCCAGGCTTCTCCGGCCCCTGCCAAGGCCTGACGCGGTATGAGCGGGCCGGGGGCGACGAGCGAACCGGTCCCGACCCCGGCGGAACTGGAGCGACTGGCGGCTGAAGGCGAGGCGGCGATCTCCCGGGTGGGCGATCGCGCCGCCTGGGATGCTCTGCGCGTCGCCTGGATCGGCGCGCGCAGCGGGCGCCTCCGGGAGCTCCAGGCGTTGGTGCCGAAGGCGCCCGACAAGCGCGCTTTCGGTGCCGCCTTCAACGGCCTGCGCCTGCGCATCGAAGCGGCGCTGGCGGCGCGCGACGCCGACCTCGCCGGCCTCGAGGAGGCGGCGCGCCTGCGGGCCTCGCGCATCGACGTCACCCTCCCCGGGCGGCGTCCGGCCGTCGGTTCGCTCCACCCGGTGACCCTGGTATCGCGTGAGATCGAAGCGGTCTTTCGCGGGCTGGGCTACAGCGTGGCTGAAGGTCCGGAGATCGAAGACGACCGCTACAACTTCGCGCTGCTGAATTTCCCGGAAGACCATCCAGCCCGGGACGCGCAGGACACCCTTTTCGTCGAAGACGGCCGCCTCCTGCGCACCCACACCTCGCCGGTGCAGATCCGCACGATGCTCTCGCGCCAGCCGCCGATCCGCGTCATCTGCCCGGGCCGGGTCTACCGCAACGACAACGACCTGCGCCATTCGCCGATGTTTCACCAGGTGGAGGGCCTCTGTGTGGCCGAGGGGATCACCCTCGGCGACCTCAAGGGGACGCTCGAGGCTTTCATCACCCGGCTCTTCACCCCCGAGACGAAAGTGCGCCTCCGCCCGAGCTACTTCCCGTTCACGGAGCCGTCGTGCGAAGTGGATATCTCCTGCCAGATCTGCCTCGGCAACGGGTGCGCGACCTGTTCCTCGACCGGCTGGATGGAGATCCTCGGCGCCGGCATGGTCGACCCGCGCGTGCTGGCCAATTGCGGCATCGACCCCGACCGCTACTCCGGCTTCGCCTTCGGCCTCGGCCTCGACCGCGTGGCGATGAACAAGTACGGCATCCCGAACATCCGCTCGCTGTTCGAGAGTGACGAACGCCTCCTTCGCCAGGTGCGCGGATGAAGTTCTCCTGCGGATGGCTCGCCGAATATGTGGACCTGCAAGAAAAGGCTCCAGTAAAGGGAAAGCAGGAGGCGACCGCGCCCGCGGAGGAGCTCGCGCGGCAGTTGACCTCGGTGGGCTTGAGCGTCGAGGGCATCGAGGTCGTGGATGGCGACACTGTGCTCGACGTCGAGATCACCAGCAATCGACCTGACTGCATGAATCATCTCGGTCTGGCGCGCGAGATCGCGGTGAAGCGCGGCACGACGCTGCGGCCGCCGGCTTTTTCATTTACCGAAAGCCTTTCTGTGGGGAGGCCGCGGACGTCGGTGAAGATCGAGGACGGCGAAGGCTGCCCGCGCTTCAACCTGCGGATCATTCGCGGCGTGCAGGTCGGTCCTTCGCCGGCGTGGCTGGTGCGGCGGCTCGAAGCGATCGGCTCGCGGTCGATCAACAACGTCGTCGACGCCACCAACTACTGCCTCTGGGAATCCGGTCAGCCGATGCACGCCTACGATCTCGCGAGGCTTCCAGGCGGCGAGCTCGTCGTGCGCCGAGCGCGCGCCGGCGAGAAGCTCACCACCCTCGACGGCAAGGAGCGCGCCCTCGACCCCGAAGTTCTGGTCATCGCCGACCGGGCGCGTGCCATCGGCCTGGCTGGCATCATGGGTG
>JBDTQT010000283.1:0-4909 GCA_039932055.1 Thermoanaerobaculia bacterium
GCCAGGAGGATGTCCTTGTCCTCGCCGAGCTCGCGGGCGAGGGCGGCGATCGTCTCCTCGCCCGGCGGCGGCTGCTCGCCGCGCTCGATCTTGCTCAGGTAGGAGGGCTCGATGCCGGCGCGCTGGGCGACCTTGCGTAGGGAGAAGCCCGCATCCCCGGCCCGTTTGGCCTCGCGTTGCTGCCGGATGTAGTCGCCGAAGAGGTGCATGTGGTGTAAGTAGTATACACTACCCAAGGAGTTGGCAAGAGGCGACGCCGAGGAGGGTCCCTGCAATGCTCGAAATGCTTGCCTGTCTGGATTCAGACGAGATGGCCGCATCCCGGCGTCGGGAGTTGCGCCTGCCGCGAGAGGTCGCCGCGGCGCTCGGGCGGTCAGCGGTGGCGGCGATCGAAAGAGGTTCGTACACCTTCGGGGCGGCCGGGAGCGTCGATGGGGTCGATTGGCGGGACGCGGTGCGGACGGCCTGCGGCGCGAAGGTGAGCCTTCCTCCCGCGGCGCCGCTCCCGGCGCCGGGCTCGCGCCGCTGCGCGCGAACGCGGATTCAGGTCCGCAACGAGACGACCCTCGCCGCTGCGCGACCCCTCGCCGCGGCCGGGCTGAAGCCTCTGGCGCTGAACTTTGCCAACGGCATTCATCCCGGCGGCGGATTCCTGCACGGTGCCCGCGCCCAGGAAGAGGCGCTCTGCCGGTCGAGCGCGCTCTACGCCACGCTGGTCGGCGACGAGATGTACGCCGCGCATCGCCAGCGATCGCGTCCGGACTCCACGGACTGGGCGATCTACTCGCCGGATGTTCCGGTCTTTCGGACCGACGACGGAACGGAGCTCGAGCAGCCCTGGCTCTTGAGCGTCGTGACCTGCGCCGCACCCTATGCTCCGACCGTCGGACAGCCGGAGTCCGGGGATCTCCTGCAACGGCGAATTCACCGCTTGTTGGCCATAGCTCGAGCCTTCGGGCATCCGGTGCTGGTGCTCGGGGCGTGGGGCTGCGGCGACTTCGGCAACGATCCGCACCGCACGGCGCGCGACTTCCGGCAGGCCTTCGAGTCCGAGTTCGACGGCGCATTCAGCGAGGTCGTCTTCGCCATCATCGACTGGTCGCCGGAGCGCAAGACCCTCGGGCCGTTCCGCGACGCGTTCGCAGCAACTGACAAGTGAAGGGACCGGCCCGCTCAGTTGGATGAGGCGTAGGATTCAGTCACGAGGTTTCCAGTCGACCTCGCGGAGACAACGTCGTGCCGAACAGTCCGGCACAGAAAGCTCAGGCAGGAAATGAAAGAGAAGGATCAGCAGCTGCTGCAGTTCAAGCCCCGTCCGAAGGTCGCAATTCCCCCGCCGCAGCCCAGTCAATGGACGCTGCATCTCGCCGGCTCCGGCGAAGGGCTCCCAACCCTCGAGGACCTCATCGACTTCACCACCCGGCTCACCGGCCGCGCGCCGACCGAGGCGGAGATCGAAGAGGTGAAGGAGAAGATGGCCGAATGGGATCGCTTGGACAACCTCGAGCGCCCCTCATCCTGAAGCCGCGGAATCCGGGCCGGCGGTTGGCGGTGTTCGATTGCCGAGGTATCGATGGCGGCGAGCTCCTTGTTCAGGAAGAATCGGTCTTGGGGAGGGCCTGTCCAGCGGATCATGGGCTTCCAGAAGTCGAACAGCAGAAGTTGTCATCGCAGGTGAGTTGAACTGAGAGGAGTTTGCGAATGCCAAACGGTGGCGTCCCGATTGACATGGTGCTTCGAACTCAGAGTACCGGGCATGTTGTGCACTGCCATGGAGCAGAGATCCGGGTGTTTTCCAGAGAGGAATGGTCCAGGTCACCACGTGTGCCACTTCTCGTCTTGAACAGTGCGGAGGCCCAGGTGCTCGAGCGCTTCGTGCGCTACTGGCTTCAGGACACGAAGGATGGACCGATCTATTCCTCAGCTGGGGTCGACGTCGTGTTCGACTACTGAGAAGAGGCTCAAAACGGAAGATCGGGCTCTGCTTCATGCCGCAGGCCGGTGACTCAATGGAAGTGCATCCACACCTCCTGGGCCCCTGAGGGGCAGAGATTCGCTGCCCGGTGACCGGGACCGGGGGCCGGAGGAGGTGACCCGGAGGATGTGACAGGCGAATTCCCGGGCGCGTGTCTCTGGCGGGGCACTGGCGGTCGAGCTCGCAGTCGAGGCGATGGGTACTCCGCGCACTTCGAGCTCCGCGGGGAAGAGGTTGGCACCTCATCTGGGGAGAGGAGATGACGGCGCGCCTCCGAGAGAATGGGGGCAGCACCATTTCCTCCGCAGGTGAGCTGCGCCGTGGGGGTCGCTATCCCTTCTGATACCGCCCCATCAGCTCTGCAAATCTGTCGTCTTGCCGCAGCGGATCGAGATCCGCGTCCCTCTCGATGTGCTCGAAGTCCTTCATCCCCTTTGCGAGCGCCTGTTCGACGAGGTGGAGTGCCTCGGCGGTTCTCCCGGCCCGCGCATGGATGCAGCCGGCCGCATAGTAGGCCCAGAAGAGGTCAGGGTCGAGGGCGATGGCGGTCTCGAAGCACTTCAGAGCCCGGTCGACCTCTTCGGCGCTCCCGGTTTGGAGGACGGTCCCAAGATCGTAGTGCGCCAGAGCGTATCGGGGATCGACCTCGAGGGAACGCTCCAGCGCGGCGATGGCCTCTTCCTTCCGTCCCAGTTCCGAGAGCGCATTGCCGCCCAAATCCAGGTATTCGGCGTCGTTCGGGTTGATCTTCGCCGCAAGCTGGAAGTTGTCCAGGGCCTCCTCGAATCTCCGCAGCTTGAACTGGGCCAGGCCGAGATTGAAAAACGTCGGCGCGAAGAGCTGGAGGCTGCGCTGGTAGCACTCGACGGCCTCCTCCGGCCGACCGAGATTCGTCAGGCAGAGGCCGAGGTTGCCGGTCGCGCCGATGCCGAGGTTCGAGCGCTGGTATTTCATCTCCGGATCGTCGCTGAGCGCCGCGCGGGACGCAGCGGCTGCTTCTTCGAATCTCGCCAGCTGGAGCAACGCCCCGCCAAGGTCGTATTGAGCGAGCGGATAGTCCGGCGCCAGGGCGACCGCTTGCAGTAGCACCGCGACCGCCTTCTTGGGCTCGTCGAGGGAGAGGTAGGCGTCTCCGAGGTTGTAGTGATGAGCTGCAACCTGGGGTTCGAGCTCGACAGCCTTCCGGAACGCCTTCAGTGCCTCCCAGAGCTCGCCCTGTCGGGAGAGCGCGTGGCCGAGATTCGTCCACAGCGGCGCAGCGCTGGCATCCGATTCAAGCGCAGTGTGAAATTGCTCGATCGCCGCGGCGTAGTTGTTCACCCGCAGGTAGAGGTTCCCGAGGTCGGCTCGCAGGTTGGGGGCGTCGGGGGCGAGCGCCACGCATCGTTCTAGGCTCTTGCAGGCCCCGTCGAGGTCTCCGGCGAGAGCGCGGGCGCGACTGAGTGTGCGCAGCAGGGGCAGTGAGTCGGGCTCGATCTCGAGTCCCTGTTCACTCCAGCCGGCGGCCTGCTGCATCTCGCCGCGCTGCAGGCAGACCCGCGCCATGGAGCGGCAGTATTCGAGGCGCGAGCCACCCAGGTGGCTGGAAGTCTCCAAGCAGTTCTCGGCTTCGTCGGCCTCCTCGGCCCCATCCGTGGCGAGCAGGATCTCAGCGAGGAAGAACCAGAGCGCCGGATTGTCCGGAGCGAGCGTCGTGAGGCTTCGTGCGACGGCAGCGGCTTCGCGAAGACGACCCGAGTTTGCGAGCTCTTCGGCGAGCTTCGTCAGCGTGGTGAGGTCGCTACGGTCGGCTTTGTCGGCATCGCCAGGTCCTTGATCATGGGTCTTGGAATCGTCAGCGACCGGCCGGGGCCTGGAGGGCAGGGCCGCGCAAGCCGCGTCGTGGAGCCAGCGCAGCTGGAAGCCCCCAGCGTAGTAGCTGGAAATGGTGTTGCTCGTGCGCGAAAGGTTGCGGCGCTCGGCCTCTTCGGGGTCGCAGGTGACCATCTCGACCGACTCCGAGTAGCCCAGCGCGCGCATCGGCTCGAAGAGCACTTCGAGTGCATCGAGGGCATCGTCGGACAGTTCGGTCACGATGTGGCGGCGTTCGGCGATGGCGCGGCGGGCGACAAGGGCGCCGATCGCTTCCATCGGCTCCCGAAGCGTGCTGGGGAAGCGCAGATAATCGTCGCCGCTCAAGTGGATGAAGATGTCGCCGGCATCCAGAAGGACGTAGCCAGAAGAGAAGCTCTGCTTGCGAAGTGTGGTCTTACCGGTCGCGACCGCGCCGAGGATGATCACCAGGCGGGGCCCCTCGTCGTGCGGTACGGAGGACTCGTCGAAGTAGCGATCGGCTTCGGCGACAATGTCGAACTGGGGCGGATTCGCTTCGGGCATGCCCGGAGGATATGCCTGCAGGTGAATGGTGGAACTGCCTTTTGGCGTGGGGAAAGGGCGGTTGGCGTGCTGCCAGAAATGCCTGGTTACCGAATCGGCTCTGACGTGTGCCCGCCGAGGGACTCGGATAGGGTGGCTGGACCGCCAATCGAGGAGTGCTTCTCATGGCGCATGCCGATGTTATTCGTTGCCCGCAGGCGTCAACCCGAGCCGCTCCACGGCGAGCGCGCCGTGGATGTTTTTCGTTCTCGTCCTGAGCGTGCTGGCGCTCGTGGCCCTGGCGATTCAGCGGCTGGCGCCGTTGAGCCCGGAGTCGATCCAGATTCTCGAGGGCTTCGACGTGCTGGTCTGCGCGGTCTTCTTCTTCGACTTCATCGTGACACTGGTGCGCGCGGAGCGGAAATGGCGCTACGTGGTCACCTGGGGTTGGCTCGACCTCCTGTCGGCGGTACCGACCGTGGCCAGCCTGCGCTGGGCGCGATCGGCGAGGATCATCTGGATCTTCCGACTCCTGCGTGCGCTTCGCGCGGCGAGGCTTCTTGCTTCGTCGTTCGTGGG
>JBDTQT010000284.1:0-4903 GCA_039932055.1 Thermoanaerobaculia bacterium
CTGGTTGCCCACCATGCCGCCGAGTCGACCGGCCTGCTGGTGGCGCGTCGCGGACCGATCGAGAAGCGCGTCGTCCTCGATCACGGCGTGCCGGTCGAGTGCCGTTCCAATCTCGCGCACGAGACCTTCTCGCGCTTTCTCGCCACGGCGGGTCGACTCACGGACGGGGACGCGAACGCCACCCTGTCGCGCTCGCTCGCGCGCGGCGTGCTGCTCGGCGCAATTCTCCTCGAAGAGGGCAGAATGGACGCCGTCGAGCTGCAGCGCCTGCTGCAGCAGAGCCTGGCGCGCAAGCTCTTCGACCTCTTTACCTGGCGCGACGGCGAGGTCACCTTCGAGAGCGGCGAGTTCACCACGCCCGCGGCTCTCAAGGTCAAAGTCGCGCGCCTCGTCCTCACCGGCATCGAGCGCTTCGTGCCGCAGGAGACGATCGACGCCGCCATCGGGCCGCACGCCGGCACGCTATTCACCCGTCACCCCGACGCCGCGGCACTCGCCGAGGAGCTGCGCCCGACGCCGCGCGAGCGGGCGCTGCTCGCCGTCCTCGAGCCGCCGCGCCGACTGGAGGAGCTGTTACCGCTCACCGGCCTGGCGCTCGACGAGCTCTCGCGGCAGATCTGGGGTCTGGCACTTCTCGGTTTCGTCGTGCCAGCTGACCGCCTGCCGAGCCTCGCGCGCCCGGCGGACGCGCTGCCGGGTGCCGCTCCCCCGCCGCCAACGCCGGTCTCCGGGCAGGCTCCGCCGTCACCCGTTGTCGCCGCCGCGGCGATCCCGCCATCACCGCAGCCCGCGCCGCCAGCGCTGCCAGCGCCGACTTCCACGGACTCCGGTTCGGCATTCACCGGCGAGGAGCCGGCGCGAATCCGCGAACGTGTCGCCGCGGCCTTCGCCAAGCTGCGGGAACAGGATCCCTTCGACCTGCTGGAGGCGGCCGATGCCACCACCGTCGAGGAGATTCGCGCGCGCTACTTCGCCTTCGCCCGCCAGTTCGCTCCCTGGCAGTTCGAGATCCCCGAGCTGATGAGCGCCGCTCCGGCAGCTGAGGAGCTCTTCGCCGCCGGCGCGCTCGCCTTCGCGCGACTGAGCGACGTCAAGAATCGTGAAGCACTGCGCGCCGCGCGGCGGGCGCAATCCGGAGCGCAAGCCGTGGCCGCGTCACCCCTCGCAGCGGCTTCGGCGATTCCGGCCTCGGCGCCAGCTGCCGCTGCGCCGCCCCTTTCCTCGCCTGGGGCGACGCACCGCACGGCCGGGCCGACGCCGACCACGTTCCGTATCGAGACCGACCTGCTCGACCCGGAGCTGCAGTACAAGAAGGGTCGAGCGCTCAAGGAGGCGCAACGCTGGGGGGCGGCACTCCAGCAGTTCGACTTCGCCGCCGATTGCGATCCGCAGAACGGCGCCTATCGCGCCGAGGCCGCGCACTGTCGTTTTCTGCTGGCGCCGAACAGCTCGGGAGGCAGAGCGCTCGACGAGCTCAAGGAGGCGCAGCGCATCGATCCGGATTCGATCACCCCGTACCTCTACGCCGGCGAGATCGCCGCCAGCCTCGGCCGCTTCGACGAAGCCGAGACCTACCTGCGCAATGCGGCGCGCCGCCTGGGCCCGGCCGACCGCCGCGCGCTCGACGCGCTGCGCGACCTGGCGAAGAAGCGCAAGAAGTAGGGCTAATTCGCCGGCGCTGCCGCGGATTTCAGGTACTTGTCCCACCAGGCGAGGAAGCGCTGCAGGCGGTCGCGCTGGTAGGACGGCACGGTCAGGCCGTGGAACTGACCGGGGTAGATCACCAATTGGGTGTCGAGGCGCAGGCTCCGCAGCGCCTGGTACATCTGCTCACCGCCGATCAGCGGCACGTTGAAATCCTGCTCGCCGCCGAGAAAGAGCGTCGGCGTGCGAATCTTGTCGGCGCGGAAGAAAGGATAGGAGACGCGCGTCCACAGGTCCTTGTTCTTCCACGGCAAGCCGAGCTCCTGCTCCCATTGCACGATGTACTGATCGACGCCGTACAACGACATCTGCAGCGAGCTGCCGGCGCCGGAGACCGCCGCCTTGAAGCGCAGCGGATCGGTGGCGATGGAGTAGTTCGTCAGAATGCCGCCGTAGCTCCACCCACCGATGCCCAGGCGGTCGGGCTCGGCGCCGCCGCTTTTCACCGCTTCGTCGACCGCGCCCAGCAGGTCCTGGACCTCCTTGTTCCCCCAGTCGGCGTAGATCGCCTTCTGGTAGAGCGCGCCCCGGCCGGAGCTGCCGCGGTAGTTGATCTCGAGCACGGCGTAGCCGTGGGCCGCGAACAGCTCGCGGTCGAAGTTGAACGAGTCGTCGTCCTGGCCGTTCGGTCCGCCGTGGATGTAGAGCAGGGTCGGCAGTTTCGCTCCCTCGGCGGCTCCCGCCGGACGGGTCAGGAGACCGTGGACAATGGTGCCGTCCTTGCTCTTCGAGGTGAAGTCGGTGACCGTCGCGAGCTGCAGCTCGTCGCGCAGCGCGTCGTTCTGGTGGCTCAGCGACCGCAGGGCGCCGCTCTCGAGCGCGTAGACCTCCGCCGGTTCGCCGGGCGAGGAGGCGAGAACGGCGATGCCGCCGTCGTTGCCGCCGAGACTCGGGTTGCTCACCACCCGCCGTCCTGTCGTCAGCGTTTCGACCGTCCCGCCCGCAGCGGCCACGCGACCGATCCAGACCTTGCGGTCGTCCTCGACCGAGAAGACGAGCGCCTGGCCGTCGGCGGTCCAGGACGGACTCGCAACCGCACGATCGAGCGTCGGCGTGAGAATCGTCGGCGCGCCGCCGCCCGCCGGCACGAGGGCCAGCTTGGCGAGGTCGTAGGCGTAGAACTTGTCGATGTCGTCGACGAGCACGGCGATGCGCGTGCCATCGGGGCTCCAGGCCGGCCGCCCCACCTCACCCTCCAGGGTCGTCGTCAGCTGCACCGGGACGGCGCCGGCGCTCGCCGCGATCGCGAACAGGTCTTCGTTCTCGGTGCGATCGGGCTCGGCGTGCCCGCGCTTGCTCAGGAAGGCGATCGACTTGCCGTCGGGCGACCAGGCCGGATCGCTGTCGTCGGCCGCACCGGAGGTCAGCGGGGTGAGTTTCTTCGTCGCCAGCTCGAACATCGCGATATGGCTGTAGAGGCCCTTGAGGTAGCCGTCGATATCCTGCTTGAAGTGGTAACGGTCGAGGACGATCGGCGGCTCGGTCTTCCGCTTCCAGCCCTCCATCTTCTCGGGGTCCTCGGCCGGGTCGTAGTCGCTCACCACCAGCGCCAGGCGCGAGCTGTCCGGCGCCCAGGCGAGGTCCTCGACGCCGCCCTGGACATCGGTGAGCTGAACTGCCTCGCCGCCGGCGCGGTTCAGCAGCCAGACCTGGGAGCCCTTCTTCTTCTCCTCCTCGTCGCCGCGCGACGCGAGAAAGGCCAGGTACTTGCCGTCCGGGCTCCAGCGCGGATCCGACTCGCTCTCGGGCGACGAGGTGACGCGGATCTCTTCGCTGCCGTCCCAGCGCGCCATCCAGATGTCGGTGTCCCTCTTGTCCTTTTCGACGTCGATCGTGCGCACCGTGTACGCCACCCAGGCGCCGTCCGGCGAACGCTGTGGATCGGCGACATCGCGCAGGCGCGAGTGGTCGTCGAGCGTGATCGGCCGCTTGGCGGCCGCAGCGGGAAGGGAGCTCAGCGGACCGGCGACGACGACCGACAGCACGAGAAACAGAACTCGACGCATGGAAGACCTCCGCGCTCGATCATACGTCGGGAGTGGCGGCAGCCGGTCGTCTCCATGCCGCCGCACCGCGGGTCCTCTCCCGCGCGCGACGGACACCTCGCGTCGCGCGCGCCAGTTCAACGTCATGGTAGGCTGAGACAGAATTTTTCTAGGGAGAATGCAATGAAATTCACTGCTACGACGCTCATTTTGCTTTTCAGCGCATCAGCCGCCTGGACGGCCAGCGACGCCCAAACCGGCGTCACCTTCACGCCGGCGCCCTCACTGCGCGCGATGAACTCCGCCGGCGTTCTCGGGCGCGAGGCCGAAGGCGTCACGACCACGATCTACGACTCCTTCACCGGCGCCGGGACGTTCACGACCACCTCCGGCAGCCCGCGCACCTACATGGCGAGCCCCTTCGCGGCCGCTGGCCCTGGGACGATCGCGCACTTCGAGGAGGCCACGGTCTACATGGCTGCGACCGCGGCGTTCAACTGTTCGGTCGGCATGGACATCCGCGTCCAGGTCTGGGACGGATTCGACGGCGCCACCAATCCGATCTTCACGACCGCGGTCGGAGCGGTGGAAGCCTTCACCGTTCCCGGCCCCCTGGCGTTCGCGATCAACACCTTCACCCCGATCAACATCACTTTCCCGGTCGCCCGCGACCTCGCTGACCTTGAAGGCGGCTGGGCGATCGCCTATCGCTGCGACGACGGAGCCGGTCTCGTGTCGCAAGACTCCATGACCAGCCTGATCCGCGCTACGGGCGCTCTCGCCGTGGGAACTTTTCCCACCTCCGGCGCTTACATCACGCCGCAGTTCGGTTTCTACCGCAACGCCGCCGGCCAGACCACATTCAACCACGCCAACACGGACCTGCGAGTCTTCAACGGCATCAACGACATCGCGCTCGCACTGCAGTTGCGCGGCACCCTGACCCCCGTCGAGCTGACCTCGTTCGACGTCGAGTGAGCGGCAAGTAGGGCTGCCTCACCCGAGTCGCCGCCCGGCGACCCGGGTGCCAGGTCTCCACCGGGCGCTCTGCCGGCCAGAATGAGCCTGTGCGAGGAGCCGCGCTGGGTCGCCAGAAATAGGGCAAGGGACGGCCTGGTGCCGGCGGAAGACGAGGCACAGGAAGTCCACTCTAAATGGTGGGAAAGATGGTAGGCCCAACGGGATTCGAACCCGTGTTATCGCCTTGAAAGGGC
>JBDTQT010000285.1:0-4856 GCA_039932055.1 Thermoanaerobaculia bacterium
TCGACCGAGGCGCCGTTGGTGATGACCGAGAACTCCTTGATCGACTCCTGCGAGACGGAGAGCGGGGCGCGGCCTTCGGCGCCGCCCACCGTGCCGCCGAAGAAGGCGTTGTTGAAGTCGACACCGTCGATGGTCACGTTGGTGTTGATACCGCGCTGGCCCGAAATCGCGAGGTTGCCGCGCTCACTGTCGAACCGCGTCTGCGGCGTCAACAGCACGAGGTTGCGGAAGTCGCGCGCCGCGAGCGGCATTTTCTCGATCTGCTCGGTGAGGATCGTGGTCGAGTTGGAAGTATTGGTCACCTCGATCACCGGAATCTCGGAGGTGACGTCGATGGTTTCGACGATCGCCGAAACCTGCATCGCGAAGTCGATCGTCGGCGTCGAACCGAGAATCAACCGAACGTTGGCGCGGCTCGCCGTCGCGAATCCCTCGAGCGCGGCAGTGAACTCGTAGCTGCCGGTCGGGAGATTCAGGATGCGGTAAAAACCCTGGGCGTCGGTCGTGGCGGTCGAGACCAGGCCGTTCGCCAGGTTGGTCGAGGTGATGGCGACCCCTGGGAGAACCGAGCCGTCTTCGGCGGTGACCGTGCCGGAGACACGCGTCGTGGTGACGTCGGTCTGGGCCCAGACCGTCGCGGCGCATGCCACGGCCATCAGGCCCGCTGCGAGAACCCTCTGCAACCTCTTCATAGCAGTCAATCTCCTTGAATCATGGATGAAAAGCGGTCAGTCCGGACATCTGCGGGCGCGAGAATCGTATCGGGCAAGGCGCGTTCCTGGGCGAAATCTGTGCGACGAAACCGTGACTTCGTGGGAGCAATTCTACCCGACCGGCGCCGACCTGTCAGCCGCACAAGGAACTGTGCAACTCGCCTCCGCCTCTCCCTTGGCCGCGAACTCGAAGGCCCGCCGCACCTGCGTCCGGGCGCGTCCGGCGAGCGCTCGAAACGGCCGCTCCGGCGCCGCGAGCGGGTGTTAGACTCCGCAAAAATCTTCCACGGGAGACTTGAAACATGATCAACACGCCGTCGCGGAGAAGTTTCGCAGCCTGGATCGCTCCCGTTCTGCTTCTCGGAGCCGCCGGCGCGGGATTCGGCCAGCAGGCCGAGCCCCAGCCGCCGCCGACCCCGCCGAACCCGCCGAACCCGCCGATCACTGCCGCCGATACCGCCGCGCCCGCTGCCGGCGAGGAGACCGCCGTCGTCCTCGAGGAGATTACGGTCACCGCGCAGAAGCGCGAGGAGAACGTCCAGCTCGTGCCGCTCTCGATCACCACCCTCGACACCGAGAAGTTCAACCTCCTGACCATGGGCGGCGGCGACGTCAAGGCGCTCTCGGGCCGCGTGCCGAGCCTTCTCCTCGAGTCCTCCTTCGGTCGTGCCTTCCCGCGCTTCTATGTCCGCGGCCTCGGCAACACCGACTTCGACCTGAACGCATCGCAGCCGGTCTCGATGGTGGTGGACGACATCGTTCTCGAGAATCCGGTGGTCAAGGGCATGCCGCTGTTCGATATTGAGCGCACCGAGGTCCTGCGCGGACCGCAGGGGACGCTCTTCGGCCGCAATACCCCCGCCGGCATCGTCAAGTTCGACACCGTCCGGCCATCGCAGGAGCGCGACGGCTTCGTCAGCGCCTCCTTCGGCACGTTCAACACCATCGACGCCAAGGCGGCGTTCGGCGGCGCGATTACCGACACACTCTCGGCGCGGGTATCGATCCTCTACCAGTCGCAGTCCGACTGGATCGACAACGGATTTACCGGCGAGAACAACGCTCTCGGCGGCAACCGGACCGGCGCCTTCCGTCTGCAGTTGCTCTGGGCGCCTTCCGAGCGTTTCAACGCACTGCTCAACCTGCACGGCTGGGACCTGAACGGCACGGCGCGCGTCTTCCGCGCCAACATCCTCAAGCACGGCAGCGACGAGGTCGTCGACGGCTTCCGCCAGGACAAGGTCTACCAGGATGGCCTGAACGACCAGAACATCAGCTCCCAGGGCGGCGCCTTCACCCTCAACTACAAGTTCGACTTCGCGACGCTCACCGCCATCACCGGTTACGAGAAGCTCGACATGTTCAGCCGCGGCGACATCGACGGCGGCTACGGCGCGGTCTTCGCTCCGCCGTCGGGGCCCGGAGTCATCGCCTTCCCTTCCGAATCGGCCGACGGCATTCCGAACCTCGACCAGTTCACCCAGGAGATCCGGCTGGCGAGCGATACCGGCGGCGCCTGGGACTGGCTCGTCGGCTTCTTCTACTTCGACGAAAACCTCAAGGTCGAGAGCTTCAGCTACAACACGCTGGCCGGCAACGTCCAGGACGGCTACGCCTTCCAGACCCAGGACGCGAAGTCCTGGGCGCTGTTTTCGTCGGTCGACTTCCGACCGACTGACCGCTGGACCCTGAAGGGCGGTCTGCGCTCCACCGCGGACCAGAAGGACTTCTCGGCCGAGCGCCCGGATCCGACCTTCCAGACCCCGACCTCGGGTCCGATCCGGGCTTCGACCGACGCCAATCTCGTCACCTGGGATCTGTCGGCGAACTACGCGGCGAGCGCTGCGGTGAACTTCTATGGCCGCGCCGGGACCGGTTTTCGCGCCCCCTCGATCCAGGGCCGCATCCTCTTCTGCGCCGACTTCGAGGGCGGCACCAATCCGGCGACGAACTGCGTATCGATCGCCAACAAGGAGGAGGTGCTGTCGTTCGAGGTCGGCATGAAGAGCGAGCTGCTGGAGCGCAAGCTGCGCCTGAACCTGGCGCTCTACGAGTTCACCGTCGACGGCCAGCAGCTGGTCGCGGTCGGCGGCCAGTACAACACCGCGACTCTGCTCAACGCCGACCAGAGCAAAGGCTACGGCGTCGAGGCCGACGTCGACTGGGCGCCCTCCGCCAATTGGCTGATCACTCTCGGCGGCAGCTACAACCACACCGAGATCGACGATCCGAACCTCGGCGTCGCCCCCTGCGGCGGCGGCTGCACGGTGCTCGACCCGATCGTCGGCGGACTGGCGCGCGTCGACGGCAACCCGCTGCCGCACGCTCCGGAGTGGATCTTCAACGGCATCTTCGACTACCGCCATCCGGCCGGAGACGGGCTCTTCTCCGCCAGCATCGACTGGGCCTACAACAGCAAGAAGAGCTTCTTCCTCTATGAGTCGAAGGAGTTCAACAGCGACTCGCTCGAGCTCGGCGCCCGCATCGCCTACGCGTTCGCCGAAGCCCGCTATGAGCTCGCCCTCTTCGGCCGCAATCTGACTGACGAAGTGGTGGTCCAGAACGGCATCGACTTCAACAACCTCACCGGCATGACGAACGACCCGCGAACTTTCGGCCTCGAGTTCGTGCTGCACTTCTAGGATCTTCTTCGGCAGTTTCAGATCCGCGGGCGCACGACGGCGAGCGCCCGCGGATCGAGGCTGACTTCCAGTCCGCCTTCCGCCGCGCACGGCACTGCGGCGACCTTCTCACCGTCGCCGTAGAGCATCGACGGCCGATCGAAACCGAAGCCTGCCCGGCTGGTGCGCAGGGTCGAGATCGCCGGATGGTTCAGATGCCTCCCTGAATAGACCCGAGGAAAGACGGCCAGCAGGCGGGCCCGCGAAACGCGGTGCACGATAACCACATCCAGCAGGCCATCGGTCGCGATGGCCTGCGGCGCGATCTGCATGCCACCGCCGAACCAGCGCGTGTTGGCGAGCGAGATGAACATGACCTCGCCGGTGAACTCGCCGCCGTCGTGGTCGAGCGTCGCCCGCAGCGGCACGAAGCCGGCGAGCACCCGGACCACGGACCAGGTGTAGACCAGTGGGCCGCGCAGGCGGCGGACGCGCTTCGAGTACTCAGCGCACTCGCTGTCGAAGCCGGAGCCGGCGACGCCGCAGAAGATTCCGCCGCCAGCGCGTCCGAGATCGATCCGGACGACCGGCGCGGCCACGGCCTGCTCGATCGCGACCGCCGGATCGAGCGCGAAACCGAGCTCCCGCGCCAGGTCGTTGCCGGTGCCGAGGGCGATCGGCGCGAGGGCGCAGGCGCTCCCCGCGATCCCCCTCGCAGCCTGTTGCCACGTTCCATCACCGCCGCCGACCAGGAGACGCTCGACGCCCGCGACAGCTGCGCGGCGCGCGCAATCCGTCAGCGCCACCGGGCCCTCCGGGACCTCCACCTCGATGCCGTGCCGGCGCGCCAATGCCGTGACCTCGGCGAGCGAGCGACGCCCGCGACCGCGACCCGCGGTTGGGTTGAGCAGCATGCGTGCGTTCATCGCGGAGAACCCACCCGGGATCCTAGCAGCGCGGTCTACCGGACCCGCTCTTCGCTAGACTGCCGCCATGCCCAAGCCGCAAGCGCAGGTCCTCGTGTGCGTCAACGACCGCGGGTCCGATACCGCGAAGCCCTGTTGCGCCGCGCGCGACGGGCTCGCGATCTATCGGGCCTTCAAGGACGAGGTGAAGACGCGCGGCCTGCGCGACGAGGTATTGGTGACCCGCACCGGCTGCCTGAAGCACTGCAGTCGCGGCGTGACGGTGGTCGTCTGGCCGGGGAACGTCTGGTACGGCGGTGTCGCGGTGGGCGACGTGGGGGAGATCCTCGAGCAGACGGCGCTCGCCGGCGAGATGATCCCCCGCCTCGCCATGCCGCCCGGACCGTGGGAATGACGCCGCCGCGCGTCGCGATTCCGCACCGCGCCGCGGCGCCGACCGGGCTTCAGCCCTTCCTCCTCGCCGACGGCCGCGGCGCACCGCGCTGGCCGACGAAAGTCGCGCTCGACTGGGACGAGACGCACCTGCGTGTCTTCTTCGACTGTACGGACGACGACGCCTGGGGAACGCTGACCGAGCGCGATGCGCCGCTCTGGCA
>JBDTQT010000286.1:0-4854 GCA_039932055.1 Thermoanaerobaculia bacterium
GCGATCGGCTGCGCCTCGGTCGAACCGCCGGCGAAGCCCCACCAGCGCCACCACCAGGGGAGCTCCGGCTGGCGAGTCACCCGCCAGGCGACACGGCCGGAGCTGACCGGCAGGCCGAAGTAGTAGCGCGCCTCGCCGGCGAGCTCTGCCGGCCGGTTGAGACGCAGATCGGTGGCGGGAGCGGCGACTTCGACCTCGAACGTCGGCCGTTTGTACTCCTCGACCCGGACTTGCGCCGCCCCGCCGAGCGCGCTCTGCAGCGTCCATTGTCCGAGGAGCCTTCCGGCGGGGATCGGGAACTCGCCCGCGGCGGTGCCGAAGCGGTTGGTCGTGACAGTCGCCTCCGCCACCTTCTCGCCGTTCGGGTCGGTCAGCCAGACGGCGACCGCCGTTCCCGGCGAAGGCGTGAGCGCGCCGCGCCCGGGACCGCTCGCATAGCCGAGGACTTTCCAGAAGAGCTTCTGCTGTGGCCGGTAGACCGCCCGGTCGGTGAACAACAGCGCACCGGTGTGGGTGTTCGTCACGGGTCGGAGCTCGCCGCCGTAGCGCTGCGCCGCGGCGATGTCGCCGCCGCGACGCGCCACCAGCAGAAAGTTCGAGTAGCCGCTGCCGCTGCCATCCGGGGAGGCGAAGGTCGCGCGCCCGGAGGCATCGGTGCGGGCGCTGCCGACCGCTGCCGGCGCTTCGTGCCAGGTGTTGCGATAGAGCGTGACCTCGATGCCGGCGGCCGCGCGCCCGTCGGCGCCCTCCACCAGCCGCACCTCCCAGGGAAAGGCCTGGCTCTCCTGCAGCAGGACCAGGTGCGACTGGGTAAAGGGCAACGCCATCCGGCGGTTCGCCCCCCGGGCAAACGACTTCTCCGCCGAAGCGATGACGAGATAGAGACCGGGGACCGTGAGCGGCGGCGTCGCGAACGTGCGGTGGGTGAGGAAGTCGGCGGTCGGCGGCAGGGCGACGCTCCACGCGGCTGCCGGCTCGCCGCCCGAGATGAGCTTCTCGATCTCGCGCTCGTCGTTCGGGAAGAGACCGCGGAACTCCTTGCGCGCGAGCTGCTGCTCGAGATCGACCGGGTAGGCGCGCAGGAAGATCTCTGGCAGGTTGCGGTGGGAGATCTCGATCGAACGGCGACCGGCGCCGTCGACGGCCATCATCTGGAGGGCGAAGTCCGGAGCCTCGATGCCCGTCCGGAGCTCGCGGCAGAGCTTGGCGCCATAGCTCCCGGGATAGGCCTTCTCGCCAGCGGCGGCGAGCTCGCGCGCGCGGATGCGGTGTTCGGGGTCGCCGCTGTCGAGGTCGACCTCGCCAGCGAGCTCCGCCATGCCGACCGCCCACCAGGAATCGCCGCGGAAGCGCGGCAAGCGGTCTTCGAGGTCGGCGCGCAGGCGCGCCCGGTCGCCCGCCGATTCGCGGTGCGAGGCGAACAGGCGCTGGCGCGCCAGACGCGCCTCGAGCTCCGCGGCGAGCTCGCGGCGTCCGCGGTGCCAGCGTTCGAGGTCGGCGAGCACGACGGCGGCGCGCAGCAGCGGATGCACCGCGGTGCCGCCGGAGGTCGCCGGCGGCGATGGGACCTGCGGCTCGTCGGCGAGGAGATTGCCGAGATCGAGCTGCCAGACGTCGTTCGCCTCGGCCGCCGACCAGAAGGACGAGTCGCCGAGCAACCGATCGACGAAGAGATAGCTCACCGCGTCTCGCAGCGTGCTGCGGATGCCCTGCGGATAGTCGTTGGCCTCGAGATAGGGGAAATCCGCGACCGCCACTGCCGCGAGACCGTCGCGGCGCTCCCAGACGGCGAGGAAGCTTCTCTCGGCCTCGGCGGCGATCTGCTCGGCGGTCCATGCCTTGAGGTCGATCTTGTCGTCCGAGACGACCCGCTCGCGCTGGCGGATCTCCCAGTCGTAGCCCGAGAGGTATGCGAGCAGCGCGTGGGCGTAATAGAGCTCGACCGCGGCGCGGGCGGTCGAACCTTTCGGCCAGGGCTGCACCTTCATCTGCTCGACCGAGGTCTCGAGACCACCCAGGGCGGTCGCGACCTGCGACTGCCGGACCAGCGCTTTCGCCCAGTCGGCCTCGGCGCCAGCGGCGCGGGCGCTCGCGACGAGCGGCGCCAGCCGGTCAGCGGCCTCCTGCAGCTTCTGCTCGTCGAGCCGGCGATCGATCTCCTTCCAGGCTGTGGTCGAATTCATGGTCGCGGGCACCTTTGTGTTTTCCCCTTTGGGGGTGGGGTCGATCGCGCCTCCGCCCGGCCGGGAAACGGCGGCGAGCTGTTGGCAGGAAGGGGCGGCGAGGGCAAGCGCACCGGCGAGAGCGAGGGTCGAAGCGAGCGAGGAGCGCATATCGTTGATCTTAGACCCCGCTCGGCGGCGTGGAGAAACCGCCCCCGTCTGCGCGTACAATCTCTCCGCAGTTCCCTCTCAAGGAGACCTCGGTAACCATGACTCACCACCCCAAGAACCGCCTCTGGATCGCCGCACTGCTCGGCATCGCTCTCGTTTCGGCCCTGGCGAGCCCGGCCTTCGCCGGCCTGGTCTTCACCCAGCAGATCCGCGGCGAAGGCGACGCCGCCAAGTATCAGAACATGACGATGCGCACCTCGATCGACAGCGGCGGGGCGAAGATGGAGATCCTCTCCTCCGGCAATCCGATCATGGCGGAGGGCACCTACATCCTGATCCAGCCTGACGCCGACGCCATGCTGCTGGTCAACCCGCAGGAGAAGACCTACGCCAGCCTCGACTTCAGCCAGATGATGAGCGCCGCGAGCCAGATGCTGGGCGGGCAGGACGAGCAGGCGAGCCCGAAGACGTACCCCGACCCGGTGGTCGAGAAACTCCTCGAAGAGGACGGCGGCCTGGTCCTCGGCCGACCGACGAAGCACTTCCGCTGGCGCACGCAGTACACCATCGGGATGAATCTGCCGATGGGGATGAGCATGGATATCGCCACCGACCAGACCGAGGACGTCTGGGTCGCCGATATCGCCATCGATCCGAAGATCATGAACGCCTTCGAGAAGATGGGCGCCGGCGCCAATCTCCCGGAGAACTTCCAGAGGATCGTCGACGCGGCGAAGAAGACCCAGAGCGGCTTCCCGCTCAAGCGCATTCTGGTGTCGAAGACCAAGAGCACCGCGACCGGCAGCGGCATGATGGCGAAGATGATGCAGAAGTCGGCCGCCAAGCAGGAGGCCCAGGGCCCGCAGACGATGACCTTCGAGGTCACCGAGCTCAGCGAACAGAAGGTCCCGGCGGCGGCCTTCGCCATTCCCCCCGGCTACACCGAGACCCAACTCATGGCCCCCGGCATGAAGATGCCGAACATGAACCAGCAGAACTGAGGCCGTCCATCGCCGGGATCCTCCTCAACACCTTCGGCTCTCTGGGCGACCTTTACCCTTACCTCGCGCTCGGGCGGGAGCTGCGGGCGCGGGGCCACCGGGTGACGCTCGCCACGCTGCGGTATTACGAGCCCCGCGTCGCGGCGGCGGGGCTCGGGTTTCACCCGATCGGCCCCGATTTCGACCCGACCGACCCGCTGGAGCTCAAGCGGGCGATGCACAAGCGGCGCGGTCCGGAGTACGTGCTCCGCGAGATGACCCTCGGGCATCTGCGCACCGCCTTCGACGACCTGCGTCCGGCGGCGGACGCTGCCGATCTCGTGGTCACCCATCCGCTCGCCCTCGGCGCGCAGTTGCTCGCGCGCGCGGCCGGACGGCCTTGGGCCTCTACCGTGCTCTCGCCGCTCAGCCTGTTCTCGACCACCGATCCGGCGATCTTCTCCGGCGTGCCGTTCGAACAGAGCCTCTCCCGGCTCGGGCCGCGTGGCCAGCGTGTCGTCCTGCGCCTCGCCGACTTCGTGCTCAGCCGCTGGCTGGCGCCCTATCGCGCCGTCGAAGCGGAGCTCGGCCTCGCCCCCGGACCGAACCCGATCCTTGGCGGCCAGCATTCCCCTCACCTGGTGCTGGCGCTTTTTTCGCCGCTCTTCGGTCCGCGGCAGGCCGACTGGCCGCCGAATACGGTGGCCGCCGGCTTTGCCTTCCTCGCCGATCCGCAGCCCCTCGCAGGGGAGCTCGAGAGCTTTCTCGCGGCGGGGCCGCCGCCGGTGGTCTTCACCCTCGGCTCGGCGGCGGTCGGCGCGGCGGGAGAGTTCTACGAGCGCAGCATCGCGGCGGTCGAACGCCTCGGGCAGCGGGCCGTCCTGCTCATCGGTACGGACCCCGAGAACCTCCCGCGCCGCGCGCTGTCCGGGAATCTCCTGGCGTTACCCTATGCGCCGCACGCTGCGCTCTTCGCCCGCGCGGCGCTGATCGTCCACCAGGGAGGGGTCGGCACGTCGGCGGAGGCGCTGCGCTCCGGCCGGCCGATGTTGGTCGTCCCGCACTGCCACGACCAGCCCGACAACGCCCACCGTCTCGAGCGCCTGGGCGTCGCGCGAGTCGTTCCCGCGGAGCGCTACACCGCGCGACGCGCGACGCGCGCGCTAGCCGCTTTGCTCGTTGACGCCGATGCCACCGCCCGGGCGCAGCGCCTGGGCGGGCAGATCGCCGCCGAAACCGGCGTCGCGACCGCCTGCGACGCACTCGAGCGCCTGCTCTGAGGATCCCTGGCACGAGCCGCCAGGGGCCCTGCCCCGAGTCGATCCGCCGAGCGCAGCGACTTCAGTCGCCGAGACGCCAGGCCTGGTTCTCGGTACCTTGGCATTTGTACTGGATGATCCGCGAGCCGTCCTGGCGGCCGCCACCTTCGACGTCGAGGCACTTGCCGCTGGCAATGTTGACGATCCGGTAGGTTCCGCCACCCAGACGCTCGATGCGCCAGAGCTGGTTTTCGTTGCCGTTGTAGCGGAACTGCTGCACCG
>JBDTQT010000287.1:0-4845 GCA_039932055.1 Thermoanaerobaculia bacterium
TGGGATCGAGCGTCGTCCGGTAGAGGACGATGGCGCCGTTCTCCGTCTGGTGGATTCTCACCAGCCGGAGGCGCGCGAGCTCCAGCACCGCGAGGAAAGCGGCAATCGCCTCGGCGCGGCAACTGCGATGGCGCAGGTCGTGGATGAAATCGAACGGCGCGCCGGCGTTGAGGATCTCGAGCAGGCGCTCGAACTGCCCACGCACCGGGAAGGTCTCGGCCGGGAGCAGGATCGGATCGGGATTCTCGCGGTCGTAGCGATCGAGGACACCACGGAAGGCGGAGAGGAGATCGAACAGGGAGACCTCGTCCATGTCGAGCTCTTCGCCCTGCTCCTCCTCCCAGGCGGGCTTGCGTCGCGCCCAGAGGCCCAGCCGCATTCGATCGACCTCGGCGAGCGCCTGCGCAGCCTCCTTGATCCGGCGGTACTCGAGCAGGCGCTGGACGAGCTCGCCTCGCGGGTCCTCCTCCACCGGCTCGCCGTTGATCTTCTTCGGGCGCGGCAGAAGCATCCGCGACTTGAGCTGGATGAGCAGCGCCGCTTCGTAGATGTACTCGCCGGCGATGTCGAGGTCCATCTGCTCCATCAGGCGGAGATACTCGTGGAACTGGTCGCAGATCGTCGCCACCGGGATGTCGGTGATCTCGACCTCGTTCAGCTTGATGAGGTGCAGCAGCAGGTCGAGCGGACCGTCGAAAACCGGCAGGTGGACGCGCCAGTCGTCCGGCAGCAAACGGCTGACTGTCGGCGCCGCGCTCACTGCAGCTCCCGCTGCAGCAATCGGTCGTAGTCGAGGCCAAGGGCGCCGCGCACTTGCGTCATCGTCTCCCGGGCGCGCTCGCGGGCGCGGGCCGAGCCCTTTCGCAGCAGCGAGAGGAGAGCGCCACGCTCGCGCAGAAGCTCCATTCGCCGCTGCTGGATCGGTTCCAGCAGGGCGATGATCTGCTCCGCGAGGAGCTTCTTGTCCTCGACGCAGCCAATCGTTGCCGCCCGGCACTCGCGCGCCACGCGCTCCTGAAGGTCCGGAGGCGAAAGCAGCTTGTGGAACTCGAACAGATTGCAGCTCTCCGGATGCCCGGGGTCGCTCCTGCGGACTCGCGTCGGGTCGGTGAACATGGTCATGCACTTCTGGCGCACGACCGCCGGCGGGTCCGAGAGATTGATGGCGTTGTCGTAGGACTTCGACATCTTGCGCCCGTCGAGCCCGGGTACCTTCGGCGTCCGGGTGAACAGCGCCTTCGGCTCCGGAAAGACGTTACCGTAGAGCGAGTTGAAGCGCCGCGTGATCTCCCGCGACAGCTCGAGGTGGCTCGCCTGGTCCTCGCCCACCGGCACGAAATGCGCGCGATAGAGAATGATGTCCGAGGTCTGCAGCACCGGGTAACCCAAAAAACCGTAGGTATTCAGATCGCGATTCTCGATCTCGCGGATCTGGTCCTTGTAGGTCGGCACCCGCTCGAGCCAGCCGAGCGGCGTGATCATCGACAGAATGAGGTGAAGCTCGGCGTGCTCGGGGACCATCGACTGGACGAAGACCACCGACTTTTCGGGGTCGACGCCCGCCGCGATCCAGTCGGCGAGCATCTCGATGGTGTTCTCCGTCACCCGCGAGGGATCGGCGTAGTCGCTGGTCAGCGCATGCCAGTCGGCGGCGAAGAAGTAGCAGCTGTGCCTGGCCTGCAGCTCGACCCAGTTGTGCAGGGTGCCAAAGAGATGACCGAGATGGAGTTTCCCGGTCGAGCGCATTCCGGAAAGCACGATTTGAGAGTCCGACACAGAGGCTCCTAGAGGTTCCGGCGTCACTTCGCCGGCGCCGCTTCCTCAAGCTGTACGACCGGGGGAGACGGATCGGGACGAACGGGCGGCAGTATACCAGCAGGCTCCGATCGGCAGGTGGGTCAGGAAGCGCTGCGAGCGCCCTCGCCGGGGGCCGGTATCGCCGGCGCGGCCGGCATCGCCGCCATCTCGTCGGCATCA
The DNA here is from genome assembly GCA_039932055.1 of Thermoanaerobaculia bacterium. GTDB lineage: Bacteria > Acidobacteriota > Thermoanaerobaculia > Multivoradales > JAGPDF01 > JAGPDF01. The sequence continues at coordinate 1,978 of JBDTQT010000287.1, forward strand.
GCTCGCAGGGCGCGTCTTTCGAAGGCGAGGGCGACGACCTGAAGGGCGATCGCGGCAAGCCCGGCGAGGGCGTGCGCGACCGGACTCGCCCGGCGCAAGACAATGGCGCCGGCGAGCGCGAAGGAGCCCGAGAGGGCAATCAGAGCGACCGCCGAAGAGACGATGGCCCACCGGCGTATCCGGGTCGACCGGTCCAGCCTCTCTGGGGAGGCCACCTCGGTCGGAGCTCCGGGACCGCGCCGACGCCGCGTCGCGCGCCCGCGCGCCGCCAGCGAAAGGTAGGCGACCGTCCAGAATCGCGGCAGCACGCAAAGGCTGGCGGCGAGGATGGCGACGGCCGAGTGGCGAGCGAGCTCCGGCGCGTTATCGCGCACGAAGAACCCCTGGACCCAGACGATCGTCAGCACGGCGACGCCGAGCCATCCGAGGACCTGCATGATCTTGGCGAATCGATTCATGGCTGGCTCCGCTGCCTCTTGCCGTTCCGCTTGACGAGCGCGGCGCCGACGATCGACTCCCAGAGCTCGGCCACCACTTCGGTACGATAACGCGCTTCGAGGCGCTGGCGCCCGCGCTCGCCGCGCGCGCGGGCCGCTGCTGGCGCCCGCAAGAGCTCGGCGAGCGCTGCGGCGAGCGCCGCCGGGTCCTCGGGCGGAACCAGCCAGCCAGTCTCCGGATCGAGCACGACCTCCGGGATGCCGCTCACCCGACTGGCGACGACCGGCACGCCATCGAGCATGGCTTCGAGCACCACGAGCGGCATTCCCTCGTAGGTCGACGGCACGACCAGCGCCGCCGATCGCGCCAGCAGCCAGCGGATATCCGCCGGGCCGCGGCGGCCGAGGAGGTCGACCTGTTCGCTCACCCCGAAGCGGGCAGCGGCGCGCTCGATCGCCTGCCGGTGCTCGCCGTCGCCGACGATCCACAGTCGCGGTGCCTGGCCCTCTTCCCGCAGCAGGGCGAGTGCGCGCAAGAGCACCTCGACCCCTTTGCGCAGGCGAAGGCGGCCGACGAACAGGAGCCCGGGAGCGGCGTCTGCGGCCACTTCCGGCACCGCCGTGGGCTCCGCCGACAGTCCGCCCGAGGCATTGGGAAGTACCGCCGTGTCGCCCGCCCCATAGTCGCGGGCGAGCTCCCCGGCCGTAGTCGCGCTCGGCGCGAGAACGAGATCGGCGGCGCGCGCCGTGCGCCGGCCGAGCAGGATATGCAGCGGCGCCTTGTAGCGCCGGAAGCGGATCTCCTTCGCGCCAGGCTCGCCGAGGATCTCCTCGCCCCACCGCAGAGGCCGCACGGCGCGGCGCTCCTCGACGTAGCTGACCTGCAGCAGCGCGACGAGCAGCGGACGCCGGCGCCTGAAGCCCAACCAGGACGCCAGCAGTCCGCTGTCCGACTCGTGCAGCTGTACCACGTCCGGACGGAAGCGCGCGATCCGGCGCAGCGCCGGGCGCAGGATTGCCAGCGGGAAGAGGATCTTCGGTCCGCGCGCACCGTCGCCGCCGCGCCCCAACACCTCGACCACATGGCCGCGCGTGCGCAGACCGGCGGCGAGCTGCAGCACCTGCTCGCCGACGCCAGACAGATCGTGCGGCGGCAGAGTGTTGGCGATCAGCAGCACGCGCATCGGTTGCCTCCGTCAGCCGCCTGCCAGCTGATCGCCCAGTCGCGACGCCCGCGCCTCGACGCGTTCGCGCAAACGGACATAAGCCGGAGAGTCGAAGTGCGCGACGATCTCCCGCGCATCCTGGCGGGCGCGCTCGATCCAGGCGAGGTGCGTCGCCAGGTCGGCGACGCGAAAACGCGGCAGCCCGGCCTGGCGGGTGCCGAGCAGATCGCCGGGACCGCGGATCGCGAGGTCGGCCTCGGCGATGGCGAAACCGTCGCGCGTCGAGGCGAAGACATCGAGCCGCTTCGCGCCCTCCTCCGACAGCCGGCCGTGGATCGCCAGACAGCGCGAGGCGCCACTCCCCCGTCCGACGCGACCGCGCAGCTGGTGAAGCTGGGCAAGCCCGAAGCGCTCGGCGCTCTCGACGATCATCCAGGTAGCGTTGGGAACGTCGACGCCGACCTCGATGACCGTCGTGGCGACCAGTACCTTGATCTTGCCGGCGGCGAACTGCTGCATGATCCTCTCGCGCTCCATCGCCGGAATCTTTCCATGCAGAACGGCGCTCGGAAAGTCGGCCAGGTACTCGCGCACCTTCGTGCCGAGCGCGGCGAGCGATGCGGCCGGGATCTCCTCGCTCTCCTCGATCAACGGAAAGACCACATACCCTTGCGCCCCGGCGGCGAGCTCGGCACGCAGGCGGCGATAGACCTCCTTGCGCTCGCTGCCGGGCAGCACTTCGGTGATCAGGGTTCCACGCCCGGGCGGCATCTCGTCGATCTGCGAGACATCGAGATCGCCATAGAGCGTCAAGGTCAGCGTGCGCGGAATGGGGGTCGCCGTCATGACCAGGATGTCCGGCTGATCGCCCTTCGCCTGCAGGACCTTGCGCTGCTCGACGCCGAAGCGATGCTGCTCGTCGATGATCGCGAGTCCGAGACGCCGGAAGGCGATGCCGCGCTGGATCAGGGCGTGCGTTCCGACGGCGATCTGCACCGTGCCGTCGGCGAGCGCGCGGCGGATCGCCGCCGAAGAGCCGGAGGCGCTGACCAGCTCGATACGGCAACGGTCGCCGAGGAGGCGACGCAGGTTGGCGAAGTGCTGCTCGGCGAGGAGCTCGGTCGGCGCCATGAAGGCGGCCTGAAGGCCGCTGCCGGCGGCGAGAAGGAGACAGATCGCCGCGACGATCGTCTTGCCGCTGCCGACATCTCCCTGCAGCAGGCGGAGCATCGGCTGCGGCCGCTTGAGGTCGTCGACGATCTCCT
>JBDTQT010000288.1:0-4790 GCA_039932055.1 Thermoanaerobaculia bacterium
CTTGCAGGCTGAAGTGCTCGTAGTTCTTGGCGATGAACTGCTTCCACTTGTCCGGGGTCTCTTCGACCGGAAAGATCGCCTGCACAGGGCAGGCATCGACGCAGAGGCCGCAGTCGATGCACTCCTCGGGGTGGATGTAGAGCATCTCGACATCCTCGTTCTTGCCGTAGATGCAGTCGACCGGGCAGACGTCGACGCAGGAAGTGTCCTTCACTCCGATACAGGGCTCAGCGATGATGTGCGGCATTCCCCGGGGTCCTTTCGGCGCGGCCATGAGATCCGGTGGTTCCGAGCCGGTCTCTCGCGCGCGGTCGCATTGTAGCGGCTCGCCGGCGGCCACTCAACCTCGCTATGCCGCATCGCGGCGCTCCCGGGTTGACGAAATTGCCGCACTGCGGTATAAATGTCCTGTCGATGCCGCAATGCGGCAAGCAACGAGAGCGAGGAACCCCCGATGTACCGTCTGATCAAGCGCTACGAGAGCCGCAAGCTCTACGACACGGAAGAGAGCCGCTACGTCTCGCTCGACGAGCTGGCGGAGTGGATCCGCACCGGCAAGGACGTCAAGGTCGTGGACAACGGCACCGGTGCCGACGTCACCTCCCAGATGTTGACCCAGATCATTCTCGAGGAGGGGCGGCGCGGAACCGGCTTTCTGCCGAGCGAGCTCCTGCACGAGCTGGTGCGCGCCGGCCAGAAGGCAGTCGAGAGCGGCGTCGAGCAGGTGCAACACAAGGTCGACCAGTTCGTCCAGGCCTCGATCGACAAGTTCGGCCCGGTGCGCAAGGCGCGCGAGGAGATGGAACGCCTGCGCGAGCGTCTGGAGGAGCTCGAAGGTTCGCTGACCAAGCTGGAGAAGGAACGTGGTGGCTCGAAGGCCGCCGCGACCTCGTCGCACGCCGTGCGTGTCGGCCAGGAGAGAACTTCCAGGAAACCAAATGCCGTGCGCCCGTTGCGGCGCGGGAAGGGAGAAGCCAAGTGAGAAAGAACATCCAGAAGTTGGCTACCAGTGTTGCCCAAAGCGGAATCGAAACCGCTGGCGAAGGCGCGTTCGCTCTCGGCCGCACCGCCTGGCTGCTGAGCCTCGGCCTCGCGGCGACCGCCGGTGAGACGGGACGCGAAGTCTTCGACGCGCTGGTCGACAAGGGGCGCCGCCGTCGGCGCACTCGCATTCAGCAGGCGCAGCAGGCGATCACCGAGACCGGCTCGACGATGTTGAAGCTCGCCAACGACGCCACGCGGATGGCCCAGCAGCGCGCCGCCGAAGTCATGGGCAAGCTCGGCCTGCCGACCCGCGACGACGTGCGCGAGCTCGTACGGCGCGTCGACACGCTGCGCCAGAAGCTCGTCTGAAACCGCCCGAAACGCCCGAAGAACCGGACAGCCCACGATTCGCACTCGACGAGGTATAGAGATATGGCTACCAAGAAGCAGACGGAGCAGGACTTCAAGGAAGAGATCAAGCAGAACGCGGAGAAGGTCTGGCTGGCAGGGCTCGGAGCCCTGGCGACGGCCGAGGAGGAGGGCGGCAAGCTCTTCCGCGGCCTGATGAAGAAGGGGGAGTCGTACGAAAAGAAGGGGCTCGCCCAGTTCGACAAGCTGAAGGCCAAGGTCGAAGGCGTCGCTGAGACCGCCAAGGACCGCGCCGGTGAGGCCTGGGGCAAGGTCGAGGACAAGGTCGTGGATGTCGAAGACAAGCTCGACGACCGGGTGGCCGTGGTGCTGCGCAAGATCGGCGTCCCGAGCAAGAACGAGATCGCCACGCTGACCCGCCGGGTGGAGGAGCTGACCCTGCTGGTCGAGAAGAAGCTCAAGCCGACCCGTAAGGTCAAGCGCGCGACTCCCGCAACACGCAAGACCACGACGGCCCGCCGGAAGCGCTGAACTTGGCTGACCGGCGCAAGGGTCGCGGGCGGCTTCGGCGGACCTCGATCGGGCTTGCGCTCGCCGGCGGAGGTCCGGCGGGCGCGGTCTACGAGATCGGCGCCATGCGCGCGCTCGACGAGGCGATCGACGGGCTCGACGTCAACGCCCTCGACGTCTACGTCGGGGTCTCGGCGGGCGCCTTTCTCGCCGCGAACCTCGCCAACCAGCTGAGCAGCGCCCAGATGGTCCGGGCCATCGTCAAGCACGAGCCCGGGGAGCATCCGTTCGTCCCCGAGACCTTCTTCACTCCAGCGCTCGGGGAGTGGGCGCGGCGCGGTCTGTCCGTGCCGCGCCTGGCGCTCGAGGCGATCTGGGATTTCGCCCGCAACCCGCGCGACCTTACCCTGCTCGAATCGTTCACGCGGCTCGGGCACGCGCTACCGGTCGGCATCTTCGACAACGAGCCGATCCGCCACTACCTGCGCAACATCTACACCATAAAGGGTCGCACCGACGACTTCCGGGAGCTCGGCCGCCGGCTCTACATCGTCGCCGCCGAGCTCGAGTCCGGGCGTTCGGTGGTCTTCGGCAAGCCGGGGCGGGACCATGTCGCGATCTCGCGCGCGGTGCAGGCCTCGAGCGCGCTACCGGGTCTCTATCCGCCAGTCGACATCGACGGCCACCTCTACGTCGACGGTGTCCTCAACCGGACGGTGCACGCTTCGGTGGCACTCGACGCCGGCGCGAAGCTCCTGTTCTGCGTCAACCCGATCGTTCCGGTCGATGTCTCGACGGACAAGGCCGCGGGGGGGCTCTATGTCGAGGGTGAACTCCTGCGCCGTGGCCTGCCGGCGGTGCTGTCGCAGACCTTCCGCACGCTCATCCACTCGCGTCTCGATGTCGGGATGAAGCGTTACGACCACCTCTATGAGGACGCCGACGTCATCCTGCTCGAGCCGGATCGCGACGACTACTCGATGTTCTTCAGCAACATCTTCAGCTTCTCCGAGCGCAGCGCCATGTGCGCTCATGCCTATCAGTCGACCCGGCGCGACCTCCTCAACCGCTACGACCTGCTGGCGCCGATCATCGCTCGCCACGGATTGAAGCTGCGGCGCGACATTCTCGAGGACACCTCGCGCGATCTCTGGAGCGGCGTCGGCCTCGACCGCACCTCCGCCCGCTTCCTCGCCAGGAACGGCGGCCAGCGCGACTCGAGCCACGAGACGCTCGAGCGCCTCGACAGCGTTCTCGACCGCTTGCAGGCAGCCCTGCAGCGCTGAGCCGGACAGGGCTCGGCAACGGGCCCGGAAGGACGGGGCCCGCCGGCCGGCGGCCTGGGCGGCAATCAGGCGCCCTGCGCGCGCTTGCCGCGCGCCGCTGGCGATGGTAGCGTGCGCCTTCTGTTTTCCAACCCAAGGCTCACCGGTTCGTTTCACCGAAATCCGATAGCGGATCTTTTTATTCATGCCAGCTGGAGGCGGAGGCGCGCGCGATCGTCGGATCGGCGGCTCGCCTCCACCCGCCTGGCAAACGACGAGGAGCTGAGATGACCCGAATGAATCGATGGCCCGCTGTTCTGATCCTCGGCGCCGCTGTGGCGCTGCCGGCTGCTGCAGTCGTGCAGCAGAACCGGCGCACAGCCGACTCGGTGCAGTTCCGCGCCAGCGAGCTGACCCTCACCGGCACCGTACAGCGAGCCTCCGACCTGCCCGAGCTCGCCGCCGATCCGCGCCTGCTCGAGCTCGGCGTCGCCGCCGACAAAGCCTATGTCGACCTCCAGACTGGTCGCTATTCCGCCCTGCTGATGGGTACGCCGCTGCTTCCGGGACGTGGCGTCGGCAACCACCTGAGCTGGAACGAGCTCGCCGCCGCGCAGCCGAAGAGCGCCAAGGAGATCGAGGCGGCAGCGACGGTCGCCTTCCGCGCCTACCTCGAGAGTCACGCCGGGGCCCTCGGCCTCGATCTCGACCAGCTGGCCGGGGCGGGCAAAGTTGCGGCAGTGAACGACGACTACGTGCACATTTACATCCCGCGCGTGGTCGGCGGGGTCGTGGTGCGCGGCAGCGCCCTCGTGGCGACGATCAAGTACGGCAACCTGATCCTTCTCGGGCTCGAGAACTGGGGCGATCTGGAGCGCAGTGCGGCGCCTTCGATCTCTTCGAGTGAGGCGGCGGCGGCGTTGCGCCGTCACGTTGGTGTCGATCTCTTCGGCGCCTCCTGGAAGGGCAGTGAGCTCGTCTGGGTGCCGGTGCAGACGGCGCAGGGCCTCGACTACCGCCTGGCGTGGATCGTCCGCAACGACCTCGGCGAGGCCGGGGCGCGCTACGAGGCCCTGGTCGACGCGGGCAGCGGTGAGGTGATCGAGATCCAGGATGCGACCCAGTGGGTGGCGACGCCGCGCCGGGTCAGCGGCGGGGTCTATCCGGTATCCAACGACCAGACCGGCGCCGACGGTACCGAGCAGGTTGCCTGGCCGATGCCGTACTCCAACGTGACGACGCCCGCGGGCCTGGTCACCACCGATATCGGCGGCAACCTGCCGCTGTGCGTCGACGGTTCGATCACCGCGACCTTCGCCGGCCCGTACGTCAACATGGCCGACGTCTGCGGCGCAGATTCGCTCGCTGGCAGCAGCGACATCGACTGGCTCTCGGGCCCGGCGGGCACGGACTGCGTGACCCCCGGCGTCGGCGGGCCGGGCAATACGAAGGCGTCGCGCAGCGGTTTTCACGAGCTCAACATGCTCACCGCCATGGCGCGCTCGCACATTTCAGGCAACAGCTGGCTGGCGCAGCAGCTGACCGCCAACATGAACATCAACAATCAGTGCAACGCCAACTGGAACGGCTCGCAGGTGAATTTCTATCGCAGTGGCGGCGGCTGCGGCAACACCGGTGAGATCGCGGCGATCTTCGACCACG
>JBDTQT010000289.1:0-4786 GCA_039932055.1 Thermoanaerobaculia bacterium
TGCCGCTGCTCAAGATCCTCTGCGGCCTGGTCGCCAAACGCCTGCGCGAGGTCGACGACAAGATCGTCGGCTGGTACATCCTCTCCGGCGGCGAGTCGAATCAGCCGGGCTGAGCCTCGACGCGCGCCAGAAGTTTGCGCGCGACGCCGGTGAGCGGCAGCCCGGCGAGCTCCGTCCGGCTCCACCAGCCGGGCTCTGACCCCCCGCCGTTTCCCGCGCCGGCGCCCTCCGCCAGCTCGTCACGGACGATCTCGAACTCCGCCCGCCTCACTACGATCGTGTAGCTTCGGGTGGTGATGGCGTGGCGCAGGCGAACGATCTCTGCGCCCAAACGCCAGCGGCCTCCGAAGCGCTCGGAGAGTCGGGCTTCTGCGGCGAGTGGGGCGCGCAGATCCTCGAGCTCAACCGCCGGGAACTCCCAAAGCGCGGCGAGTTGGCGGGCGGCAGCGCTGCGTCGGAAGAGCAGGAGCCTGCCCTCCGCCTCGACAAAGACGACAATCTGGCGCACTTTCTCGAGGCTGGCGCGCTTCGCCAACGCCGGATAGCTCTCCGGCGTCCCCTGCGCCCGGGCGCGACAGCTGGCGGTGAGTGGGCAGACCGGGCAACGCGGGGCGCGCGGCGTGCAGACGGTCGCACCGAGCTCCATCAATGCCTGGTTGCTGTCGCCTGGACGATTCCGGTCGAGGAAGCTCGCCGCGAGCTCGAGGAGCGCCGCGCGCTCGCCGCGCTTCGCGGCGCCGGCGGAGCGCGCGGCATAGCGACAGAGGACCCGCTCGACGTTGCCGTCGAGCACCGGCACCGCTTCCGAGAAGGCGATGCTGGCGATCGCCGCCGCGGTATAGGGACCGATGCCGGGCAGTCGCTCGAGCTCACGCGCGCGCGAAGGCAGCCTCCCGCCGGCGGCAACGACCGCCTTGGCGGTGGCCAGCAGCCCGCGGCAGCGCCGGTAGTAGCCGAGACCCGACCAGAGGGCCAGGACCTCCGCCTCGTCGGCCCGCGCCAGGCTCGCAACGTCCGGAAAGCGCGCCAGGAATCGCCGATAGTAGGGAATCGCCGTCTCGACCCGGGTCTGCTGCAGCATGATTTCCGAAACCCAGACGGCGTACGAATCGGGCGGCGGGTCGGTCGGCCCGCCAGGAGACCGCCAGGGGAGGTCGCGCTTGTGGCCGTCGAACCAGGCGAGAAGTGTGGCTTTTTCCTGCACCGATGGCAGTGTATCCGGCCGGTTGGGGAAGAATCCGCCAAAACGGCTGGCCGCCAAAAAGAGATCGGCCCCGGTTTTCACCGGGGCCGAGGATAAGAACCGCAGGCGGGAGGTTCCGAGTTGGTTGGCTCTTAAGTGGCTATACCCCTGTTACTTAGGGGATCTTGGCTGGTCTTGAAGAGGGGTGGAGATCAACCGGATCTCGAAACTTCTGGGTGGGATGGTCTTGGGGAAGTGGAACCTCCTCGCGCACGGTGATGACTCTGCTCTGACTGATTAGCAAAACGGGTGCCATACCCTGCATATTCCCGCCCCCCTTCCCTTGCCCCAAGGGGGCAACCCGCCGCCGGGCCGGCGGGATTGCCTTTTCCGCGCACCTCTCGAGGCCGGCGCGCGAACCCCGGGCCGCGGGCAGAACGCGCTATCTTTGAACGCTGGAGAATCGTCCTGATGCGAAGGCTCTTCTTTCTGCTGCTGCTCGCCACCCTCCTCGGCGTCGTCATCGCCGGCGCCGGCTACCTTCTGCTGCAGCAGCGGGCTCCGCGTTGGGGCGCGGCAAAGGTGCTCACCCTCACCCTCGATGCGCCACTCGAGGAGCAGGCGCTGGCGCCCACGCTGCCCTTCCTCGGCGGCGAGGAGCGAGCCTCGCTCGCTCTGCTCTACCGCGGCTTTCTCGCCGCGCGCACCGATCCGACCGTGGTCGGCGTGGCGCTCTATATTCAGGACGCTGCCTTCGGCCTCGCCAAAGCGCAGGAGTTGCGCCGCCAGATCGCGGAGCTCGACCGCGCCGGCAAGCCCGTGCGCTGCTACCTCGAGACCGCCGGCGAAGGTGGCAACGGCACGCTCGAGTACTACCTCGCTTCGGCCTGCACGACGATCGCTCTCGCGCCGGCGGGCGAGATCAACCTCCTTGGTCTCTACGCCGACAGCCCCTTCCTGCGCGGCGGGCTCGACAAGTTGCGCATCGAGCCGAGCTTCCTCACCGCCGGCGAATTCAAGAGCGCCGGCGAGATCTTCACCAAGGTGCGGCACTCGCCGGCCGCGAAGGTGGCTCTCGACGCGCTGCTCGACAGCTTCTTTGGCCAGATCGTCGACGGTATTGCGAGCGCCAGGAAGAGTGACGCGGCGACCGTGCGAGCCTGGATCGACGCCGCGCCGCTCTCCGCCGCCGCCGCGCTCGAAAAGGGTCTCGTCGACGAGCTCGCCTATCCCGACGAGTTCCGCGCCGGACTCGACAAGCTGGGCGAAGGCGACGCGGAAAAGGTCAGCTTTCTCGACTACGCGCGCCGCGCCGCCGCCCGGCAGTCGGGCGGCAAGCGGGTGGCGATCCTCTTCGCCCAGGGCGCCATCGTCCGCGGCGGCGGCGGCTCGCAGCCCTTCGCCAGCGAGGTCTCCCTGGGCTCGGCCGACATGGCCCGCGAGCTTCAGGAGCTCGCCGACGACGACTCGGTGGTGGCGGTCGTGCTGCGTATCGACAGCCCGGGCGGCTCGGCTCTCGCCTCTGACCTGATCTTGCGCGAGGTCGAGCAGCTGCGCGCCAAGAAGCCGGTCGTCGTCTCGATGTCCGACGTCGCCGCCTCCGGGGGCTACTACATCGCCGCCCGCGCCACCCGCATCGTCGCCGAGCCGGCGACGATCACCGGCTCGATCGGTGTCGTCACCGGCAAGCTCGCCACCGGCCGCTTTCAGGAGGAGCTCCTCGGCGTCACCCACGATCCGCTTCAGCGCGGCGCGAGTGCCGACCTCTACTCGACGCTGAAGGCGTTCGATGAACGCCAGACGGCGCTACTGCGGCGCCGCGTCGACGAGATCTACGGCCGCTTTCTCGACCACGTCGCCGCCGGCCGCAACCTCTCCCGCGCCGCTGTCGAGGCGGTCGCTGCCGGCCGTGTCTGGACGGGCTCCGACGCCCTCGCGGTCGGCCTCGTCGACGAGCTCGGCGGCCTCGACCGCGCGGTGGCTCTCGCCCGCGAATCCGCCAAGATCCCGGAGTCCGACAAGCTGCCGCTGGTCTACCTGCCCAAAGCGCCGAGCTTCCTCGACCTCTTCTCTGCGCGCGACAATACCGGCCTCGAGGCGCACCTCCTCGAGCTCGCCGCCGACCACCTCGAAGCGCGGCTCGCGGCGCGCCTCGGCGCCGGTTTCACCGCCCGCGTGCCGCGCCCGCAGCTCGAGCTCGAGCTCGACGCCCCATGGCAGGTACTCGCCCGCGGCCTATGACCCGCCGGCCCGCGAGCGACCGCCTGCGATATAGTTCATGCCTCGAACCCTGTTCCTCCCGAGGCCTCGAGATAGATTTCCGCAATCTGTGGAAAAACTGTTGATATCCAGCCCACTCCGTGCCTTCAGACTCTAGCCACTGGTCCCGCCTGCAGGAGCGTCTGCGCGCCATCCTCGAACCCGAGGAGTACGCCACCTGGATCGCCCCACTGACGGTGAAGAGCGCGGACGAGGCCGGCCTCGTCCTGAGCGCGCCCAACGAGCGCTTCGTCCACACGCTCGAGGAGAGCTACCGCGACGCCCTCGACCGCGAAGCGGGCCTGCTCTTCGACGAGTTCTTCTCGGTCACGGTGGTAGCCAACGGCGGCGCTGCCGACCGCCCGCCTGGCGACGAGCGCCTCGCGCGCGCCTCGTCGGTGCCGACCGGCGACCGCCTCAACCCCAAGTATCTGTTCGAGACCTTCGTCGTCGGCAGCTCCAACCAGTTCGCCCATGCCGCCGCACGCGCCGTCGCCGAGAGCCCCGCACACAGCTACAACCCGCTTTTCCTCTACGGCGGCGTGGGCCTCGGCAAGACCCACCTCCTGCACGCCATCGGGCATCAGATCCTCAGCCGGCGGCCCGAGCTCAAGGTGCTTTATTTCACCGCCGAGCAGTTCGTCAACCAACTGATCAATTCACTGCGCTTCAAGTCGATGCACGCCTTTCGCGAGCGCTACCGCTCGATCGATGTGCTGCTGGTCGATGACATCCAGTTTCTCGCCAACAAGGAGCGCACCCAGGAGGAGTTCTTCCATACCTTCAACACGCTCTACACCAGCCAGCGCCAGATCATCCTCTCCTCCGATTCTTCGCCGCGCAACATTCCGGCGATCGAAGAGCGTCTGCGCTCGCGCTTCGAGTGGGGGCTGATCGCCGACATCCAGGCACCGGATCTCGAGACCAAAGTGGCGATCCTCCGGCGCAAGGCCGATCAGGACGGCGTAGTCCTGCCCGACGATGTCGCGCTGTTCATCGCCTACCAGGTGAAGTCGAACGTCCGCGAACTCGAGGGGATGCTCAACCGGGTCGTCGCCTTCTCTTCGCTCACCGCGAAGCCGCTGTCGCTCGAACTCGCCAAGGAGACCCTCAAGGACATCTTGCCGGAGGAGGGCCGGCGGGCCACCGCCGCCGACATCATCAAATTCGTCGCTCGGCACTACGGCTTGAAGGTGAGCGAGATCAAGTCCAAGTCGAACTCCAAGCAGATCGCCTTCCCGCGCCAGGTGGCGATGTTCCTCTGCAAGGAGCTGACCGAGCTGTCGTATCCGGAGATCGGCCGTCAGTTCAACGACAAGCACCATTCGACCGTCATGTACTCGG
>JBDTQT010000290.1:0-4774 GCA_039932055.1 Thermoanaerobaculia bacterium
CGCCGCCGTCCCAGCCGGCCGAGAGCACGATGCCGGCGGCCGTGACGCGCACGGGTGTTCCCACCGGCGCTCCGTAATCGACGCCGTAGTGCGGTCGCGAGACCTTGAGCACTGGATGGAAGCGATGCGCCGAGAATTTGGAGGTCACGCGCGAGTACGGCAAGGGCGCGCGCAGGAACATCTTTTCGCTCGGCCGACCCTCGGCATCGTAGAAGGCGCCGGCACTACCGTATCGGTAGACCTCGAGCTGACGATTCGACTGCGCATAGGTAAGCGCCAGCACACGCTCGACTCCGAAGTACCGTCCCTCGAGATAGACCTCCTCGAAAAGCACGTCGAAGCGATCGCCCGGCTGCAAGTCGCGGTTGAAATCGAGATCCCACTGCAGGACATCGGCCATGGCGTAGGCCAGCTCGGGATCTGCGCCGGCGGCTCCGACCGAGCCTTCTAGCGAGCCGGCGAGACGGCCGTGGACGGCGCGCGTTCTGACCTCGCGGCGATAGGGGCGCCAGGAGGGCAGCCATTCCCCGCCGCCGCGCTCGACCGAGAGCTCCCCCTGTCCGGTCACCGCGAGCTCGAAACGACTTGGCGCCGCACCCTCCATGTAAGCCGCGACGCGCATGCCGGGCCGGAGCTGCCGGGGATTCACATAGCGGCTCGCGGCGGCGGCCGCGCGTTCCGCTTCGTCACCGACCAGGCCGAGATCACGCAAGGCTTTGCCCAGGGTGTCTCCGGAGCGCAGGGTCCGCACGCGATCCGGCTCGATCGTCGCGCTATTGCCGGGCTCGGTTGCTAACGGCAGCGCTGGCGCCGCGAGCGCCACCGGCTCGCGATCCAGCGGCTTGGTTGAGGGAGCTTCGATCCAGGAGGTGAGCGCGAGCGGGGCAGCGACGACCGCAGCCGACACGGGCAGGGCGACGCGAAGAAACTGCAGCACCCTCTCCCTGCTCCACGCTCTCATCCAGTGGACCCTCTCCGGCTGCGATTTGCTGAGTCGCCGGGAGGTTCCCGGGACCGGAAGCATAACATCCGGCCCTTCGGGGACTGTGGAATGGATTGCAGAAGCCGGGCCGAGCGGAGTGGCGCGGAGCCACGCCTTAACGCAGGAGGCCCTGGATCTGCGATTCGGCCTCGGCCGCGAGACGGCCCTGGTAAAGCACCTCGCCCTGACGCACGACAATCAACCCCGGCAGGGTCGTGACCGCGTGGCCTTTCGAGAACTCGCCATCCCGATCGAGGAAGACCGGCGCGTTCAGCGGATGCTGGCGCACGAAGGCATCGATCGCCGCAGCCTCCTCCTGAAAATTGACGGTGACCACCCGGCCCTCGCCTGAGAGCTTCTGCACCAGATCGTTGACGCGCGGCGAAATATCGCGGCAGCGCGGCGACCACGAGGCCCAGACGACGATGATGTGGGTGCCTTGCGCAAGATCTGCAAAGGCGAGCTGTCCGCCGGCCAATCCGGGCAGGCTGCCGCCGGACTGCGCTTCCGCCGGAACCCCGCACAGCGACGCCATGGCGAGCAGCACGAGCGCCCAGGCGATCGCCGGCCAGACTCTTCCATGGGTCTCGCGAGACGAGACTCGAAGCCGTTGCATGGCCATCACTCCAGTCCGAGCAGTGCCCGGATTCTCTGCTGCAGTTCGGTGGGCGCCGCGCGTCGGTAGCACCGGGTGCGGACCATCACGATAACCTCTTCGATGCGCATGGCGCGCTCGCGACAATACGGACAATCCTCAAGGTGGCGTTCCATGGATTCGCGCGGCAGCTGTTCGCGGTCGCGATCCACCCAGAGAAAAACCGCCCTGCGTACTCGCTTACAGGCCATCCGCCAAGTCCCCTGGGAAACGGCCCACGGCCCGCCGGGCCGAGTGCACTCCCGTCAAAACGCATGGCTGAGGCATGAAATTCCAGATCCGCAAGGAGCTAGTCTCCCGAAGCGACGGCGTCAGGCGTCCCGTCCGAGCCGCGCCGGCGAACCGGCTCCGATCCCGAGCGCATATAGCCGTGTTTGCGCGCGTAACGCAGCATGGCCTCTTCGAGAAGCTTGCGGCCGCGGTAGAGCCGGCTCATCACCGTGCCTACGGGAATCTCCAGGATCTCGGCAATCTCGCGATAGGAAAAACCCTCGATGTCCGCCAGGAGGACCGCCATGCGGTAGTCCGCCGGCAGCCGATCCAACGCGCGCTGGACGTCCTCGTCGAAGGCGTTGGCGAGCGCCTCCTCTTCCGGGTTCTTCATCTGACCCGCCGCCTCCGGAGCGAGCTGGCTCTCGAAGGCCTCCTCGATCTCGGCGAAGTCGCTCTTCTTCGGCGCCGCCTGCTTGCGGCGGTATTCGTTGATGAAGGTGTTCTTGAGGATCTTGAAGAGCCAGGCCTTCAGATTGGTACCGGGGGTGAATTGGGCATAACTGCGATAGCCCTTGAGAAACGTCTCCTGCACCAGGTCTTCGGCGTCCTCGGCGTTGCGCGCCATCCGGTAGGCGGTGTTGTAGAGCGAGTCGAGGTGCGGCATGGCCGCCGCCTCGAAAGCGGCGCGGTCATCCGCCGTCCGCTCGATAGCCGTCGTCTGGAGGTCGGCTTGCATTTCTTTGGTTCGATTATCCACCATCTGCACGGGAGGAAGCCGACGCACGAACGGTGCCAGCCTGGTCGAGCCTCGACCCGCAGCCGGCCCCCTCTCCCGGCGCACGCACCCCCTCCACCCACCGACCCCACCGACAATGAGAGAATGCCGCCCGATCGAGCCATGCCAACGTCCGATTCCATTCCCATCCCGGAAGCCCGCCTGCACAGCCTGGTGGAGGCGATGCGTGGCCGACCGGTCCTGATGCTGGTGGACCTCGTCGTCGACCGGTTCCTCTCTGGTACGCCGAAACGGATCTCGCGCGAAGCGCCGGTGCTCATCCTGCGCTACGCCGGTGAGAGCATCGCCCCGGGCGGCGGCGCCAACGCGGTCGCCAACGTCATGGCGCTCGGCGGACAGCCGCTGCCGCTCGGCCTGGTCGGCGACGACGACAGCGGACGGGAGCTTCTCGCGGCGCTCGCGGCCCGGGGAATCCCGACTGACGCCATCCTCGTGCGCGCGGGTTACCGGACACCGACCAAGACCCGCATCCTCGCCGGCTTTCCGACCGGCATCAAACAGCAGGTCGTGCGCCTGGACCGCGAGCAGGAGTTCGTGCTCGCGGCGGCGGAGGTCGGGGCGTTACGCGCCGCGATCGGGCGCCTCGGCGGCGCCCGGGCGGCGATCCTCTCGGACTACGGCTACGGCTCGGTCGCTCCGGATCTGCTGCCGGCGATCCGCCAGGCGGTCGGAGAGCAGGGCGCGATCATCGTCGACAGCCGTTTCCGGCTCGGCGACTTCAGCGGGCTCGACGGTGCGACGCCCAATGAGGAGGAAGCCGAGACGCTTCTCGGACGAGCCCTCGACGACGCCGCGGGCAGCGACCTCGGCGCCGGCCGCGAGCTCCGCGAGCGCCTGGGAGCGCGTTTCCTGCTGATCACGCGCGGTAGCCGGGGAATGTCGCTCTTCCTGCGCGACGGCGCCGCACGCGTGCCGGTGCACGGCACGGACCAGGTGGCGGACGTGACCGGCGCCGGCGACACCGTCATCGGAACCTTCGCTCTGGCCTTGGCGGCGGGCGGCACTCCAATCGAGGCAATGGTGCTCGCCAACTACGCCGGCGGCGTAGTGGTGATGAAGATGGGCACCGCGACGGTCTCGAGCGAGGAGCTGCAGGCCGCCATCTCTTCCGACCCCCGGCCGCGACTGGAGATGACGTGGGCCGCGTCCTGACGGCTCCGGAGCTCGCCGCCGAGGCCCGGCGACTGCAGGCGACGGGGCATGCCCTCGCCTTCGCCAACGGCCATTTCGACCTGCTGCACGTCGGCCACCTGCGCTACCTGCAGGCGGCCCGCGCCGAGGCCGACTTCCTCATCGTGGCGGTCAACGACGACGCTTCGGTGCGCAGCCTCAAGGGGCCGGGGCGCCCTGTGGTTCCGGCCGCCGAGCGTGCCGAGCTCCTCGCCGCGCTCACGCCGGTCGACTTCGTGGTCGTCTTCGCGGGTGACAGCCCGGCGTCCCTGCTGACGGAGATCCGACCCGACGTGCACTGCAAGGGCACTGACTACGGAACACCGGAGCGCGTGCCCGAGTTCGCCGTGGTGGCGGCCTACGGCGGTCGCACGGCGCTCGTGGGAGATCCGAAGGACCACGCCACCAGCGACATCATCCAGAAGGTCCGCGCCCTGCGCTCGGCCGACGCGAAGACGGCGGTTTATTGACCCTCATTTCCGAGCGCTGCTACACTTCAAATAGATTCGATCAAGCGCTTCTGGGCGTGGCCCAGGCAGGGCAGATGCGGCTCGTAGCGAACCACGAAAGGCCCACGAAGAGATGAGCAATCGCCTCGGAGACGCCCTCCTCAAGTCGGGCAAGATCAGCTCAGAACAGCTGAAGGAAGGCCTCGCCCTGCAGAAGGACAAGGGCGGGCGCATCGGCTCGGCGCTGGTGAAGATCGGCGCCATGTCGGAGAAGGACCTTGTCGAGTTCCTCTCGAAGCACTTCGGCGTCCCGGCAATCGACCTCTCGCGCGTCGAGATCGACGAATCGGTCATCAAGGTGATTCCGGCCGACGTCGCGCGCAAGTACACCATCCTGCCGATCGCCAAGGTCGGCGCGAAGGTCACGCTGGCGATGATCGACCCGACGAACGTCTTCGCCATGGACGACATCAAGTTCATGACGGGCTACAACGTCGATCCCGTCGTCG
>JBDTQT010000291.1:0-4761 GCA_039932055.1 Thermoanaerobaculia bacterium
CCTTGCGCTCGCCCCACTCGAAGTTGGCGAGAAAGACGAACTCGCCGGTCGGGCTTGCCAGGCGCCGCGCCCCGGGGTGGAAGACGTCCGTGTCGATGCCGAGCGGAATCTTGTGGATCGGGCGCGTGAGGCCCGAGTCCAGGAAGCCCTGGCGGTTGAACTCCGAGGGCACCCAGATCTCGTCCATCTCGTTTGCCTGCTCGACCCAGTCGCGCGGGAAGCCGTCGACCTCGAGCATCGTGAAGCCGACCCGGACCTTGCCGATGGCGCGGCGAAAGACGTCGCCCTGTCCATAGACCACCGCGATGCCCGAGGTCGCGTGGGCGCGCGGCAGCTCGCGGCCGCGGACGACATTGAGGTAGTAGTCGCCGGTGTTCTCGGGCTCCTCCACCGGGAACGGCGAACCCTTGCCGTAGACGTAGCGGTAGACGCAGCGTACTCCGAGGTGATGGTCGAGCTCGTGGAGATAGGCGCGGCTCGAACGCGCGTAACCGGTCGGGAAGTTGAGGATCGACTGCCAGACCAGGTCATGCCGGTAGCGCCCGTCGAGCTCAGCCTGCCACTTGCCGCGGAAAACCGCCCGGCTGCGTTCGAAGAGCGCTGTCCGGGCGGCGGCGTCGCCGGCGGTCGAACCGTGCTCGTCGTGCACGACCTGGGAGTCGCCGGCGTAGAGCGTGCGGAAGCCGGCCCGGCGCGCCCGCAGGCAGTAGTCGGTATCCTCGAAATACGACTCGAAATCCTCCGCCAACCCGCCGATGGCGGCGATCACCGCGCGCTTCAGATAGGCCACCGCGAAGGTGACGCCCTCGACCTCCCGCCGGCCGGTGTATTGCCCGACCTCGTGCTCGAGGGCGCCGATCTGCTGCCCCCACATGGTGTCGGGCAGGATGTAGGTCCCGGCGTGGAGGAGCCGGCCGTCCCCGAGCACCTGCCGGCAGCCGACGACGCCGACATCCGGCGCCGAATGGGCGGCCCATCGCAGACGCTGCAGCCAATCGCGGCGCGCGAACTCGATGTCGTTGTTGAGCAGGACGACGTCGTTGTCCGGCGGTACCGCGGCGATGCCGGCGTTGTTGCCGCGGACGAACCCGAGGTTCGTCGGCAGGGCGAGGAGGCGCGCCTGCGGGAAGGCCGCGAGCCGCTCGGGCGTGCCGTCGGTCGAGCCGTTGTCGACCACCAGGAGCTCGGCGCCCGAGAGGTCGCTCGCCAGCAGCGTCTCGAGGCATCGCCGGGTCAGCTCCCAGCGGTTCCAGGTAAGCAGAATCAGCGTCACCGGCGGCAGAACCGGCGGCTCCTCGCTCAGGCTCGGATTCCAGGTCACTCGGACGATTCCGCGCCGCTCTGTTCCTGCTGGTCGGCGGCGGGTCCAGGCCAGGGAGAGGGCGCGAACCGGGGAACCGCGGCCGCCGCGATGGGGCTCGGCGTGAGCGAGAGCC
This sequence comes from Thermoanaerobaculia bacterium, assembly GCA_039932055.1. Taxonomy (GTDB): domain Bacteria; phylum Acidobacteriota; class Thermoanaerobaculia; order Multivoradales; family JAGPDF01; genus JAGPDF01. The sequence goes on from JBDTQT010000291.1 coordinate 1,437, forward strand.
AGAGATCCTCCAACGTCGACTCGAGGTCGGCCGGGGCGATCACCGTGCTCTCGCTCCAGTACTCCGGCTGATGGGCGATGCGCGGCAGTGCCGCGAGACCGTCGGCGAGGCGGGCGAGCTGCACCAGATCGGCGGGACTGAGCGTGGTCTGCAGCAGGCGCAGCTCGCGCGAGCGCCGGTCGAGCGCGTCTTCGAGCGCCGCGATGCGCCCCTCGAGGCGCGCGATGCGCTTCTGCGGGGCCTCCAGACTGCGTTCGCTCATGCTCTCCCCTTCATCTCCCGGCCGGCCTCACCAGGCCCTGCCGAAAAAACCCCGCAGGCGCTGCAGCATCTTCCAGCTCTGCGAGCGCGACACCGCGTCGTGGAAGTGCGAGAGGTCGCGCAGGCGCGACTCGAGCTCCGCCAGCTCCCGCCGTGAGGACATCCCGGCAACTGCGACCGGCAGATCGGCCTCGTCGCCGCCGAGCGCGATGCGGCTCAGGCGCTCGCCGCGTTCTGCCCGCTCGCGCGCCGCGAGGGCGGCATCGAAAGCCGCCCCCTCGAGCTCGCCCAACCGCCGCGCCAGAGCCAGGGATTCCGCGTCGTTCATGGAACTTGTCATCCTATCCCGACCGTTGCCCGGCTCGGCCTTCGGGCTCAAACCGGCGGCAGCGGCCGCTCCAGCAGGTCGCTCAAGGCGCGGGCGATGCGCTCCGGATCGTGCAGCTCGTGCATCAGTCGCGCGCCGATGGCCGCGCGGGCGTGCGCCGCCACGGGGTTGGCGATCAGGCCGTGAAGCGTCGTCACCCAGGAGGCCGCGTCCTCCGGGATCGCCACGCAACGGGCGAGCGCCGGGTCGAGCGCCTCGGCGGCGGCGGCCGTCGCCACCGCCGGCATCGCCGCGGCGAGCGCTTCGAGGAGCTTGATCGGCGTGCCGGAGCCGGCGAAGAGCGGGGCGAGCGCGACATCCGAGCCGGCGAGGAGCGCCGGAAGGTCGGCTGGATCCGCGATCAGGCGACCGCCGAGACGCCGCACCCTTCGGGCGAGCCCGCGTGGCGGCCGGGCGCCGGCGACGAGCAGGCGGGCCCGCGGGTACTTGCGAGCCACCTCCGGCCAGACCTGGTCGAGAAACCAGCCGATGCCACGCACGGTCGGGAAGTAACCGAGGTTGCCGGTGATGGCGAGCTCGCACTCGCCGGCCGGCGGCTGCGGGCGCACCCTCGCAGCCGCGGTCGCCGGCGGCGCGCCAGGCAGAGCCGATGCCGGCCAGGGCGGCAGGGCGAGCGGTACGACCTCCAGCCGGGCGGCGAGGTGCGCCGGCAGGGCAGCCGCGAGATGGTGCCGGTCGCGCTCCGAGACCAGCAGCGCCAGCGCGCTCGCCGCGATCATCCGGCGTTCGTCGGCCGCCAGGCGCCGCGCCTCGAAGCGCAGCAGCGGCCGCATCCAGAAGCGGTCGAGCGCGGCCCGGCGCTCGAGGTTGAGCGACAGGCTGTCGACGAGGTCGAGCACCCAGGGCGTCCCGGCGAGCAGGTCGGTCACGCCGGCGAGTCGCACCAGTTGCAGCACGACACGATCGAAGCGCGGCGCGAGCTCGCGCAGCCGGCGCCGCAGGTCCCCGGAGGCGACCAGTCCGCTCTCGAGCGAGCGTCCGCCGAGGAAGGCCGCGCCGACCCCGGGCAGCGCTGCGAGCCGCGGCAGATGGAAGGTCTCGATGGCGAAGGCGCGGGCTTCGCGAGCGCCCGGTTCTCCCCCACCCGCAGCCGCCGGCACCAACAGCGTGACCTCGTGCCAGCGGGCGAGTCCGTTGGCGAGCTGCAGCAGGCGCAGCTGATGGCCCTTGCGCGTCGGCCAGGGCCAGGCCGTGGAGACCAGCAGGATCTTCATCGCCGGCGCGCTCCGTCGGCGCTCTCGACGATCCGTCCGGCGAACGCCGCGAAGCGCGCCGCGAAGCGCGCCGGCGCGTGATCCGCCGCGAGACGGGCACGTCCCCCGGCGATCAGCCGCTCGGCAAGACCCGGCACCGTCCCCAGGCGCTCGATGGCCACCGCGAACTCCTCGGAGTTGCGTGCCAGCAGCAGATCGCGCCCGTCGCTGGCGTTGAGGCCCGACGCCGCGGCGGGGCTCGCCACGATCACGACGCCCCGCGCCCAGGCCTCGAGCACCCGCATCCGCACCCCCGAAGCGATGTCGAGCGGCAGAACCAGCACGGCCCCTGGCGAAAACGCCGCGGTGGAGGTCGCCGGCGCGCGGTGAAGGAAGACTCCCGGACGAGCCGCTCCGGAGCCCGCGCCAGTGTAACCGCCGAACCAGTGCAACAGCGCGCCGGGACTCGCCGCCCGCACCCGCGGCCAGATCTCGTCGACGAACCGCCGTTCGCCGCGCCGATTGGGCTCCCATCCGGCACTGCCGAAGAGCACCAGGGGCGGGGCGCCGGCCAGCTGCTGCGACCCGCCGTCGAGCTCGCCGGGAAAGGGCGGCGCCAGGACCTCGACCGCGACCCCCGGCGGACCCAGTCGGCGCAGCCGCTCGCCATCCGCCGCCGAGAGCGCGATCGTCGCCGCGGCGGCGGCGAGCGCCGCGCGCTCGGCCCGCGCCAGGCGCGCCGACTCCCGCAGCAGCAGCGCCCGCGCGAGGCCCCGGCTCGCCTGACCGAGCTGGCGCCAGAGATCGCTCTCGACGTTCTGGGCGCGGAGGACCCGCGGCACGCCGGCCTGGAGAGCGGGCGCGCTCTGCGCGAAAGCCTGGAGCTGCTCGGCGACCACGAGGTCATAGGGGGTCGCGCCGGGATCGCCGAGCTCCCGCGCCACCGCGCGGGCGAGCTCGGGAAGGTCGTGGCGGGCGACCGAATAGGGCCGCCCCGAGACCGCCGAGGCGAGCGCGGCGAAAGCGCGTGAGCGCGGCTGGGTGGCGACCAGCCGCGGCAGGCAGAGCGGGCGCAGGGCCTCCTCGGTGGCCGCGAGATCGCGCCGCGGCACCGGCGCCACGAGGGTGACCTCGACACCCGCTGCGCCGCCGGCTGCCGACGATCCCGCGGCGGCCAGAGCGGCGAGAGATTCGCCGAGGAGGAGCCGGCCGCCATCGCGCGGCGGCCAAGGTGCCTTGGTGGCGATCCAGAGCAGGCGCAACACCGGTGCGCTCCTGCGACTCAGACCAACTGGAGCAGGTGCCCGAGCTTTTCGCGCTTGGTGCGCAGATAGTCGCGGCTGTCGGCGCTCGGCGGGATCTCGAGCTGCACGCGCTCGACGATCTCGAGGCCGTAGCCCGAGAGCGCGACGTACTTGCTGGGATTGTTGGTCATGAGCCGCATGCGCTCGACGCCGAGATCGCGCAGGATCTGCGCCCCGAC
>JBDTQT010000292.1:0-4736 GCA_039932055.1 Thermoanaerobaculia bacterium
CGGCACGGTCGAGCTCCTGCTGGTCTTCGCCAGCCGCCGTCAGCACCTGATCGAAAGAATCGACCCCGAACTGGCGCGCGGCCGCCACGTGCTCTGCGATCGCTTCACCGACTCGACCCGCGCCTACCAGGGCTTCGGCCGCGGTGTGGCGCAAGCGGCCATCGACCGCATCGACGCGGTGGCCACCGGCGGGCGTCGCCCCGACCTCACCCTGCTCTTCGATCTGCCGGCGGCGGATGCCCGCCGTCGCGGGGCGTCGAAAAGCCGGCGCCGCGCCAACACCGCCGACCGGCTGGACGTCGAGAGTCTGGCTTTCTACGAGCGCGTCCGTGCCGGCTATCTCGAGCTCGCCGCGGCGGAGCCCGGCCGCTTCCGCATCATCGATTCCGCCGGCGATCCGCGGCGGACCGAGGAGCAGATGCTCGCGGCGCTCGCGGCACTCGATGCCCTCCGACCGCTGGCGGAGCCCGCGCCGTGAAGCTCGACCGGACGAAGCGCACGCTCGCCCTCGCCATCGAGGGCCGTCTCTACCCGTCGGTCATCCTGCACGGCGGCTCGGAGAGCGGGCGGTTCGACGCGGCGATCGCCTTCGCCCGCGCCCTGCTCTGCGAGCGCGCCGCCTCCGAGCGTCCGTGCGGGAAGTGCCGCCACTGCCGCCGGGTCACGCTGCCGGAGCTCTCCGGGGGCGAGGCCACGACCTTTCATCCCGACTTCTTCTGGCTGGTGCGCGATCTCAAGACCTCGATCTCGGCCGAAGCGACGCGGGAGATGCTGCGCTCGGCGCAGCTCGCTCCCTACGAAGCGCGCGGGCAGGTCTTCGTCATCGCCGAGGCGGCGAATCTTTCGGCGGAGGCGTCCGACGCCCTCCTCAAGGCGATCGAGGAGCCCATCGAGCGCTCGCCGCGCAATTTCTTCCTGCTCGCGCCCTCGCGGCTCGACCTCTCGCCCACCCTGCGCAGCCGGTCGCTCGCGGTCTACCTCGGTGCGCCGGCGGAGATGCCCGAGGAGCTCCTCGCCGCCGCCGCGGCCGGTTTCCGCGCGAGCGCCGAACGTTTCGCCGCTGGCGGCGGGGCGGTCTGGCTGCTCGATGCCGCTGCGCGGCTCGACCCGGTGGGGAAGCGGACCAAGGCCGAGATCGAGGCGGCGAAGCGGCGCGGCCCGACAGGCAACGGTACGGACGAGCTGGGATTCGAGGATCCGCGGGCGCAGCAGCCCTGGCTGTTCGCTGCCGCCGCCGTCCGTCGGGCGGCGATGGGGACCGCCGGCGCGGCCCCTCCCGAAGCGGCGCTCGCCCGCCGCATGCTGGCGCTCGCCGAGGAGCTCCTCACCGCCTCGCCGCTGCGCTTGCGCGGCATCCCGCCCGAGCGCATCCTCGAAGGCCTGGTCTCCCGCCACCTCGCCGGCTGACATGGACCGCATGCGGCGCCCGGGCCTCCTTTTCTTGTTCGGTCTTTTCGCCGGGGTTGCCGCGGGTCTCGCGGCCGGCGCACAAACCGTGCAGGGGCGCGTGCCGCCGCTGGCGACTTTCGAAGAGCAGGTCGCCGAGCTGGTCAATCAGGAGCGCGCCGACTGCACGCTCGCCGCCTGCCCGCTGTCGCCGCTCAGGCTCGTGTCGGTGCTCGGCGCGCTAGCCGACGAGCACAGCGGTTCGATGGCGCAGCAGGACTACTTCTCGCACTGCGATTTCTCGACCCAGCTCGACCCATTCGAACGGATGATCGCGGCGGGATATTTCTATTTCTCCGCCGCCGAGAATATCGCCGGTGCCGCCGCGACGCCGGCGGCAGTCGTGGCGCAGTGGATGGGCAGCGCGGCGCACCGCGCGAACATCCTGGGAAACGGATTCCGCGAGCAGGGGGTGGGTTACTTTCACCAGGCCGGCGATCTCGCGAACGTCGACTACGACGGCAACAGCGACTGCGATTGCGTGGACGCCGGCGAGACCTGCAGTTATCCGGCGATCACGCACTATTGGACGCAGCTGTTCGGCATGCGCAATTCGGTCTATCCGCTGGTGATCGACGGCGAGCGCCAGGCGACGACCGCGGGCACGGTGGGCATCTATGTCTACGGCCCGGCGACCGCGATCGATATGCGTTTCAGCAACGACGGCGCGACCTGGTCGGCCTGGCGGACCTTCGCCCACGATGCAGTCTGGCCGCTCGCCGCGGGCGACGGGCTGCGCACCGTCTACTCCGAGGTGCGCAACGCGACGACGGTCTACCGCGCCTGCGACCGGATCTGGCGCACCGGCGCCGGCGGACCGGAGCTCCTCGTCGACGGCTTCGACTGCGACGGCACCGGCGCCTGGAGCCTGGTCGCACCCTGAGCCGCCGGCGGACCCGGCCGCCCAGGGCTACTTCTTCGGCGGTCGGGTCGGGCGGATCTCGATCAGGCTCGGCAGGGCGCGGGCCGGGAAATCGAGCAGGTCGGTCACTAATTTGGCGATGTCCTCGGGAGCCAGGCGCCAGTCGGAGCCACGCATCTGGCCGCCGCCGAAATCGGTGTCGACGCTGCCTGGGCAGATCGCGGTGACGCGGATGCCCTCGTGCCGGAGATCGAGCATCGCCGCCTCCGACATCCCGACCATGCCGAACTTGCTGGCGTTGTAGGCGGCGCCGCCGGCGAACGGGTTCTTGGCGGCGAGCGAGGCGATATTGAAGATCCAGCCCTCGCCCTGGCGCTTCATGATCGGCGCGGCGGCGTGGATGGCGTAGAACGCGCCGAGCAGGTTGGTCTCAATGACCTCGCGAAAGTCGTCGCCCGAGAGCTCGTCGATCGGACCGAAGTGGCCGAGGCCGGCGTTGTTGACCAGCACGTCGAGCCGGCCGGCCTCCTGTTCGACCCAGCCGACCATCTCCTCGACGGCCGCCTGGCTGCGCACGTCGCAGAGGCGCGAGAAGACCTTGCCGGGGTAGCGGATGAAGAGCTGCTGCTGGGCGTCTTCGAGAACGTCGGGGCTGCGGCCGCAGAAGAAGACCTGGAAGCCGCGTTCGAGCAGCGCTTCGGCGGTGGCGCGGCCGATGCCGCGGCTGCCGCCGGTGACGAGCGCCACCCGCCTGGAGGGGATGGAAGGGGTCGAGAGATCTGTGTTCATGGGGGGCAGCGTAGCATCCGGGCCGGGTGTATCATCCGCCGCGTGAAGGTCCTTCGGCAGTCGCTCAGCTTTGCGCTCCTGGCGCTCCTCCTGGTGGTTGTCGCCGGGCCGGTCGCAGCCGCGCGCTGTCGAATGAGCGGCTACTGCCCGATGATGGCGAAGGCGGCGAACCGGGCCCCGTGTGCCAGCGACACCGGCGGCATGTCGGCGCCGATGGACTGCTGCCGGCCGATCGCCGCGCCGGCGCCCGCTTCGGTGCTGGCGGGCCTCGAGCCCCTGCCGGCAGCGGTCCTCGCGACCGTGCCGGTCGCTGCTCTCGTCGCTGACCGTGCCGTGACCGCGCTCTTCTCGCGGGCCGGCCAGCTCCACCCGCTCGGCCTCTTCACGCTCCACTCCGTCTGGCGAATCTGAGCGACCCCTCCCGGGAGTAGTGTGCCCGGCGGGAGCTTTCTTCCGCCGTTTCCGGAGGCTTTCTGCAAGGAGCGCGGTATGGAGAAGAAGCGCGGGACAAAGAGCGGGTGCAGGATCATGGCGTCGGGCGCTGCCTTGCTGGCGGGATTCGTTCTCTTGGGAACACCGCTCGGCGCCGCGGATTCGATCGCGATCGCATCTGTGGAGCGCGCGGCGCGTACCGGGTCGCCGGTGCTCGCGGCGGCGCGCGAGCGGGCGCGGTCCGTCCTGGTGGCCGCGGAGGCCGCCGGATTGCGCGGCGACCCGGAGCTCGGTCTTTGGGTGCGCAATATCCTGCCGGAGGTTACGCACAGCGCTGACCGCCCGGTCGGAGTCGAAGTCGAAATCATCCAGCCGGTGCGCTGGCCCGGGAAGCGCGGTGCCCTCGAAGCGATCGCCGCTGCTGCGACCCACGCGGCGCTCTACGACGTCACCGTCGTCGAGCTGCAGCTGGTGGGCGATCTCCGCAAGGCCTTCGCCGAGCTCTACGCCGCCGATCGCGAGCAGCGTACGCTGGCCGACGCGCACGAGCTCCTGGAGTTGCTGCGCGCGACGGCGAACGCCCGTTACGGCGTGACCGAAGGCGAAGCGCTTACGGTGCTCGAAGCGGAGCTCGCCCAGGACGAGCACGACCAGGAGATCGACCTCGTCTTCTCGCGCTTTCAGGCTGCGCGGGCGCAGGTCGCGGGACTCGCGGGCGTGACTCCCGAGTCGCTGCCGCTCCGGGTCGCGGAGCTGCCCGAGCCGGTCTTTACCGTTCGCGAAGGGCCGATGCCGTTCGACAGCCAGGCGCCAACGGTGCAGGCAGCCGCGCTGCGCCTGGCGACCGCGCAGCGCCGGCTGGAGGCGGGCCGGCTCGAGCTCAAACCCGACTTCCGGGCCGGCGGCGGCGTTGCCTGGCCCGAGGGGGCGAACCCGGAGCTCGTGTTCCGCTTCGGCATGGAACTGCCGTTCCTGCGCCATAGGAGGCTCGGGCCGGAGGTCGCCGCCATGGAGGCGTCGGTGGCCGCGGCGCAGGCCGACATCGCCGCCGCCGAGTTCGCCGGGCGCGCTGAAGCGACACGCCTCGGCGCCGAGCGCGACCGGTTGGAGCGCAGCATCGCCCGGCTTGCCGGCGCCATCGTGCCGCGGTCCAGCGTGGCGCTCGACGCGGCGCGCGTCGGATTCCTGAACGACGAAGTCCTGTTCT
>JBDTQT010000293.1:0-4721 GCA_039932055.1 Thermoanaerobaculia bacterium
AGCCTCGGCATGCTCCTCGCCCTGGGCCCGGGCTTCTGCAGTGAGCTCGTCCTTCTGCGATGGTAAGTTTCGCGGTGTGAAGCTCGCTCCCGGAACGCTCTACTTCCTCCTGCTGGTCGGTGCCGTAGCGGTCGAGCGCTGCCTTGAGATGGCGCTGTCGTGGCGCAACGCGCGCCAAGCCTTCGCCCAGGGTGCCGTCGAGGCCGAGTCGCGCAGCTTCTACCTCTTGATGGTCGTGGCGCACGTCCTCTTCCTCGCCGCCGGTCCGCTCGAGGTGCTGCTGCTGCATCGCCCATTCATCCCGCCGGTGGCGATCGTCGCCACCTGGATCGTCGTGCTGACGATGGCGCTGCGCTACTGGGCGATCCTCACCCTGGGCGAGCGTTGGAACACCCGGGTGATCGTCACACCGGGGGTGCCGGCGGTCGCTTCGGGCCCCTATCGCTTCGCGCGTCACCCGAACTACGTCGCCGTGGCGATCGAAGTCGCCGTGCTGCCGCTGGTGCACTGCGCCTGGATCACGGCGCTCGTCGCCACCGTCGCCAACGGCCTGCTGCTCGCGGCGCGTATTCGCCACGAAGAGCTCGCGCTCGAGTCGGCCAGCGACTATCGCGCGGCGCTCGCTGGCCGCGCCCGCCTGCTGCCATGGGGTGACGCTTGAGGCGAGAGGAGATCCAGGACGGCATCGCCGATGTGGCGCGCCGGCACCTCGGCTTCACCGGCGAGTTCGCTCCCGGGTTGCGCCTGGTGGAGGATCTTGGCTTCGACTCGCTCAAGCTCCTCACTCTCGCCGCCGAGGTCGAGAATCACTTTCGCGTCACCCTCGAACCGGACGAAGAGGCGGGCATCGCTACCCTCGGCGACCTCGTGACGCTCCTCCAGGCGAAGCTCTCCGTTCCCCAACTCGCCGACTGAGGGTCCGGCCCGCGATGCACCTCGACACGCTGCAGCGCCTTCTCCAGCGCGCCAGGGACTTTCCCTTGGCCGGCCTGCGCCTGGTCGACCGCGCCGAGCGCGAGACCTTTCACTCCTGGGCGGCGATCGCCGAGCGCAGCGCCTTTGTCGCCGGCGCGCTGGCGGAGATCGGTATCCGGCCCGGCGAGCGCGTCGGTCTGATCTTTCCGACCTCGGCGGAGTTCTTCGATGCCTTCTTCGGCACCCTGCTCGCCGGCGCCGTGCCGGTGCCGCTCTATCCGCCGGTGCGGCTCGGTCGCCTGGCCGAGTATCACCAACGCACCGCGGCGATGCTCACCGCCGCTGGCGCGCGTCTGCTGCTCGCCGACAGCCGTGTGCACGCCCTGCTCGGCGAGACGCTGGCGGCGGCGAGGCTCGCGCTGGGTGGCCGCACCCTTGCCGAGCTGCCGCGCCACGCCGAGCTGGCGAGTGACGGTGCGCCCGGGGACCTGGCCATGGTGCAGTTCTCCTCCGGCACGACGGTCGAACCGAAACCGGTGGCGCTCACGCAGGCGGCGGTCCTCGCCCAGGTGCGGGCGCTGAACGCCCTCTGGCCGGCGGGCGAGAGGGGTCCGGGCGCGGTCACCGGCGTCTCGTGGCTGCCGCTCTACCACGACATGGGACTCATCGGCTGCGTCTTCCCGGCGCTCGAGCGGCCGTCGGTGCTGACCCTCGTGCCGCCGGAGGCGTTCGTCGCGCGGCCGGCGCTCTGGCTGCGCGCCCTCGGCCGCCACCGCGGAACCATCTCGCCGGCACCCAACTTCGCCTATGCCCTCGCCACCGAGCGCATCCGCGACGAGGAGATGGAGGGCATCGACCTCTCCGCCTGGGACTTCGCCCTGTGCGGGGCGGAGACGGTCGTGCCGGAGGTTCTGCGCGCCTTCGCCGCGCGCTTCGCGCGCTGGGGGTTTCGCCCGGAAGCGTTGAAGCCGGTCTACGGCCTCTCCGAGGCGGCGCTGGCGGTGACCTTCGCCGACCTCGCGCGCCCCTACGTCGTCGTCGCGTTCGATCGCGGCGCGCTCGCCGACCGCGGCGAGGCGATCGTCCTGCCGGCCTCCCCGGCGGGGAGCCCCGCCAGTGCCCAGCCGCCGATCGAGATCGTCTCGGTCGGCCGGCCGCTCGCCGGCTTCCGCCTCGAGCTCCGTGACGAGCGCGGCACCGTCGTCCCGGAGAATCGCGTCGGGCGCCTGTTCGTCGCCGGACCGTCGCTGATGCGCGCCTACCTCGATCAGCCGGCGGCGACGGCTGCAGCGCTGAAGGACGGTTGGCTCGACACCGGCGATCTCGGCTTCCTGCACGACGGCGAGCTCTTCCTCACGGGTCGCGCCAAGGAGATCCTGCTGGTGCGCGGGCGCAACTATGCCCCCGCCGACCTCGAGCTGGCGGTCGCCAACCTCCCCGACGTGCGCCAGGGCTGCGTCGCCGCGGCGAGCCACCTGCCGCCGGGCCGCGAGACCGAAGCCGTCGTGCTGTTCGTCGAGCACGTCAAGGGTGTCCCGCCGGTGCGCCACGCAGCGCTGCGCTCGCGCGCCCGCGAAGCGGTGCTGGCGCGCGTCGGCCTGGCGGTCGATACGGTCGAGGTGCTGGCGCCGGGCACGCTGCCGCGCACCTCGTCGGGCAAGATCCGACGCGGCGAAGCGATGAAGCGCTACCTGACCGGGACGCTGACACCGCCTTCGCCGGTTGGTCCGTTGCGCCTGGTCGGCGCGTTGGTGCGTTCGCGCCTCGCCTATTGGAAAACGGGAAGTCGGGAAACTTGGGGAGGACAGAATGACCCAGAGCGGTGAGATCGTGATCCGGCGCGGCGAGATGGCGGACATTCCCTGGCTCAAGCCGATCGAGCGCGCGGCGACCGGGCGCTTTCGCGGCCATCCGGCGTTCGCTTCGTTCTGGGCGCAGGATTTCAACCCCGAGCTCTTCGCGCGGCATGCGCGCGACCGCACGCTCTGGGTGGTGACGATCGACGATTCGCCGCCGGTGGGGATGGCGTTCACCAGCGAGATCGATGGGCTCGCTCACCTCGAGGAGATCGACGTCCACCCCGACGTCGCCGGCAAAGGGGTCGGCAGCGAGCTCCTCGAAGCGGTCTGCGCCATCGCGCACGTCAGCGGCTACAAGGCCATCACCCTCGCGACCATTACCGACGTGCCGTGGAACGCGCCGTTCTACGCCAAGCGCGGCTTCCGCATCCTCGAACCCCACGAGCTCACCCCCGGCCTCGTCCAGTTGCAGCGCCGCGAAGCGCTGGGCGGCTTCCCGATGGATCTGCGGGTGATCATGCGCCGCGAGCTCGCCTGATCCGTGCGCCGGCGAGCGCCGGCGCCGGGCCGCCTCGTTCCGGACGCGCTCGGCTCCTGCCGGTCAGGTCGGAGCGAGGCCCAGACTGGCCGGCGACTCCTTCACCACGAAGGCGCGGAAGGCGCGCTGGCGGGCCTCCACCTCGGCGGTGAGCTCGCCGAACTCGGGGAGGCCGTGCAGTTGGGCGAGAGCGGCGTCCTTGCGCATCCACGGCGCGTCCCAGTAGCCGAGATGCGCCGCCTTGCGAATCCACGCGAGCGCGGGTTCGGCGTCGCCCAGCAGGGCGTGCACCTTGGCGATCCAGTAGGTGAAAGTGCCGTCGGCGGCGGCGCCCGGCTCGGCGGTGAGCAGGAGCTCGCGTGCCCTGGCCCGCTCGGCCTCGGCGCCCTCGGCCGCGAGGACGAAGGCGAGCACCCCCTGGGCGATCGGGTCGGCGGGATCGAGGGCGTAAGCCTGCTCGATCCAGCGCCGCGCCTCGGCGCGCTCGCCCGCGTACCACGCGGCGATGCCGCGCCAGTAGTTGTAGTGGGCGAACTTCGGCCGGCGCTGGACGAGCGCCGTCGCCTCGTCGCGCGCCTCGTCCAGGCGCCCTTCGTAGATCAGCACCGAGAGGCGGCGGATCGAGTGCGAGAAGCGGCTGTCCGCCGCCGCGGCGCGCTGCTGAGCGGCGAGCGAGGCCGCCCAGAGCCCGGTGTTCTTGAACAGATACGACAGACCGTCCCAGGCAGCGGCATGCGCCGGCGCGCGTTCGAGGGCGCGGGCGAAGTCGAGGAAGGCGCGTTCGTTCTCGCCGCGTTCGAGGTGGATGAGACCGAGCACCGTGCGCGCCTCGAGCGCGCCCGGCTCGAGCGCCAGCGCCTCCGAGACCGCTGCCTCGGCGCGTGCGTAGAGCTCGACGTCGCCAGCGAACTCGGCTGTCTCGGCGTCGTGCCGGCCGAGGCGGACGAGGAGCGCCGCCCGCTGCGCGACGGAGTCGCTGGCGGGGAGCTTCTCGGCGAGCGCCAGCGCTTTGGCGAGGAGCGGCCGGGCGTCACGCGGATTGCGCGCCCCGGCGAGCTCGGCGGCGGCCAGATGGTGCTCGATGGCGCGCGCGAAGTCGCGGCCCATTTCGCAGTGCAGGGCGAGGGCGACGCGCATCGTCTCCAGGTGTCCGGCGTGGAGGCGGGTGAGCGCTTCGGCCGCCAGGAGATGCTGTGCCGCCCGCCGCTTGGGCGCCAGGGCGTCATAGAAGGCGTGCTGGTAGAGCGAATGCACGAAGCGATAGCGCTGGCTGGAGTGACCGTCGGCGAGCTCGAGATCGCCAATCGGCTCAACCAGCCGATGGGTCGACTGCAGGCTCCGTAGACACTCCTCGATCTCCATCTCGTCGCGCTCGGTGAGCTGGGCGACCACCGCGCCGGTGAACTCGAGCCCCTCGACGCTGGCGGCGGTGAGCAGCCGCTTGTCGGCTTCGTCGAGCCGCTCGACCT
>JBDTQT010000294.1:0-4671 GCA_039932055.1 Thermoanaerobaculia bacterium
GCACCGGCATGCCGGAGATCGGAATCTCGAGATCGACGAAATCGAGCGCGAACTGACCAATTTTCCGCTGCCCTTCGACCGCCAGCGTGATCGTCTCTTCGACCACGTTGAGCGCCGTGTCGCGCGCCAGCAGCCGGACCTCGTAGAGGTCGTTCTCGAGCTGCGTGGGATCGAAATTGGCGAGCGGCTGCGCCTCCACGGGAGTGGTTCCGGTGGCGAGCGGAATCCAGGCTGCGGCTTCGGAGGCCCGGAAGGCAAGTTGCCAGTCGAGCAGATTCGCCGAGCGCACCGTGCCGACGATCGCTGTCGGGCCGGTGACTTCGGCAAGGTCGGTCGGCGACAGGATCGCAACGTCCGGCAGCTCCTCTTCATTCGAGACGACGAGCGTCGTAGCCTCGGTGATGTAGATCCAGTAGCCGCGCCCCGGGCGGAGCTCCGTCATGTCGTTCGCCCAGACGGGCACCGCGACGTCGTAGACCTCCCACGGGTCCTGCGCGTCGGTCGGGTCGAAGCCGAACAAACGGATGTACTTGCCAGCGATCGAGGCTAGCGCCGCCGTCACCGGCCGCGCCGAACGGGCGGGATAGCCAATAAGGTTCCAGCCGAGGCAGAGCGGAATCGAAGTCGTTGTCGGCTCCGGGCCGCCCTCCGCCAGCGTCGCGCTCCCCTGCCCTTCCAGCCAGAAGCCCTTTGCGGGCGTGATCGCCGTCAAGTCCGACGTCCCCGGACTCGCCGGATCCCAGACCTTCCACGGGCCCGTCGTGTCGCAAGCGTCGAAAGCGAAGACCCGCCGCACCGAGCTCTGAATCGGCAGAAAGAGCGCGCCCGGTGACGGATCGTTGGGCTGCCAACTGATCGAAAGCAGATTGAACGCCGGCACCACCGGAACGGAAACCATCGGCTGCACGGACCCCACCCCCGCGCCGGAGCGCGTAGCGCGAGGCGCAACCGGCGGAGCTGCTCCGGCAGGAAGTGAGATCGGATTCGAATCCGGCGGCGTCGGCGGCGGCGGGATCTGGCCCTCGGGAAGATCCGTCAGCGGAGCCTGGCCCGAGCCGGTTGCGCCTGCGGCGCGGGGGGCGGCGGACGGAGCGCTCGTGGCTCCGAGCGGCATCGCGGACTCGGGAGAGAAAAGCTTGCTGGTAAAGGAAAGGCCGCGATTCAGTGCCTCGAGTGCGTGGCGAACGCCGACCTCCTGCAGCTTCTTTCCTTTACTGAAGCCTTTCGCTGACAGTCCAACGGCGTCGAGCTGCGCGGCGAAGCCGCGCCACCCCGCCCGCGCGGCTTGCCGCGCAAATTGCTGTGACAGCTCGAGACTGGTCGTGTGCTTCGCCAGGGTGATGTACGGGCCGAGAGCCGGCGCGGCCTCGGTGATCCGCAAGCCGAAATCCTCGGGCGCGACCGCCCCCAGACCCATTACTGGACCGGTCGGCAGGAGGCCGAGGGTGAGGAGGAGTTTCGCCGTGGCCTGGCGAATCGATCGCGAGCGGAAAGGTCCGCTCATCGCGACTCGCTCGGGCTGCGGACGGTCCGGCGCAGGTGGAGGACTCCGGCGATCATCAAGAAGAAGCGAGCATAGCGAACGAGACTGCTGTCCGGAGCGTGCCCCCGGACCGGCAAGAGAGCCTCCGGTCGAGGCGAGCCGCTCTATCTCTCCGCCTGGAACGGACGGCTCGCTGGCTTCCTCTTCCCGACGTGACCACCGCGCCGCGGGACGACCGGCGCGCACTCTCATGGGTGTCCGCAGGGATAGTGTTCCTGCTCGATCGGAAGGGCCCGTTTTCGTCGTGATTGGAGGTGATTCAGCGAAGAAAGCCGTCTGATTCTCGGCCCAGAGCCTCGTTCCACGCAGGTGCCGAGCACGTTTTCACTTCGCCCGGAGAACCTCAGGGCCGACCGGACGCGCGGACGGGACACCGCAAGATTCCTGCCGAAACGCGGGTTTGTCAGCAGCCTGCTAAGGGAGTTGCATCTCCAAGGCTGATTTGAGGGACACCATCCAATCAGCCCCTGGCTTTCTGGAGGACCACCAGTCACCCCACCTCATGAACACACCACCATCGTCGAGTCGGGTTACGCTAACCCCTTGAGATTCCGCGACCCTTAGCGCGCCGTCCAGCTGCCTGGAGAGCGAAGCCCCAAGAAACGCCCAATCTGCGATTCGGTCAGCAAGTAGCTGCGAATCCGAAAAGTTCTCGACGCGTACCTCTTCCCCAACAGCACCCGCGAAGAAGATACGAGATACAAAGAATAGAGAACACAAGTCGATGAAACTCTCGAGATTCCGTCGGGCAGCATCCCGATCGCATTCTTCAACAAGCTTCGCGAATGGGGCACTCACTGTAGCCGAGAAGCCACCCGACCTCAGGAGGTCAAAATCCACTCTGACCTCCGGAATCGCCGAGCTCGATCCTGCGACCCTCAAGATCATCGAGCTGATGTAGTGGTCGGCAAGCTGTTCCATCGTCGCTTCGGAAAGAGAGTGCCAAACCAGTTCCGGCCGGTACTCGGGATTGTCCAAGTCTTCCAGCGTCAGCCCGTAAGGGGAAGCCCCAAGAAGGATTGCTCGACCAGCGCCGAGAAGCGCCCTTTCTTTCCACGTCAGAATCAGATCCCCGTAAACAGGGCCAATTTCCGAACGACTACCAAAGACTGCGCAGAGCCAAGTCCCGTCCCAGATTGCCTCGACGTGTGGCTGTACCATCGGATCTGTACTCGCCATCTAGGGCATCCAGGTCTGAAGCTGCTGCGCCGTGGGTATCGTCGATGTCACCATCTCTCCCGATTCGTCCAAGTAGACCGCAAGCACCTGCCCATTCGGAATGCGTTGGAGGAAGATGTTTACAGTCTGGCCACCTCTCGACATCACCCAGTTCTCAATTACATGAGTCGGGAACTGAAGCGCATTCTCGACGATTGCACGAAAGGCCTCTCGAGATGCGTTGTTCCAGTTTCCAAGACTGAGCGCAGTGTTCACGTGGCGAAAGCCGTGCTGCAAACCGGTTCCAGTAGCCGTCGCATAGCGTGCAGCCCCGGCTGACAGGCCCTCGGTCGCGAGCACCGAGACACCAGCTGCGGATCCACCGACAGCCGCGGCGCCAGCACCCCAGTAAGCCACGGCCCAACCCAGCAAAGCTCCGACAGTCGCTCCCAGGAGTGCGACCCTCACTTTTCCTAGGAGAGTGGGCTGCGGGAAAGTACCGCTGGCGTAAATCGCGCCAAGCGTCGCGCCCACAATCGCCAGGCTCACCATGAACTCGGTGTGGCCGGTAGGGTCGGTCGCTCGTACAGGGTTTGCGTGGGCGTATAAGTACTTGTGCAGACTCGCGGGCTCGTGCTCAAGGCCGGCGTAGCTGTCGCTAGACACGAATGCTCCCGCCCCAGCGTCCATCCATCGCGCGCGGTTATAGTAGAAGCCCAGGTTCTGGTCGAGCGCTTCTCCGGCGAAAAGGAAGGCGTTGTCGCCGTCTCCTTGGTGGGTGAGGAGTGTTCCGAAGGCCTCGAGCGTATAGCTGTCTGAAGGCTCACCAGCCTGGTTGGTCAACGCACGGATCGTTCCGATGCCTTCAGCATGGAAATACTTCGCCGCAAGATTCGAAGGAATGTCCACATCGGGTCGCAGCGTGGCGAGTAGATCGTCGCCCCGGGCGTGGTATGCGGTCAGGGCTCCGGTGTCGTCGGTTTCGGCGACGACTTGGCTGAGGATGAGGCCCCGCCCCGCCGCGCTCGTCTGGTGCCACGGATCCACGAGATCGCCCACGGCTTCCGGCGCACCTCCGCTGGGCGTCGTGGTGGTGCGGACGCGTGTCCCATCGACGTCGTAGTAGTGCTCGACCACCGTCCCATTCACCAGCTCCACTCGAACTAACCGATTCTCGGTATCCCAGGCGTACGTCGCGCCATCGGAGCCGCTCTTCGCAGTCTGGTTCCCGTTCGCATCCCAGCCGTAGGTGACGGGCCCTGCAATCCCGCTCTCGGTGAGCAGACGGTCGCGATCGTCGTAGGTGTACACCACCGGCTGCGGCGTGCCGCTCTCGGTCTGGCGGATCTGTTCGAGGCGATTGCCAACGGGGTCGTAGGCAAACTGGTTCCGCCATGCGGTCGGAGCGTCGGGTGCGGTTCCTTGCCTCACGTGCTCGTCGGTCAGCCGGTAGAGGCTGTCGTAGGAATAGTTCCGTGTGATGCCGTCATGCTCGACGATCTTTGTGCGGTTGCCACTGGGCGTAAGCGTGTAGGCGAAGCTCACCAGCGTCGTCCCGGCGTTGTTGATCGTCGAGATGTTGAGCAGCTGGTTCTTCGCGTTATAGGCGTAGGTCGTCGCCACGCCGTTCGGGAAGAGCAGGCTCGAGCGGTTGCCGTTGGCGTCGTAGTTGTGGTTGTAGACGCCGCCGTTCGGGTCGGTCACCGTGTCGAGACGGTTCAGGTCGTCGTAGGTGTAGCTTGTCGTGAGCGTCCGGCTGGCTACGTTGGCAGTCAATGCGGTGCGGTTGCCCGCTGCGTCGTAGGAGTATTCGAGGCTTCGCCCGTCGGGATAGACGAGGCTGGTGACTCGATCGCGGTTGTCATAGCCGTAGGTGGTTACCCCGCGCGCATCTGTAGCCGTCAGTCGCCGTCCGGTCGGCGAATAGGTGAAGCTCACCTGGACGTTGCCGGGATAGGTGCGGCGCAAGA
>JBDTQT010000295.1:0-4647 GCA_039932055.1 Thermoanaerobaculia bacterium
ATCACTACCACCTCCTCGTCTGGGTCGCCGACACGGCGCAACTGGCCGCATTCATGGGCTACCTCAACTCCAATGTCGCCCGCGAGGCCGGCCGGCTGGCGCGCTGGCGGGAGAAATTCTGGGGGCGGCGATACCAGGCGATTCTGGTTTCGGACGAAGAAGAGGCTCAGGTCGCCCGGCTGGCTTACATCCTGGCGCAGGGCGCCAAGGAGGGGCTCGTGGCTTCGCCACTGGACTGGCCCGGAGCGCACTGCGCCATGGCGCTCGCCGAAGGAACCACGGTGGAAGGGACTTGGCGGTCGCGAACTCTCGAGTCCAAGGCGCGGAGAAAGGGCGTCCTGCTCGATCCGGCGGCCTTCCTCGAGCGCGAGGAGCTCACCCTTACTCCTTTGCCCTGTTGGCAAGCGCTGGAGCCTGAGGAGCAACGCGAGCGCATCCGGCAGCTCATCGAGGAGATCGAGATCGCGGCCCGGCGGCGCGAAGAGGAGACCGGAGAGCCGCCGCTCGGCCCCGACGTCGTCTGCCGGCAAGACCCGCATCACGAGCCCAACCGGATGAAGCGCAGCCCCGCCCCGCTGGTGCACGCCGCCGCTCCGGCGGTGCGCCGCGCCCTGCGCCGCGCCTATTTCAGCTTCGTCGAAGCTTACCGGTATGCCGCGCGCCGTCTCCGCGAGGGCGTGACGGACATCGAGTTCCCCGAGGGCGCCTTCCCCCCACCCCGGCCGATTCGAATCGCCTCCCGGAGTGGCTGACTCGCGCTCGAAGGGCTCTGACCTCGATTGCAGGGCGCGATCACACAATCTCGCCCGGTGACCATCGCTCACCGGGGTGCGGAGGCGCGCGCCTTTCGTCGCCTCGTGCCGCCGGACAGGTCCCCTAGCCGTCGACCTTGGGCGCGCAAGCCTCCCGCAGCCCTCACCGAAGCGCGAAAAGTCCACATCCGCGCTCATACAAGCGGTGTTGGGTACGGTAAGCAACTACGGCGAAGCAGATGTGGAGGGAAATCGGTTGGCACCTCCACCCCGGGCTTGGGCCGGCGGGAGCCTCTTCGACAGCGTCCGCCGGCCTCCTGTCCGGATCCGGGCGGGATTTCCGATCTTTGTGGTGAAGCACCTCTTTCATCACAAGGAGATTGCGATGCCGCTTCGGATTCAGAACTCGATTTTCCGGCAGGGCGCGCTCGCCGCCGGGCTCTCTGCGTTGTTCTTCTTCGCCGGAGCGAGCATGCCGTCGCTGGCGTCGGCACAGATGCTCTCCGTAGGGGGGGCGGTCGAGGTCTACGAGCCGGCCGATCAGGGCGGTCCGATCGGCGATCCGACCTCGAACCAATACTTCGGCGGCGTGCTCGCCGTCGGGGACTTCAACGGCGACGGCATCGACGACCTGGCGATCGGCATCCCCGAGGATCTCGGCGGACCGCTGGCCGGTCGCCGCCCCGGGGCCGGAAGCGTGGCACTCATCTACGGCCAGCCGGGCAGCACTTTGGCGATTGTCAACGCCTGGTATCTCGGTCAGCCCTGGTCCGGTGCGGACCCGAACGTCCAGGAGGCGGGCGACCACTTCGGCTGCGCCCTCGCGGCCGGTGACTTCAACGGTGACTTTGTCGACGATCTGGCCGTCGGAGTCTGCAACGAGAGCCTGGGTGGCGCTTCGGAAGCGGGCGCGGTGAGCATTTTCTACGGTGTCTTCGGCGGCGCGTTGAGCACCCCCGATCAGACGCTCACCGAGGCCACGCCGCGCGCCGGCTTCCACTTCGGCCAGGCGCTCGCCACCGGCGACATCAATCACGACGGCTACGACGAACTGGTCGCCGGCACGATCTCCGATCCGCAGGGGGTCTTCGTGTTCTATTACGGAAGCTCTCCGGGACTCCCCGGAGTGGGTTCCGTCATCGCCAACCCGGCGCATCCCGGATTCGCCGCCGGAGCGAACTGCGCCATTGGCGACTTCAACGGCGACGGCTACTCCGACTTCGTCTACGGCGGGTCGTACTCCGGCGGAACCGCTGGGGACGCGATCGTTTTCCGGGGATCGGCAGCCGGCCTCGACCTCAGCGTGAGCCTGCTGCTCAACCAGGAGACTCTGGTGAACGACGCCGTCGACGGCGGTAGCGAGGTGGGGGACCGCTTCGCCGACGCCCTGCTGGCGACGGATCTCAACCACGACGGCTACGTCGACTTGGTCGTTGGAGCTCCCGGCGAAGACGTCGGCGCCGAGGGCAGCGAGTTCATCGACGCCGGTGCCGCGTACGTGATTCTGGGCTCTCCATCGGGACTCGATCGTCCCTCCGCCACCTATTGGACGGAAAACTCCATGGCCGTCCAGACGGTCATCGCCGACGGCGACGGTTTCGGCACCGATTTCGCGGCCGGCGATAGCGACCACGACGGCTATCAGGAGCTGGCGATCGGCAGTCCCTTCAAGACCGTTTCGGGCCAGACCCAGGCCGGCCTCGTCATCCTCCTGTGGGGGTCGGCCTCCGGCCCCACCGACGTCGGGGTGGCCCGCGTCTGGAGCCAGGACAGCCCGGGGGTGCCGGACTACTCCGAGCCCGGCGATCACTTCGGCCGGGTGCTCGCCTTCGGTGATTTCAACGACGATCTCCACCTCGATCTCGCCATCGCCTCACCCGACGAGGACGACGGCGCCGGACACGTCAACCTCGGCGTCTTGACCGTCCTCAAAGGCTGCCTCTTCTGTGACGGCTTCGAAGCCGGCAGCTTCGCCGCCCCGTCGCCGGTGCACTGGACCTCTTTTGTTCCGTGATCGCCGCGTCGTAGGCGTTCACCCCGGAGATCGACCACAATCTCAGCTCGCCGCACACGCATTGCTACCAGAACGTCGGCGGGAACGCCGCCTCGGTCGACAACTGCTTCGCCGGCGAGTGCGGCAACACCGGCTGCCATTGCGGCGCAGCATCGCTGCCGGGCGCCGCGGGCGCGGGTAGCGGCACCATCATGAGCTACTCCCACCTGCTCGGCGGAGGGAACGTTTCGCTGACGCTCGGTCTGGGTCACCTCTTCGGCGTCGCGCCGGGGCGCGTTCCGAACCGGATGCGCGCTCACGTGGTGAGCGTCGCCGGCGGCAACCCTTCCTGCCTGGCGCTTCGCTCACCGCTGAGCGTGCTGTTCGGGAATGGTTTCCATTCCGGCAACACCGGTGTCTGGTCGGCGGCGGTGCCGTAAACCAAGCGACAGATCTGGCGCTGCCGACGCCTACGGCGCCGGGAAAGCCTCGATGTCGCCGAAGCTCGCGAAGACGCCTTCGGCGTTGAAGTATTGCCGCGCCACCCGCTCCTCTTGGTCGAACACCGTGAGGTCGAACTGGACGTTTGAAAGAGCGCCCAGGAACACCCAGAAATTGCCGTTGATGGGGCTTCCGTCGACGATTTTCGCGATGAGCTCGATGTTCGACGGTGCGAAGAACCAGAACTCGGCGGATTCGGCAGAGCCTCCATACCGAGTGCCGGCGCCCGTTGTGCCATCGAAAGAACGCCATTCCGCCGAAACGCGAAAACGCCCACCGTTAACGAAGGCTGTGGAGTCCGACGCGCCGTCGAGGAGGGGTGGGCAGAACGCGAGCAGGTACTTGCGCCCACTTTCGAACACGACACGATTCAGGGTCAGGACGATCTCGCTGTAGTTGTGGCGGCGAATCTCGAGGTCGTATGTGCCTGCAGGTATTCCACTGGAATAGCCATTCTGAAATGTGCCCGAGTAGAGAAGCACCTCTCCAGTGGCGCGATCGACCACGTCGAAACCCTGAAATGCAGGCGCTCCGTTGAAGATGGAGAGCCAGGCGTAACCTTCGACATCGAAGGGTGTATCCGGGACGTATTCGACAGCCACCTGCGCGAGGTCCCCCATCAGGAGGGCCGTCACAGATGCATAGCCATCGAAGAAGATCGGGAACTCGATGAGCAGTTGCGGAACTCCTCCCACAACTGCGTAGATTTGAAAGTGGTGCTCCGTACCCGGGAGCAGTGCGAGATCCAGGTAGGCGGATCGATCCCGGGGATTCAGCGATGAAACGACCGTCACTGCGTCGAGATCGACACGAATGACGGGCGTACCCGCGATCAGATTCACGAATCTCATGAGGGTAGCGTCCGAAGATTCTCTTTCGGTCGACTGAAAGAGAGCGAAATCGACTTCCTGAGCCATCGCCAGCCCCTGGAAGGAAGTCAAAGCGAGGAAGACGGCGAGGGTGCGAAGTGCAATCTTGACCACGGTGGACTCCCTTGCTTTGTCTGCTCGCGGGCAGCACGCCCGCGATAGCATCCCCGAGAGGAGGCCGACCTCGTCAGCCTGACTCCTCCAGCGGAACCCAGTCTAGTCGAGCTGGTCGGTCGCGCCTGCACGGTCCAGGCTCCTAGCCTTGAGTGGACGAGCGGGGGGAGGGAGAAACTTAAGGAGAGGGGATCGCGAGGTCGACATGGCAACGCTCGTCGACTCCGCAAGCCCGGAGAGGACGCACTTCGCTAGGGGTTGGGAAACGCCTCGATGTCACCGAAGCTGCCGAATTTGCCGAGGGCGTTGTGGTAGATCCGCGGCGGCCCGCCGGTGACGGTATCGGTGACAGTCAATGTGTATTCGACGTTCGAGAGCGCGCCGTAGTAGACCCAGAAGTGCTGGTTGAAGCCGCCGG
>JBDTQT010000296.1:0-4622 GCA_039932055.1 Thermoanaerobaculia bacterium
CCTTCAGCGCCGCGCTCATCTACTTCCTGCAGAGCGTGGCTTCGCGCGAAGAGCTCTCCGCCATCGTCTTCTACCTCATGGGACGAGTTCCCTCCCCGGGGCCGTTGACCCTGGCGGCGCTCTGGGCGGCCGGCGTGGCGATCACCGTCGCGCTGTTCGCGTCGGCGCGCGATTTCAACGCTCTCACCGCCGGCGAGGAGGGGGCGCAGCAGCTCGGCGTCGACGTCGAGCGCCTGAAGCGCCGGACCTTCGTGCTCGGCTCGCTCGCCACGGCGCTCGCGGTGGCGACCGCCGGCCTGATCGGCTTCGTCGGCCTTGTCGTGCCTCACCTGCTGCGCCGTCTGCTCGGTCCCGACCACCGCCTCCTCCTGCCGGCGGCCTTCCTCGGCGGCGCGAGCTTTCTCGTGCTCTCCGACCTCGCGGCACGCACGCTCGCTGCGCCCACCGAGCTGCCGGTGGGCGTCGTGACGGCGCTCCTGGGCGGGCCGTTCTTCCTCCTGCTGCTGCGTCGGCGCGGTGTCTTGTCGGGGGGGAGCCATGGTTGAGGCGGGAGGGCAGCTGTCGCAGCCGGCCCAACGAGCGCTGCTCGAGGTGCGCGATCTCGCGGTCGCCTACGGTTCCCGTGTGGCGCTCGCCGGCGTCGACCTCACGCTGGAGCCGGGGAGCGTCGTCGGCCTCCTGGGACCGAATGGCGCCGGCAAGAGTACCCTGGTGCGCGCCCTCTCGGGGGTGGCCGGATTCACCGGCAGCGTGAAGGTCTTGGGCGACGACCTCCGCGGCCTGCCGCGCAAGGAGGTCGCGCGGCGCATCGCGGTCGTGCCGCAGGAGCCGCGCTTCGACTTCCCGTTCACCGCCCTGGAGGTCGTCGTCATGGGGCGCCATCCGCATCTCGCCGGGCTCGCCTTCGAGTCGGCGCACGACCTCGCGATCGCCCGCCAGGCGCTCGCTCGCTGCGGCGCAGCGGACCTCGCGGCACGACCGATCGACCAGCTCTCGTCGGGGGAGCGCCAGCGGATCGTTTTCGCGCGCGCCCTGGCCCAACAGGCGCCGATCCTGCTGCTCGACGAGCCGGCAAGCTTCCTCGACCTGCGTTTCCAGGTCGAGCTCTTCGATCGCGCACGTGAGCTGGCGGACGCGGGCACCGGCATCGTCGCGGTGCTGCACGATCTCAACCTCGCCGCCGAATACTGCGACCGGATCGTCCTCCTGCAAGGTGGTCGGGTGTTCGCCGCGGGAGTGACTGCCGACGTGCTGACCTACCCGAACCTCACGGCGGTCTACGAGACCGAGATCTACGTCGATCTCAACGACATCACCGGCGCCCTCGTCGTCACGCCGCTCTCCTCGCGGGCGCGCCGTCGGCTGGCCCAGCCGCCGCCGTCATAGAATCGCCGCATGCTCCTTTGCCGCTTCGGTCCTGAAGGCCTGCTCGCCGCGGGCGAGTCGCTGCAGCAGCTCCGCGTGTTGTTTTCCGACCCGTTCGAGACGCCCCTCTCGCAGTGGCAGCTCGGCCGCGCCGTCGACCTCGGAACGGGCGAGGCGCTGCGCGCGCCGCTCGTTCCGGGAAAGATCGTCTGCGTCGGCCGCAACTACCGCGAGCACGCCGCCGAGCTCGGGAATCCGCTGCCCACCGAGCCGCTGATCTTTCTCAAGGCGCCGTCGGCGCTCATCGGGCCCGGCGCGGCGATCGTGCTGCCGCCGGAGAGCGCCCGGGTCGACTTCGAGGGTGAGATCGCGCTGGTGGTGAAGCACCGTCTGCGGCGCGTCTCCCCCGAACAGGCGCTCGCCGGTATCCTCGGCGCCACCTGCGCCAACGACGTCTCGGCGCGCGATCTGCAGAAGCGCGACGGCTCGTTCTCCGGGGCGAAGTCGTTCGACACCTTCTGCCCGCTCGGGCCGGCGATTCTCATCGAGCCGGAGTGGGAGAGCCTCGAGGTGCGGACGCGAGTCAACGGCGCCGAGCGTCAGCACGGCCGGGTGAGCGAGATGGTCTTTGGTTTCGCCGAGCTGCTCGCCTACGCCTCCTGCCGCATGACGCTCGAACCGGGGGACATCTTCCTGACCGGAACGCCGGCCGGAGTCGGCCCACTCGCCGACGGCGACCGGGTCGAGGTCGAGATCGTCGGCGTCGGCGTCCTCGCGAACCCGGTCGAGGCCTGGCAGCAGTAAAGGCCGGCGCGGGCTACCGGCGCGCCGCCGGACGCCAGAGGACGAGCGTCAGCGCGGCGAGCGGCAGGAGATGAATCGCCCCGCCGGCCGTCCGGCCGAGAAAGAACAGCGCCAGCCAGAGGCCGAGCGCGGCCGCTGCGGCGAAGAGCCGCACGATGGGTGGCATGGGTCGGATCTTATCTCCGCCGCCTCGGATATCCTCGCGCCATGCGCAGCTGGCACGTCACCCATCGCGAGACGCTGTTCACCCATCGCCTCTTCGCGCTCTACCGCGACTCGTTGGCGGCGGAGGTCGGCGGGGGGACCGGAGCGGGCGAGGACCTCGCGACCCGCGAAGCGCTCATGCTCGACGCGCCGAGTTGGGTGAACGTCATCGCACGGACGCCAGACGACCGAGTCCTGCTCGTCCGGCAGTGGCGCTACGGCATCGGCGCCACGACGCTCGAGATCCCCGGCGGCATGGTGGAGGAGGGCGAGGACCCGGTGGCGGCCGCCGGCCGTGAGCTCTTCGAGGAGACCGGCTATCGCGCCGGCCGCCTCACCTACCTCGGCGAGGTCGAGCCGAATCCCGCCTTCATCACGAATCGCTGTTTCACCTTCGTGGCGGACGAGCTGGAGCACATCGGCGAACCCGAAGGCGACGGTGAAGAGGAGCTCACGGTCGAGAGCGCGACGCTCTCGGAGATCCCGCAGCTCATCCTCTCCGGCGCCATCCGTCACGCGCTGGTGATCGCGGCGTTTTATCTCTTCGATCACGCCGGGAGTGCCGGTTGAACCTCGCAGCGGTGACCTTCGACGTCACCCACACCCTGCTCTCCTGCCCGACGCTCGGGCAGCAGTACGCCGACGTTCTCGCCCGGCACGGCATCGCGGTCGCGGCGAGCGACGTCGCGGCGGCGATTCCGCTCGTCTGGCAGGAGCTCGCCTGCTCGGCGTCGCCGGCGCGCGACCGCTTCGTGCATCATCCGAAAGGGGCGCGCGGCTTCTGGCGCCACTTCGTCGAACGCACCTGCGAGCTCATCGACGCGCCCCGGCCCTCCGCTTTCGCGGCGGCCGAGCTCTTCGACCGATTCGCCCAACCCGACGCCTGGGAGGTCGCGCCCGGCACCCGACCGATGCTCGCCGAGCTCAAGCGGCGCGGCCTCAAGCTCGGGGTGATCTCGAACTGGGACCAGCGCCTGCCGCTGCTGCTCGAGCGTCTCGATCTCGCCGATCCGTTCGACACCTTTGCCATCTCCGCCATCGTCGGCGCGGAGAAGCCGCATCCGCGGATCTTCGAAACCGCGCTGGCGGCGTTGGGCGTCGCCGCGGAGCGCACGCTGCACGTCGGCGACAGCCGGCGCGACGACGTCGAAGGGGCGCTCGCCGTCGGCATGCAGGCGCTGCTGCTCGCACCCGAAGGCGACGGCGACCTGCGGAGTCTCGCCGAGCTGCCGGCGCTGCTCTTCGGCGACCGGCAGCAGGCCGGATAGAGTCTTCGCTGATGCGACATTGGGCGCACTGGGGGCATTGGGTCGCGGCGGCGGTCGGGGGCGGTCTGGGCTCCGTCGCGCGCTACCTCCTGCAGGGCTGGGTGCAGCGGCGCGCCGACCACCTGCACGGCCGGGCGGAGGTTTTTCCCTGGGGGACGCTGGCGGTCAATGTTCTCGGCTGCCTGTTGATCGGCTATCTGGTCGGCGTGATCGAGGTGCGCGGACGGATGGCCCCCGAGACCCGGACCTTCGTGCTCGTCGGGCTGCTCGGCGGCTTCACCACCTTCTCGAGTCTCGGCCTCGAATCGTTCGCGCTGCTGCGCGCCGATGGCGCCATGCTCGCCTTCGTCAATCTCGCCGGGACTTGCGCCGCCGGCCTCGCCGCCGTGGCGCTCGGCTTCTGGCTGTCGCGGGCGCTGTGAGCTCCGGGACCGCACGGCTGCGGCGCCCGCTTCCGGTTGCCGCCCTTCTGGTGACGATCGCGGCCTGTAATCCCGCTCCACCGCCGGCGGCCGAGAAGGCGCCGGAGCTCGCTACCGTCGAGGTCACGGCGGCGCCGGATGCCGCCTACTCGATGGCCGACGACCGGGTCGAGCGGCGGGCCGATCCGAACGCCCTGGCCGGTGCCCTGCCCGACGGCTTTCCCGCCGACATTCCGGTTTACCGGCCGTCGAGCCTGGTCGACTTCACGCCACGGCCCGACGGCGGCGCGACGGTCGTCTTCGCGACACCCGCCGAAGTTGCGACGGTTTCCTCCGCGATGAGACAGCGGCTGCTGGCCTCCGGTTGGCAGGCGGGCACTTCGGGCAACTGGACCAAGGCGGGTCGGAAGCTCCGTCTCACCGTCGAGTCGACCGCCGCCGGCGCGCGATTCCGCGTCGAGTTCTAGGATCAAACTGCCTGGCTGAGGCGGTGGCGGGGCGCTCCGGCACTCGGGAATTCGAGGTTGGCTCCTAGTGAAGCTTGTCGCCCACCTCGAAT
>JBDTQT010000297.1:0-4578 GCA_039932055.1 Thermoanaerobaculia bacterium
CGCGCAGGAAGCGGGCGCATCAGCGTCTGCGTCAGCGGCTCGCCGGAACGACCGAGCGTCCGCGCTTGTCGGTCTTCAAGAGCTCGAAGTACGTCTATGCACAGGTGATCAACGACCAGACCGGTCAGACGATCGTCTCCGCGGCATCCGCCGAGCCGGCCCTCAAGGGCAAGCTCGAGGGTGGCGGCGCGACGATCGCGGCCGCGAAGGTTGTCGGAGAAGCGGTCGCGGAGCGCGCGCTCGCCAAGGGAATTCAGCAGGTTGTGTTCGATCGTGGCGGATACCTCTACCACGGCAAGGTCAAGGAGCTGGCCGAGGCGGCACGCGCCAAAGGCCTTCAGTTCTAAGCCGCCACCCGCCGACGACGAGACGAGGAGAAGAGTTTTGGCCAGGGATTTCGAGCAGGAAAGCGAATTTGTTGAGCAGGTCGTCCACATCAACCGGGTGACCAAGGTCGTCAAGGGCGGCAAGAACTTTTCTTTCTCCGCGCTGGTGGTGATCGGCGACGGCAATGGCCGTGTCGGCTACGGCGCCGGCAAGGCGAAGGAAGTTCCGATGGCGATCCGCAAGGGAATCGAAGTCGCCAAGAAGCGCCTGATTCAAGTGCCGATGAAGGGTCACACGATCCCGCACGAGGCGCTTGGCGAATTCGGCGCGGGTCGTGTGCTGATCAAGCCCGCGTCGGCAGGCACCGGCGTGATCGCCGGCGGACCCGTCCGCGCGGTGATCGAGGCGGCGGGCATCGCGGACATCCTGACGAAGTCGCTGGGATCGGCGAATCCGGCCAACGTCGTCAAGGCAACCTTCGCGGCGCTGCTGATGCTGCAGAGCGAGCCGCGCAAGGGCGCTCCGGCGGAAGTCGTGGCGACGCCGGCTCCCTGATTCACCGTTTCGCCGCTTTGCTGCTTCACCGCATCGCCGGTGTCAGCTGAACCGAAAGTAGTGCAGGTTCGAGAGAGGTAGCTCAAGCATGAAAAAGAAGACGATTCGCATCCGCCAGGTGAAGGGCACGATCGGCGCCCGCGAGACCCATCGCGAGGTGCTGCGTGGCCTTGGGTTAAGGCGTATCCGTCACGAAGTCGTTCGCGAAGACACGCCGGCAGTTCGCGGCATGATCGCCAAGATTCCCTATCTCGTCGAGTTGGTCGAGGACTAGAAAATGAAACTGCATGAGCTTCCCCCCGCCCCAGGCAGCAAGCATTCGCGCAAGCGTGTCGGTCGCGGCCCCGGCTCCGGCTTGGGAAAGACCGCCGGTAAGGGTCACAAGGGCGGCCAGTCGCGTTCCGGCTATAGCCAGCGTCCCGGTTTCGAGGGCGGCCAGATGCCGCTGGTCCGTCGCGTTCCGAAGAGGGGATTCACCAACGAGTTTCGGGTCGAGTACGCAGTGATCAATGTCGGCGCTCTGACGGCGCTGGGCAAGGCCGTGACGCCCGAGCTGCTGGTCGAGCGCGGCCTGGTCCACCCCGGCAAGAAGGTCAAGGTCCTGGGCGACGGCGAATTGCAGGCGGCGGTCACCGTCACCGCCCACAAGTTCAGCAAGTCGGCGCGGACCAAGATCGAGGCTGCCGGCGGACGCTGTGAGGAGCTCGCTTCGTGATCGAAAGCCTGCGCAATATCTTCGCGATCCCCGATCTGCGCAAGCGCCTGATGTTCACTTTCGGGTTGCTCGCGGTCTATCGGATCGGCTGTCATATTCCGACGCCTGGGGTGGATCCGCAAGCCCTGCTCGAGTTCATGACGTCCATGCAAAGCACTTTCCTCGGCTTCGTCAACACTTTCACCGGGGGAAGTCTGCAGCGGGTTGCCGTGTTTGCGCTGGGCATCATGCCGTACATCACCTCGTCGATCATTCTGCAGCTGCTCACGGTCGTGTGGCCCTACCTCGAGAAGCTCTCGAAAGAGGGCGAGCTCGGCCGCAAGAAGATCACCCAGTACACCCGCTACGGCACGGTACTGGTGTCGATCATCCAGTCGACCGGCATCGCGCTCTTCCTCGAGAAGACGACGACCCCGGGTGGCGCCGCCCTCGTTCCGACTCCGGGCTGGGCGTTTCGCCTCATGACGATCCTTACCCTCACCACGGGTTGCGCCTTCATCATGTGGCTCGGCGAGCAGATCAGCGAGCGCGGAATTGGCAACGGCATCTCGTTGATCATCTTCGCCGGCATCGTCGTGGGCCTGCCGCGGGCGGTGGCCCAGACACTCTCGGGTGTTCGCTCCAATGAGCTCTCGCTCATCGGCATCCTGGTGCTGATCGTTTTCATGGTCCTGGTGGTCGCCTTCATCGTCTACATGGAGAGGGCGCAGAGGCGGATTCCCGTGCAGTACGCCAAGCGCATGGTGGGCCGCAAGGTCTACGGTGGGCAGAGCACCTACCTGCCGCTGCGGGTCAATACCGCGGGCGTCATTCCGGTGATCTTCGCGAGCTCCCTGATGGCCCTTCCGGCGACGGCGGCGCAGATGTTCCAGGCGCCCTGGTTGCAGAAGGTAGCCGATCAGCTGGCGTGGGGTCAGCCGCTGCACTACCTTCTCTACGTGGTCGGGATCATCTTCTTCAGCTACTTCTACATCTCGATCATCTTCAATCCGAGCGACCTCGCCGAGAACATGCGGAAGTACGGCAGCTTCATTCCGGGTATCCGCTCCGGCAAGCGCACCGCGGAGTACATCGACCGGATCCTGACCCGAATCTCCCTGGTCGGCGCGGCCTACCTCGCCCTGGTCGCCATCCTCCCGGACTTTCTGCTGAACGGCGTCAAGATGCAGAACCTGCCGTTCATCGGGCCGGCTATCGATCCCTACCTGCCGAAGTTCATCACCGAAGGCATGGGCATCCAGTTCTACTTCGGTGGTACCTCGTTGCTGATCGTCGTCGGTGTCGCGATGGACTTTCTGCAGCAGGTCGAGAGCCAACTGGTGATGCGCAACTACGATGGCTTCCTGAAGCGTGGAAGGATCAAGGGACGTCGTGGCTGAAATGGCTGAGAGTTTGCGCTCCGGCGGTCTGCGCGCGGTCATGCTGGGCGCGCCGGGGAGCGGGAAGGGTACCCAGGCCGAGTACCTGGCGGCCGCGCTGGGCGTGCCGGCGATTTCGACCGGCGCGATGCTGCGCGACGCCGTCGCCCTGGGGTCGGCGCTGGGACGCAAAGTGGAGGGAATCATGGCCTCCGGCGCCCTGGTCGACGACGGGCTGATGGCGGAGGTGGTGCGGGAGCGGCTGGGACGTACCGACGCGGCCAGCGGCTTCCTCCTCGACGGCTATCCGAGGACGACCGGCCAGGCGGCGACGCTCGACAGCATTCTCGAGCAGCGCCGGGAGACTCTCGATGCCGTGGTGATGCTCGACGTCCCCGAGCCTGTGTTGGTCGCCCGGGCGGTCGCCCGTCAACGGGCGGACGACCAGGAAGAGGTGGTGCGCGAGCGTCTCCGGGTCTATCGCGAGAAGACCGAGCCCTTGGTGGCGCATTACGAGAGCCGGAACCTGCTCCGGAGGATCGATGGCGAGCGGACCGTGGGCGAGGTCACCACGGCGATCCTGAAGATGCTCGGGAGGCGGGCCTGAGCATGGTGCTCAAGACTCCGGGAGAAGTGGAGCTGATGAACGAGGCCAACCGGATCGTTCACCTGGTTCTCACCGGCTTGGCTGAACGGGTCGGCCCGGGCGTCACGACGCGCGAGCTCGACCGGTACGCGGAGAGGACGATCCGGGAGGCTGGAGGGGTGCCGGCCTTTCTGCATTACAAGGGGTACCCGGCGACGCTGTGTACCTCGATCAACGAAGTCATCGTCCACGGGATCCCGGACGAGACCGCCCTCCGGGACGGCGACATCGTCGGGATTGATTGTGGAGTGGTATATAAGGGATACTACGGGGACGCTGCCAGAACCTATGCCGTGGGGAAGGTCTCTCCTGCGGCCCAGCGGCTGATGGCCGTGACGAAACGGGCTCTGGATCTGGCAGTCGAGGAAGTCCGTCCGAACAAGCGCCTCTCCGACATCGGACACGCGGTTCAGGCCTACGTCGAGTCGGAAGGGTTTTCCGTGGTGCGAGATTTCGTGGGGCACGGTATCGGGACGGCCCTGCACGAGGATCCGCAGGTTCCCAATTTCGGGGAGCCGGGGCGTGGTCCAAAACTGAAACCGGGGCTGGTGATTGCCATCGAGCCGATGGTCAACGTCGGCACCCCGGCAGTGAAGGTCGACAAGGACGGCTGGACTGCGCGAACGGCGGATGGCTCGCTGTCTGCCCATTTCGAGTATTCGGTGGCGGTCACCGATCACGGTGCCAGGATTCTCGGCGTCGGAGCCCTCTGAAGCACTGGCGGTCAGGGAAAAGACGAGGAAGAGAGTTTGTCCAAGGAAGACGCGATCGAAGTCGAAGCGACGGTGATTGAACCGCTCCCCAACGCGATGTTCAAGGTGGAGTTGGAGAACAAGCACCAGGTGCTGGCTCATATTTCAGGGAAAATGCGGAAGCATTTCATCCGGATCCTTCCCGGCGACAAGGTCCTGGTCGAGCTCTCGCCCTACGACCTTTCGCGCGGGCGCATTGTCTACAGATTGAAGTAACTCCGGTTT
>JBDTQT010000298.1:0-4529 GCA_039932055.1 Thermoanaerobaculia bacterium
GCGTGATGCCGGCGAAGACCGGATAGGACTCGCGGCGGCCGCGGGTCTGGCGGTCACGATGGCGCTCCCGCTCCAGAACGGTCGGCGGAATCGTCAGGGTGAACTCGGACGGATTCGAAACGTCGACGCCCACCGCCGCGTAGAACTGGCGCAGGATCGACTCGTCGGTCTCCAGCCCCAGGGCGCGCAAAAACACCGTGCCGTGAAACTTCCGCTTGCGGTCGATACGGACCGAAAGGACTTCCTTCTGGTCGTACTCGAACTCCACCCACGAACCGCGGTACGGGATGATCTTGGAAAGGTAGGTGCGCGGCCCTTCCTTGGTGAAGAAGACGCCCGGCGAGCGATGCAGCTGGCTGACGATCACGCGCTCGGTGCCGTTCACGATGAATGTACCGTGATCGCTCATCAAGGGGATCTCGCCGAAATAGACCTCTTCCTCCTTGGCGTCGCGCATCATGCGCGCCCCGGTCTCCGGATCCTTGTCGTAGACGAAGAGCCGAAAGGTGACCTTGAGCGGCACGGCGAAGGTCATGCCGCGCTCCTGGCAGTCGGCGATCGAGTAGTCGAGGTGCAGGTCGACCGGATTGCCGCAGGTATCGCACTTGGTGACGCGGTTCTTGTTCACGAACCCGCACTGCGTGCAAGTGACCGTCTCCTCGTGAGGATGATCGGTCATGACCCTCGCGCCGCAATTGGTGCAGGTGGTGCGAAGGTACTCCAGGCCCTTCATCTCACCGCACTTGCACTGCCACTCTCCGATCGTGTATTTCACGAAATCGAGTGAGCAGGTTTCACGGAAATCGGAGAAGGGAAAGATGCTGGTGAACACCGACTGCAATCCCTGATTGGCCCGTTCCTCGGGGAGCAGGTTCATTTGCAGGAAGCGATCGTAGGAGCGCTTCTGCACGTCGATCAGGTTCGGAATCGCGAGCGTGCTCTGAATCCGCGAAAAGTTCTTGCGGGCGCGGGTTACGGTCTTGGCTGGATTTTGCATGGGTTCGATCTTGTCCCCCCCGTGATTCAAGGAGCTATCTGCAGCAGATTTTTAGGGCCACAAGCGCCGACACCCCGCCCGAGCCGCGAAATCGCGGCTTGGACGGGTGGCGCGCTTTGCGACCGGCGCGGACGACAGACGCCCGCAACCGGCCTCGCGAAGTAGGGTGCGCGTACGGGGCACCCCCTTACTTGATCTGGACCTGAGCCCCCTGCTCCTCGAACTTCTTCTTGATCGTCTCGGCCTCGGTCTTCGAAATGCCTTCCTTGATCTTCTGCGGGGCGCCCTCGACGAGGTCCTTCGCCTCCTTGAGACCGAGGCTGGTGACTTCGCGGACGACCTTGATGACGTTGATCTTCTTGTCACCCGCGCTGGTCAGGATCACTTCGAACTCCGTCTGCTCCTCGACCGGAGCCGCCGCCACCGCGCCAGCCGCCGCCGCCGGCGCCGCCGCCGCCGCCGCCGACACGCCATAGTGCTCTTCGAGCGCCTTGACGAGGTTGTTCAGCTCGAGCACGGACATGCCGTCGATCTTCTGGATGAACTCTTCCACCTGAATTGCCATCTCTTCCTCCGTCGTCTCGGGCCTTCGAGCCCGAAGTCCTGATTATTCTTGCGGCGCGGGGAGTCTCCCCGGCCCGGCTTACTCTTTTTTCTTCGCCACCTGGTCCAGGACGATGGCCAGGCGCTGGGGCCCGGACGCCGCAAGGACGCGAACGAAACGCTGGATCGGGGACTGCATGAGGAAGAGCAGCTTCGCCAGGAGCTGCTGACGCCCCGGCAGGGAAGCGATCTCCTTCACCTGCGAGGCTACGATCGGGCGTCCTTCGACCAATCCACCCTTGAACTCGATGACCGGCGCGTCCTTCGCGAAGTCGGTCAGGACCTTCGCCAGAGCGACCGGATCTGCGAGGCTGTAGGCGACCGCGGTCGGTCCGGAGAAGTGTTCCTTCACCTGCTCGAGCGGCTTGCCCGCTACAGCGAGCCGGGCGAGCGTGTTCTTGATGACCACGTACTGCCCGCCGGACTTGCGCACTTTGCTGCGCAGGTCGTTCACCTGGTTCACCGTGATGCCCTTGAATCCGATGACGAAGGCATGCTCGGCAGAGGCCATGGCCGCTTCGTAGCCTCCGAGAATCTCTTCCTTGGTATTTCTCGTCAGTGGCATGTCGAGCTCCCTTACTCCTCAGCGCCCGCGAGAGCGTTTTCGTCGACGTGGATCCCTGGACCCATCGTCGACGACACCGTCGCCGACTTCACGTACTTCCCCTTCGCGGCCGGGGGCTTGGCCTTGAGCACGGCGGCGACCAGCGCGTTGGCGTTCTCCGAGAGCTTCTCGGGACCGAAAGAGCGCTTGCCGAACGGCGCATGGATGATCCCCGTCTTGTCGACGCGGAACTCCACCTTGCCGGCCTTGATCTCTTCGACGGCCCGCTTGACGTCGGGCGTCACCGTGCCGGTCTTCGGGTTGGGCATCAGGCCGCGGGGGCCGAGCACCTTGCCTAGGCGACCGACGACGCGCATCATGTCCGGCGTCGCGACGACCGAATCGAAATCGAGCCAGCCGCCCTCGATCTTCTTCGCCAGCTCTTCGCCGCCGACATAGTCCGCGCCGGCCTCTTCGGCTTCCTTGATCTTCTCGCCCTGGGCGAAGACCAGCACGCGCGCCGTCCGCCCCAACCCGTGCGGGAGGAGGACCGTGCCGCGCACCATCTGGTCGGCATGCTTCGGGTCGACGCCGAGCCGCATGGCGATCTCGACGGTCTCGTCGAATTTCGCGTAGGCGGTTTCGGTCGCCAGCTTGATCGCGTCCGCCAGCGGGTAGAGCCGGGGCTCCACCTTGGCAGCCGAGCTGCGGTACTTCTTGCCGTGCTTGCTCATTCTAGGTTCCCTCTGGTCCGAACGGCCGTGGTTGCGGCCTCCCAGATCCGTCACGCTTCGCCCGTCGTTGGGCGGAGTCGATTCCATGGAACTCGACAGCTGTCGAGTTCGTTCCCAGCCTGGAACTCGACAGCCGTCGAGTTCCTTCGAGCCCCTCGCCTATCAACCCTGAACTTCGATACCCATGGAGCGGGCGGTACCCTCGATGATGCGCACCGCGGCGGCGAGACTGCCGGCGTTGAGATCCGGGAGCTTCGATTTGGCGATCTCCTCCACCTGCTGCTTCGAGACCTTGCCCACCTTGTTGCGGTTCGGCACGCCGGAACCCTTCGGGATGCCCGCCGCCTTCATCAGCAGGATCGCTGCCGGCGGCGTCTTGGTGATGAAGGTGTAGCTACGGTCGGAATAGACCGTGATCACCACCGGGATGATGAGACCTTCCTGGGCCTGGGTGCGGGCGTTGAACGTCTTGCAGAAATCCATGATGTTGACGCCGGCCTGTCCGAGCGCCGGGCCCACGGGAGGAGCCGGCGTCGCCTTGCCCGCCGGAATCTGCAACTTGACGTACCCGGTTACTTTCTTCGCCATGATGAATCCAACCTTTCCCGACTAGAGCTTCTGGACCTGCAGGAAATCGAGCTCGACCGGAGTGTGCCGTCCGAAAATCGTCACCATGACCTTGAGGGTGTTGCGGTCCAGGTTGACGTCGTCGACCACGCCGGTGAAATTATTGAAGGGGCCATCCACGATCTTGACCGGCTCGCCCTTCTCGAAAACGTGCTTCGGCTTCGGCTTCTCCTTCGCCGTCACCACCTGCTCGAGAATCTGCGTCACTTCCTCCGCCGAAAGCGGCGTCGGCGTCTTGCCCATGCCGACGAAACCGGTCACCTTCGGAGTGTTCTTGACCACGTGCCAGGTGTTCTCGTTCATCTCCATCTCGACCAGGATGTAGCCGGGGAAGAACTTGCGCTGGGTTTCGCGCTTCTTGCCGCCCTTGAGCTCGACGATGGTCTCCATCGGAATGCGGATCTCGCCGATCGACTCGCCGTACCCGAGCGCATCGGCGCGCTGGCGCAGATGCTGCCGCACCCGCTCCTC
Source organism: Thermoanaerobaculia bacterium (assembly GCA_039932055.1). Lineage (GTDB taxonomy): Bacteria > Acidobacteriota > Thermoanaerobaculia > Multivoradales > JAGPDF01 > JAGPDF01. Next base: position 3,977 of record JBDTQT010000298.1, read on the forward strand.
GAAACCGGAGTAGGTATGAACGATGTACCAGTGGCGATTCTCCGGCTTGGCGGGCGCCGATGCGCCGCCCACGAGGCCGGAGTCGCCGGGCCCCATGAACGAGAACGTGGCCGCGGTCACGAAGTGCCCGCCATCTTGAAGAGCTGCACGATCACCATGTCGGCCACCCAGAGGTAGACGGCAAAGACCACGCTCGTCACCAGCACCACGATCGTCGTCCCGACGACTTCGTCGCGTGACGGGAACGAGACCTTCTTCATCTCGGCCTTGACCTCACCGAGGAACCGGGGAATCGAAGAGAAAAAGTCTTTGACCTTATCCAACCAGTTCATTGCGCTCCCACGATCCATGCTTGGCAGGCCAGGAGGGATTCGAACCCCCAACATCCGGTTTTGGAGACCGGCGCTCTACCAGTTCGAGCTACTGGCCTAGAAATCGTAAACATCGGTCCTGACGTCAATCCGCGCTTACTTAACGACTTCGGTGACGGTGCCTGCACCGATGGTGCGGCCGCCTTCGCGGATCGCGAAGCGCACGCCCTTCTCCATCGCGA
>JBDTQT010000299.1:0-4525 GCA_039932055.1 Thermoanaerobaculia bacterium
CGAGGGCTTGTAGCCGTACTTCTTCTCGAACGCATCCACCTCCTCGGCTTTCATCGCCCGGCTCATCGGTCCGAGCTGAGAGGTGCCGGAGATGAGCGCCGGCGGGGCGGTCGACGAGCCCTTGCCTTCGATCTGGATGCGAACGTTCGGATACTGCTTCTGGAAGCCCTCCGCCCAGAAGGTCATCAGGTTGTTGAGCGTATCGGAACCGACCGAGCTCACATTGCCCGAGATGCCGCTCGACTTGACGTACGGGGCGATCGCCGGGTCGACCTGCGCCGGCTGGGCGGCGAGCGGGGTGGTGGCGAGGGTCAGCGCTGCGAGAGCGAGGAGCGACGTGCGCTTCATGGGTGATTCCTCCATTCGAAGTGATTCCGGCGGCGGCGCCGCGGGGCGCCGGGTTCCGGTGGCAGGAGGACTCTGACAACTGGGTTTGTCAGGCGCGGAGCTGGGCTGTGACAACGGTGTGACAAGCGGCCTCTGGCGCCGGCATCGCAGGCGGCTGCCGCCGCGGCTCGCCGACGGGTGCTGTGCTACGGTCGAGAGCCAGGATAGTGGAGGCCTGAGGAGGCGCAATGCGAGATCAGGGCACGAGCTCTGAAGCGGGTCGATGGCGGATCGCGATCGGCTGCGCTCTTGCGGTGACGACCTTCTCCGGGGTCGCCCAGGCTGAGGCGGGCGTCTGGAGGAGCGGGGGGCCTTACGGCGGAGCGGTCAATGCCCTGGCGATCGATCCCCTGCGCCCGGCCACGATCTACGCCGGAGCGGAGGCCGGAGGGCTCTTCAAGTCGAACGACTCCGGAGGTCACTGGCTCCCCATCAACACGGGGCTGACGAATCTGGACGTCCGCGCCCTGGCGATCGACCCCAGCAACCGTTTCAGGGTGTATGCCGGTACGTATGGCGGCGTCTTCATCACGACCGACGGGGGCGGAACCTGGTCCGCCATCAACGGGGGCTTGCCGACGACGTTCGGGAGAGTCGTCTCCCTGGCGATCGATCCGGCGGTTCCTTCGACGCTCTACGCCGGCCTCGAAGGCAATTGGCTCTACAAGTCCATCGACTCCGGCGAGACCTGGCTTCTCGCCAACGTCGGGCAGACCAACTCGATCATCCGTACCCTGGCGATCGATCCCGCCAACCCCTCGACGATCTACTCCGGTTCGGACGGCGGGGTCTTCAAGACGACCGACTCCGGGGGCAGCTGGACTCCCGTGCTCTTCGGATCTCCCATCATCCGGGTCTTTGCCCTGGCGATCGATCCCATGACCCCTTCGACGATCTATGCCGGCACGGTCGAGCAGAACGGCAGCAACCACGGCGTCTCCCGCTCGACCAATTCGGGCGCCACCTGGACGGACCTCCACGCCGGGTTGACGGATCCCCAGGTCCTGTCCCTGGCGATCGATCCCCAGGTCCCCTCGACTCTCTATGCAGGAACGAGCGGCGGGATCTTCAGGTCGATCGACTCCGGCGACCATTGGTCTGCGGTCGATGCGGGCCTGACGAACCCCTCGATCCGGGCGCTGGCCATCGCGCCAGCGACCTCGGCGACGGTTTTCGCCGGAACCGCCGGCGGGATCTTCCGGTCCACCAACTCGGGCGACAGCTGGGCCGAGGCCAATCACGGCTTGACGAACGTCTGGGTCTTCTCGTTGGCGGCCGATCCGACGAACGCGGGCACGCTCTACGCCGGGACCTCGAACGCAGGGCTCTTCAAGTCGACCGACTTCGGAGCGACCTGGGTCGCCTCCGGCACAGGACTCACGAGTGTGGTGTATTGCCTGGCGGTCGATCCGGCGACCCCTGCGACGGTCTACAGCGGTGTCTCCTCTGACGGCGTCTTCAAGTCGACCGACGGGGGCGGCAGCTGGGCTCCCGCCGGCCCGGGCTCGTCCTTCCCGACAACCGCATTCCTGGCGGTCGATCCGTCGAACCCGACCACGCTCTTTGCAGGAGGACACAGGAGCGGATTTTTCAAGTCGATCGACTCCGGCGCAAACTGGGTCGAAGCCAACGTTGGACTATCCAGCCTCTGGTTGACCGTTCTCGCCATCGACTCCGCCAACCCCACCACGATTTTCACCGGCACAGAGAGCAGCGGAGTCTGTAGATCAGTGGACTCCGGAGCGAACTGGCTTCCTGTCAATGTCGGCTTGGCCGACTTGTGGATCAGCAGTATCGCGATCGATCCTGCGACGAATCCTTCAACGGTCTATGCGGGTACCGTAACGGGGGTCTTCAAGTCGATCGACTCCGGCGCGGCCTGGACCCTCGCCAGCTCGGGTCTCACGAGCATCGCCTTCGACCTCGCGGTCGATTTGACGACCCCCGGAACGGTCTACGCGGGAACGAACCTCGGCGGAGTGTTCAGGACCACGGACAGCGGCGCCACCTGGAGTAGCGACAACACGGGGCTGCCTTACATGGACGTGCGGCACCTAGCGATCGACTCCGCGACCCCGGCCCATCTCTATGCCGGGACCTACAGCGGCGGAGTCTGGCAGTGGACGGTGCCGTTCTTCGCCGACGGCTTCGAGCCCGGCGACGCCTGCGCCTGGAGCGCTGCGTTCGGCGGCGGCTGTCCTTAGAGCGATCGGTCGCTGCTACTGGCGAGCTCGCGCATCGGCTAGGAGGCAGGCGTCGCAGCCGCCCGCTGCCCGGCGAGGAACCTGGCGTGGGCTGCATCGACCTCGGCGCGGCGCTCCTGGTTGACCTGCAGGGCGTAGCCGGGAGCCGCCGTCACGCTCTGAAAAAGGCGCTCGGCGGCGGCGATGTCCCCGCTGCGGGCTTCGACGAGCGCCAGGCCGGAGGTCGCCTGCCAGGCCGTTGCGTGATCGAGGCCCAGGGTGTCGGCGAACAGATGTCGCGCCTCGAGAAACGCCGCCCGGGCTTCGGCCAGACGATCGAGCTCGAGGAGAGCGGACCCGCGCCGGCTCTGAATGCGCGCGAGGTCGGTGGCGACATCCGAACCGGCCCGGCGCGCCACGACGAGGGCGCGGTCGAGGTAGGCGAGCGCGCTGGAATAGTCGCCGCGCGCGAAGGCGTCGGCGCCGAGATTGGCGAGCGCTGCCTCGTGGCCGCTGTCGTTTGGCGCGCTGCGCTGGTAGATTTCGACCGCCAGCTCGAGCGCGCGCGAGCGGGCCGCGAGATCGCCCTCGGCCGCGGCCACGTCGGCCCTCGCCAGGTGCCACTCGGCGCGCTGGCGGGAGAGGTCGCGGCCGCTCTCCCGCAGTCGGCGATCGAGATCGTCCAGTCGAATCCGGGCGCCGTCGGCGTCTCCCGCCTGCAGGGTGATCCAGGTCTCGAACAGGAGGCTGTCCAGGAGCTGCGGGTCTCCCGGCGTCAGCCGTGCCGCGAGATCCTCGCTGTTGCGCCGCGCCAGGCGGCGCGCCGGCTCGAGCTCGTCGAGGTAGGTGTAGATCGTCGCGGTCAGCTCGCGCAGCTCGGCGCGCGTATCGGCGTCTCCCGCGAGCTCCTGCTCGATGCGGCCGGCGGAGATGTCGAGAAGTTCGCGCGCGGTGATCTCGCCGCGCGGCCGCGAGCTTGCGACGCGTGGGTCGCTCGCCTTGAAGACGCCGACGAGGAACTCCTTCGTCGCGTTGGCGCGCCGGGCTTCACGGGCCGTACGCGACGATTGCCAGAGGATGCCGGCGATGCCGAGCGCCGAGGCGAGCGCGAACGCGGCGCCGAGCCCGGCGCTCAGCCGGTGGCGGCGAACGAACTTGACCGTACGCGTCAGCTGGCCGATACGGCGCGCCGCGATCGGCTCGACCCGCAGGTAGCGCCCGAGATCGGCGCCGAAGGCCTCGGCCGACGAGTAGCGGTTGGCGGGCTCCCGGGCGAGAGCCTTGGCGAGGATCGCATCGAGGTCGCCGGCGAGGGCACGGATGAGCTCTGGCGGCGTGAGACCTCCGACCGTCGCGGCGTGCTCGGGAACGACGCGGGAGGAAGCGCGTGGCGCCTCGCGTTCGGGCCCGAGAACCTGGAGAAGCCGCGCCGGGCCCGAGGCGGGATCGAACGGCCGCCGGCCGGTGAGCAGCTCATGGAGCAGAACCCCCAGCGAGTAGACATCGGTGGCAACAGTGACCGGCGCGCCGGTCAGCTGCTCCGGGGCGGCGTAGTCGGGAGTCGCGATCCGGGTCCCTTCGGCGGTGAGCTGTGTGAGCCCGCCGACGGAGTCGCCGGTCTCGTTCGCAGGCTCATTCTCGAGGAGCTTGGCGATCCCGAAGTCGAGCAGCTTGACCGCGCCCTCGGCGGTCACCAGCACGTTCGAAGGCTTGAGGTCGCGATGGACGATGAGGCGGGCATGCGCGGCGTGCACGGCCTCGGCAACCTTCTGGATCATCGCGATCCGCACCGCCAGCGGCTCCCGCGCGGCGCGGCAGGCTTCGGTGATCGGGACGCCGGCGACCAGCTCCAGGGCGAGATAGGGGCGCCCATCGGCTGTCACGCCGGCGTCGAGGAACTGCGCGATGTTCGGATGGCTGAGCGTCGCCAGGATGTCGCGTTCGCGGCGGAAGCG
>JBDTQT010000300.1:0-4477 GCA_039932055.1 Thermoanaerobaculia bacterium
AGGCGGCGCTGGCGCTCGAAACCAGCCGCCTGGTCGCCGAGCGCACCCGGCAGGCGGAGCTCGAGCGCGAGCTCGAGATCGCCTCGAACGTCCAGGCCGAGCTCCTGCCGCGCGTCCTCCATTTCGGTCGTGGCTGGTCGGTGGCGGCGGTCTGCCGCGCGGCGCGCCATGTCGGCGGCGACTTCTACACCGAGCTTCCAGCGGGAAAGAACGGCAATCGCGCCATAGTCTTCGGCGACGTCGCCGGCAAGTCGGTCGCCGGCGCGCTGGTGATGATGGCGGCGCACGAGGTGCTGCAGACTCTGGCGCTGTCGCATCGCGACCCCGAGACGCTGTTCGCGTTGGCCAACCGGCGGCTGTACAAACTCGGTACGAAAAAGTCGTTCGTGGCGCTGGGCTGGGTCGCCGCTTCCGATGACGGCGAGGGGATCGACTACCTGCTCGCCGGCCAGCCACAGCTGCTGGTGCGGACGGCGGGCGGCGCGGTGCGCGAGCTGCCGCTGCCGCTGCATCGCCTCCCCCTGGGAGCCCTGCTCGACGGCGGCTATGTCGCGACTCGCGCGGCGCTCGAGCCGGGCGACCTCGTGCTCGGCTACTCGGACGGCGTCACTGAAGCGCAGGCTCCCGGCGGCGAGCTCTTCGGCGACGAACGGCTGGTCCGGGTGCTCGCCGCGGCGAGCGGTGGCCCGCAGGAGATCATTCAGCAGGTTCTCGACGCGATCGCGGAGTTCACCCGCGGCGCCGATCCATATGACGACATCACTCTCGTCGCCATCGCCCGGGACGAAGGAGGAGAAGCATGCAGCGCGGCAAACTGAAAATTCCCCTGCTGGTGGCCGGCCTGACGGCGCTGGCTGCAGCCGCTTTGACCGTGCCGTATCTTCTGCGGCACGGTGCGCGCGACTGGACGACGAGTTCACCCGCGGCGCTGAAGGCTTTCGGAGCGGGCCTCGACGCGCGCATGCGCTTCTATCTCCTGGAGGCCGGCACGAGCTTCCGCAAGGCGCTCGAGCTCGACCCGGGTTTCGCCGCGGCGAAAGTCCAGCTCGCCGCCGTCACCGTCGACGGCGACGAGCGCAAGCGGCTGCGTAAGGAGCTCGAGGCCCTCGACGTCTCCGGGCTCAGTGATCGCGAACGCTTCCTCGTCGAGATGGCCCGCGCCAAGCGCGAACAGCAGGCGGAGATCTCCGCCAGGTATCTGGAGAGTCGCCCGCAGGATCCCTGGGCGCTCTACGTCGCGGCCGGCCAGGCCTGGGATCGCGAAGACTTCACCGCGGCATCGGGACTCTACAAGCGGCTTCTCGAAGTGGCGCCGAACTGGGTCCTGGCGCGCAACAACCTGGGCTACCTGGCGATGGCGCAGGCGCACTTCGCCGAGGCCGAGGAGCAGTTCCGCACCTACGCCTACGTCGCCCCCGATCAGGCCAACCCGCACGACTCCCTGGGCGAGCTGCTCTCCCTGGTCGGGCGCTACGACGAGGCGCGCGCCGAGCTCGAGCGCGCGATCTCGATCCGTCCCGACTTCTGCGCCTCTTACCAGCATCTCGCCGGGATCGCCCTCTTCGAGGGCAAGCCGGCGGCGTTTCCACCGCTCGCCGCTCGCCTGGCAGAGCACTGCCCGGCCGAGATGGCGGCGGCGCTCGCCTGCGAGGGCCGCTTCTTCGCCTCCTTCATCTCGAGAGACTTCGACGCCCCCTGGCGCGACGGTTTCGCCACCTGCGCCGGCAGTGCGGGCAGCCGCGGAATTCTCTTCTACCGCGTGGCGCTCCTCGCGGGTCGACGGGCGGAGGCCGACGCGGAAGATGCCGCGGTGGCGAAGTCGGTGGAGGAGAGTCGCAAGAGCGGCTATGGCAAGGGCAAGGCGCGGGTCCTTCAGGTCGAGGCGTTGCACGAGCAGGGCCTGCGCAAGCTCGACGAAGGCGATGCCCGGGCGGCCGCGGATCTCTTTCGCGCCGCCGACGAGCGCGCCACTTACTGGGGCGTCGACGAAGGGCGCAACAAGCTCTTCAACAAGCTCAACCTGGCGGTGGCGCTCGATCGTGCCGGCCAGCCGCAGGAGTCGGAGGCGGTGCTCGAAACCGTCCGCGCGGTGAATCCGGCCTTCGCGCGCGCTTATGCGGCGCTGGCCGAACTGACTCCCGGGCCGCGCTGACGGCAGGAAAAACGGCCGACCCCTCGCGGGATCGGCCGTCGGATGGTGCGGTAGAAAACGCGTCTCAGATCACGGGAAGGTGGCGCTCCAGAGCGAGGTGTCGCTGGTCTCGAAGCCGTCGCTGAAGAGCGCTGCCGCGGCGCAGGTCTGCAGGGTGAGATCGTCGATGTCCCACCCGGGATTGGTCACCGAGGAGTCCGAGCCGAGGCGCAGCCCGAACTGCACCGTCTGGCCGGCGTAGGAGCTCAGGTCGGCGATCGTCTGCATGTAGGTCGTCGTGCCGCACCAGGCCGAAAGACCTGCGAGCGGATTGCTGAAGCTGCTACTCACCGTGCCCTTGTAAGGGCCGACAAGAATGCTTCCGGCCGGGACCTGCGTCCAGGTGGCGCCGGCGTTCGTCGAGACTTCGAGGATGCCGCCGTCAAAGCAGGCGGTCGTGCCGCTCGGCTCGAGGTTGGGCACGTGCCAGAACTTGAGTGAAACCGGATTCTGGCCGGTGGGCAGAACGACCGGCGGTGAGACCAGCCGCTGGTCGGAGACCGCCGCCGGGTCGTTGGCGTGGAAGAGCGCCGTGCCGCTGTGCGGATTGGTGGACGAGAGCGCCCAGGTGTCGCCGGTGCCGCTGTGCGTCCAGCCACTCGCGCCGGCCTCGAAGCCGTACTGGTAGACCGGGTTGGCCACCGTGCCCGAGGCGCAATCGCCCGGCGCGGCCACGGTGCTGAAGTGGAAGACGGCAGAGTCGATGCTGGTGCCACAGGCGTTCGTCGCCTGCACGCGCCAGTAGTACTGCGTATTGGTGTTGATCGCGCCGGCGGAGTACGACGGCGAGGCGAGGCCGCTCGCCTGTTCGACGATGTTGGTGAAGGCCGGGTCGCTGGCGATCTGCACGGCATAGCTGCCCGCCTGCGGCACCGCCGCCCAACTGAGGGGCGCCGGCACCGGCACGTTGAGTGCTCCGTTCGCCGGCGCGGTGAGCGCCGGCTGCGCAGCGGCGACGGTGGCCAGGTTCAACGTCACCAGAACCGCCTTGGGGCCCGTCGTCGAAGACGCCGAGACGCTGATCGTCGCGGCACCGGGCGTGCCTGCGCCCGTGTTGCCGATCGTCAGCACGCTCGTGCCGGCCGGGGTGACCGGATTGACACTGAATCCCGTCGTCGTGCCGGCCGGATGGCCGCTGGCCGAAAGCGTCACCTGGTCGGCGTAGCCGCCGAAGGCGCCAACGTTGATCGAAAACGCGGCGTTGGCCGGCGCACAGATCGATTGCGATGCCGGGGCGACTCCGAGAGTGTAGTCGGCCGCCAGCACCGAATGCCGGTCGGTGACGGTGTCGAAGGCGGCGGTGCCGTTGGGGTTGTCGCCGGTGCTGTTCGACGAGTCGGCCCAGATCGGATGCGCGATGCCGGCGCCGAGAGCGAGGCCGCTGTAGTCACCAAAGTCCATCGAAGTGTCGGTCGAGATCGAAGCGCCGTCGCTCACCTGAACGTTGCCGAGGAAGGAGGGAAAGCTGGCGGGAACGAACGTGTCGCACCATTCCTCCATCGCCGTGTTGGTCGCCGAGTCACGGGTGTCGTGCCAGCAGATCGCGACATTGCCGGTCGCCGGGTCGCTGGCGATCTTGGGCAGGAACTGGCTGCGCGTCGTGGCGTCGGTGTTGACCTGGATTGGTGGCGTGCTCCAGGTGGCGCCGGTGTCGTCGGAGAAGCGCAGCATGACGTTGGTGTCGTTGCTCTCCTGGACCGCCTCGTCGGTGTAGATCAGATAGAGCCGGCCGAAGTGCGGACTCGCCGGATTGCGGTCGAACGCCAGGCCGGCCTCGGTGTCGATCGACCGATTGCTCTGCGGCGTGATGAAGTCGAAACCGCCGACCAACGTCGTCGTGGCGGTGATCGCGGGCCCGAATCCGCCCGCACCGAGGCCGTCCGCATCGACGTTGATCACGATATTGCCGCCGGTCTGACCGCCCTGCGGTCCGCAGACCTGCACCACCGCGCCGGTGGGACTGACCGAAAGATCGCCGAAGCTGCAGCTCGCGCCGGTCGCGATCGCCTGCAAGGCGCCGAAAGCGCCGATATTGGCGGGCCCAGGACCCGTGACGAGCGCGCCACGCGCTACCATCGCGCTCGACTGGTTCCAGACGATCCAGAGCGCGACATTGCCGCCGGGCAACTCGGTGGCGACGACCGAGGGTTGGTCGATACTGCCGCCGAAACTCGCCAGCGGCGAGTAAGTGGTGCCGCCATCGACGCTGAGCATGGTGACGATGGCGTTGGTGCCGCCGTTGATGAAGGTAGCGTAGAGGTTGCCGAACTTGTCCCAGGCGAGGTT
>JBDTQT010000301.1:0-4472 GCA_039932055.1 Thermoanaerobaculia bacterium
ACTCCAAGGTCGAGCAGGTGCGCGAGCTCGCCGAGAGCCTGAAGTACGGCCCGGCGAGTGACCGCTACAAGGTGGTGATCCTCGACGAGGTGCATCGCCTGTCGCGTCAGGCGTTCGACGCGCTGCTCAAGATCGTCGAGGAGCCGCCACCGCGGCTGGTCTTCATCTTCGCCACCACCGAGATCGAGTCGGTTCCTGCGACGATCCTCTCGCGTTGCCAGGAGTTCCATTTTCGACGCGTCTCGAGCCGCGAAGTGATCGCCCATCTGCACCATATCTGCGCCGAGGAGAAGATCACCGCCGGCGACGCCGCGCTCGGGCTGCTCGCCCGCGCCGGCGAGGGCAGTGTCCGCGACTCGGTCGCCCTGCTCGACCAACTCGCGACGTTCGGCAACGGGGTGGTCGATGAGCAGGAGGCGATCCACCTGCTCGGCGGCTTCGACCTGGCGCTCTTCCAGAAGGTGCTGGTGGCGATCCTCGCCGGCGAAACCGCGACCGTCTCGCTCCTCGCGCGCGACGTCGAAGAAAACGGCTGGGATCCGCGCACGGTGCATGCCCGGTTTCTCGGCTTCTGCCGCGATGCGCTGCATCTCGCCCTCGGCGAGAGCGGCGAGGCGATGGCGCTCCCCGCCGAGGAGCGCACGGCGCTCACCGGGATTGCCCGGCGGGCCGGGTACGAGAATCTGCTGCGCCTCCTCCATCACCTGCTCGGCAGCGAGAGCGCCATCCGCCGCAGCGAGGCCGGCGCGCTGGCGCTCGAGATTGCCTGGCTGCGCGCGGCGGAACTGCCGCGCCTGGTGGCGATCGAGAAATACCTCGCCGGCGCACCCGCCGCTGCCGCCGCAACCGCGCCGCGACCGATACCTCCGGCGGCGAAGCCCGCGCCGCCGCCCGACCCCGCCCCCCGGTCGACGGCGGATGTCGCACCGGCGCCGATCGCGCGCGTTCAGCCCGTCTCTCCGCTGCCGCCAGTGGCGGCAGCGCCCGCCGCCGAGGCGCCGGCGGCCACCAGCGTCGTCACCGCCTTCATCGAGAAGCTGGTGCTGCGCCGCCCGACCCTGGCGGCGCTGTTTCAGGATCCGGCGACGCTCACCTGGATCGACAGCGAATGCACGCTCCTGGTGCGCCCGGCGTCGGACTTCGCCGCCACTTCTCTCCACCGCAATCGCGAGCTCATCGCGTCCGCCGCCGTAGCCTCATTCGGCGAAGGGGTGCAGGTTCGCTTCGCGCCGCCCGCCGCGCACGTCGCCGACGCTGGCGCGAGCGCCGCCAAGACCGCCGCCGCGGCGCCCACGGCGGAGCGCAAGGCGGCGGCCGCCGAACATCCGCGCGTGCAAGCGGTGCTCGAGATCTTCGGCGGGGGCGTGGCGCAGATCGAGGCCCCGGCGGCCGACGAGAACCTTGACGAAGAACTTCCCCCCACCGAGGACCCGTTCCGATGAATATCCAGAAGCTGATGAAGCAAGCGCAGCAAATGCAGGAGAAGATGCAGCGCGAGCTCGCCGAGCTCGTCGTCGAGGCGACCGCCGGCGGCGGCATGGTCGCGGTGCAGATGAGCGGTCACAAGGCGCTCCTGGCGGTGAAGATCGACCCCGAGGTCATGGATCCCGCCGACCCGGTGATGTTGCAGGATCTCGTGCTCGCCGCGGTCAACGAAGCGACGCGCAAGGTCGACGAAGCGATGCAGTCGAAGCTCGGGGCGTTCTCCGGCGGCCTGCCGGGGATGATGTAGCCCGCCGGCCGGATACCTTCCCGAGCGCCTGACAGAGCCTCTCTTCGCTATGGCCGATCCCCTCTCGTCGTTGGTCGCCGAGCTCGCCCGCCTGCCCGGGATCGGTCCGAAAACCGCGACGCGTCTGGCGCACCACCTGTTGCGCGTGCCGCTCGAACAGGCGCGGCGGCTCGCCGACGTCATCATCGAGGTCAAGGAGAAGCTCTTTCACTGCTCGCTCTGCAATTCGATCACCGCCGAGGATCCGTGCCGGATCTGCAGCGATCCGACGCGCGACCGCGGCCGCATCTGCGTCGTCGAAGAGCCGTTCAATATCCAGCCGCTCGAACGCACGAGTGAGTTTCACGGCCTCTACCACGTGTTGTTGGGCAGCCTCTCTCCGCAGCGCGGCATCGGCCCCGGAGAGCTGCGCATCGACGGACTCCTGACGCGTCTGGCGGGACCGCCGGCGGTCACCGAAGTGATTGTCGCGACCAATCCGAACGTCGAGGGCGAAGCGACCGCGCTCTATCTTGCGCGCCTGCTCAAGGGGCGCGTGGAGCGGGTCTCGCGGCTCGCCTTCGGCATGCCGGTCGGTGGCGATATCGAATACACCGATGAAGTCACCCTCGGCCGCTCGCTCGCCGGCCGGCGCGACATCTAAGTGGTGCTCGCGCGCGGCGACCTCCTGCCGGAGATCCGCACCCCCCTGCCGGGGCCGCAGAGTATGGCGCTCGCCCGCGCGCTTGCCCGCTACGAGGCGCCCGGCATCAACACTCTGGGTGGCGACGACGAGCCCGCGATCGTCTGGCACGCGGCGTGTGGCGCCAACGTCCTCGACGTCGACGGCAACCGCTTCGTCGACTTCACCTCCGGTTTCGGCGCCGCCACGATCGGCCACCGCCACCCGCGGGTTATCGCGGCCATTGCCCGCCAGGCGACCGAGCTCCTGCACGGCCTTGGCGACGTCGCCGCGCATCCGGCGCGGATCGCGCTCGCCCGGAAGCTGTGCGAGTTGGCACCGATCGACGAGCCGCGCGTCCACTTCGCGGTCTCCGGCGCCGACGCGGTCGAGATCGCCTGGAAGAGCGCCATTCTCGCGACCGGTCGGCGGCGTCTCCTCACTTTCGATCCTGGCTACCACGGCCTCTCTCTCGGCGCCCTCGCCGCCACCTCGCGGCCCGAGTTCCGCGTCCCCTTCGCCGCCCAGCTTTCGCCGCACGTCGCTCGCCTGCCGTTCGCCTGTCCACTCGAGCGCGTCGCCGAGCAGCTCGCCGGCCGCGGCGGCGCCGGCGCCGCTGACTCTTCTTCCTGCGAGTTTGCCGCCGTCCTCGTCGAACCGATCGTCGGTCGGGAAGGCGTCCTTGTGCCGCCTGCGGGCTGGCTCGCCGGGCTCGCGCGCCTCTGCCGCGAGGCCGGCGCCCTCCTCATCCTCGACGAAATCCTCACCGGCTTCGCGCGCACCGGACGCATGTTCGCCTGCGAGCACGAAGCGGTCCGGCCGGACCTCCTGTGCTGCGGCAAGGCGTTAGGCGGCGGCCTGCCGCTTGCCGCCGTCGTCGGCAGAAGCGCGGTGATGGCCGCCTGGCGCACCGGCGGCGAGGCCCTGCACACCGGCACCTTTGTCGCCCACCCGCTGGCCTGCGCCGCCGCGCTGGCGACGCTGGAAATCCTCGCCGACGAGCGGCTCGCCGAGCGCGCTGCGAGACTCGGCGAGAGCCTCGCGGCCGCCCTGGCGCCGGTTACCCCGCCGCGGGTCGCGTTGCGTGGGCGCGGCGCACTCTGGGGACTCGAGCTGCCGACTCAGGCCGCGGCCGCGACTCTGGTCGACAGACTCCGACGGCGCGGCCTGCTGCTGCTTCGCGGCGGCCCGTCCGGGCGAGTCGTCGAGCTCTTGCCGCCGCTCGTCCTCTCCGCGGACCAGCTTGCTTTCGCGCTGGCGGCCATCGGCGAAGAGCTCGCGGCGGCCGCAGCATGAAGCCGGCGAGCCTCAAGTTCGCCTTCATCGGCAGCCACGGCGTCGGCAAGACAACCCTGTGCTACGGGCTCGCCGCCCGTCTCAAGCGCCGCGACGTCGCGCTCGAGATCGTCCACGAGGTCGCCCGGCGCTGCCCGCTGCCGATCAACTCGGTCACCACCGCCGACGCCCAGCGCTGGATTCTCCACACCCAGATAGCGGAAGAGCTTCTCGCCGCAGCGCGCTATCCGCTCGTGCTCTGTGACCGCAGCGTCCTCGACAACTTCGTCTATTTCCTGCTCGCCGCAGCGCCCGATCCGGTGCTCGACCGTCTGGTCTCCGGCTGGCTGGCGAGCTACGACCTGCTGATCCTGGTGCCGATTCTCCAGGCGCCGCAGGCGGACGGCATCCGCGCCGCCGATCCTTCCTTTCAGCGTGCCGTCGACGAACGTCTGCGCGCGGAGGTCGTGGCGCGCGGCGTTCCCACGCTCGCCCTCGACGCCGGGCATTCCGCCGACTGGCTCGACGAAGTCGAAGCGGCCGCGCTCGGACGTCTCCGCCCGGCGCAGCTCGACCTTCTTTAGCCCGGACTAACGCTCGATCGGCGTCACTGGCCGCAACGCGCCGAGCGGCGCATCGCCGGGGTAGAGCACGCGCTCGAGGAAGAGCCCCGACGGGGGCGCCGTCGTCTCCGCCGGCTGAAACGTGGCCGGTTGCGCCGGATCGAGCAGCCCTTCGAGAGCGCCGAGCGACAGCGTGCCGGCGCCGACCTCGACCAGCGCGCCGACGATCCGCCGCACCATC
>JBDTQT010000302.1:0-4464 GCA_039932055.1 Thermoanaerobaculia bacterium
GCCGGTCGAGATCGATCTCGAGTCGGGCAAGGGAGTCGAATTCGGCGGCGGACGACAGGAGTCCCGGGTGAGAATCCGCAACCTCGCGACCGCGCCCACGCAGATCACGCTTCGCCAACTGCCGAGCGCGGCGCCGGTACCGCTGTCGATTTTCCGGTTCGATGAAGATACGGCCGAGTCCAGCTGGCCGGCGCTGCCGGCGAACTACGGTCAGGCGGTGCCGCAGCAAGGCGAGTGGCTTCTGGACCTGGCGCCGCTGCGGGGCAACCTCCTGACAGCCGACGCCGGCACGGTGGTCGAGATCAAGGATGGGTTCGGCTACCGCCGCCTCCTTCCGGTCAGCGTGCGCAGTGCACTGGCTCCGGCACCCTTCTTCGCGCGACGCGCGGCGGAGGGCGGAAATCAGGTGGCGCCCTTCGCGGCGACGACGACGAATCCGCTCGCCGGATTGTGGGTCGGCAAGGTCGCGGTAGGACTGGTGAGTCAGGCCCAGACTGGCTCCGAGATTCCGACGCCGACCGCCGATCCGTTCACTTTCCGCGTCCTCGTGCATGTGGATGGCAACGGCACGGCGCGCCTGCTGAAGGAGGTCATCGAGCTCTGGAAAGAGGGGACGCGCATCCCCGATCCGGAACACCCGGGCCTTTTCCTGATCGACGAGCCCGGGCACTTCGTCATCCTGACCGACGACAGTCTGATTGCGAATTTCCAGGGTGCGGTGCTGCGGGACGGCGAACCGGTGGGCTATCGAGTCAGCACGACGGCCTACGATTTCGAACCGCAGTCGCTGGTGATGTCGGGCTCGTTCGGCCTGACCGGGACTCTCGCCGCTTCGATCGCCCTCGACGCCGAAGCGCCGACCAATCCCTTCCGGCACAAATTCCATCCCGACCACAACAATCGCAACGAGCTCTACACGGAGTTCATCGAAGAGGCCTATCCGGTCACGCGGCAGATGACCTTCGAGTTCTCGAGCACGGATCCCACCGGAGGATCGCAGGCAGGCTTCGGTGCGAACGTGATGGCGGGGACCTACCGCGAGCGGATCGGCGGGCTGCATCGCAACGACATTCTGGTCGAGGGCAGATTCCTGCTCAATCGAACTTCACCCTCTCCGGACCTGAACCAGTGATCGCGGCTCCGGGAGTTCCGTCACGAATGTACTGCAGCAACTGGAGGCTAGGCTCATGAACGTCGCGAACTCGTCTCGCGCACTCGCCGCAGGGATGGCCATTGCGCTCGCCGCCATGGCTTCGGCGAGCTTCGCTCTCTGGCCCACCTCCGGAGGCGGGCCCTTGAACGACTCCGCTTTCGCGACCGTCACCGACCAGAGCGGCAACATTTACGTGGCGGGAGAGTTCCGGGGCGTCGCCTATTTCGGCGGCACGGCCTATTCGGCGCAGGGACTTTCCGACATCTTCGTGGCCAAGTACTCGCCGAGCGGCGCGCTGGTCTACGTGCGGACAGCGGGCGGCCCGTCGGTCGATCGCGCGACGGCACTGACGGTGGACTCGGCGCAGAACGTTTACCTTACGGGCTATTTCACGACCTCGGCCTCGTTCCAGAATCTGCCGTCGAGCGGCGTCGGTTCGGTGAACCTTCCCGTTGCCGGCAATTCGCAGACGCCGGACCGGCATGAGTGGTTCATCGCCCGCCTGCTGCCGAACGGCGACTGGTCCTGGGCCCGCCAGATCGGCGGAACGCTCTCCGGGCAGGACGAAGGGTACGGCATCGCCATCGCTCCGGGCGTCGAAGACCCGAACAATCCGATCGCCGACGGCGTCATCGCCGTCGGACGTGTCACCTGTCCCCACCTGTTCGAGTCCGACGGCGACGTCTCTCCGGTCGGCAGCAGCGTGAGCTGCGGCAGGGCCTCCGGGCTGGCGGTGCGGCTCGACACGGCGGGCAACTGGGTCTGGGCCCTCGAGGCCGGCCAGGCGAACACCAGCGAATGGCTGACCGGCGTGACGATCGACGCCAATGGCCTGGTCTACGTCTCGGGCCTCTATCAGGAGGCCACGAGCATCGCCACCGGGCCGCCGACCGCGCTGCCGTTCACCGGTATCGCCGCCGGCGGAACGCTCAGCTTCTGGCAGAAGCGGGATTTCGAGAGCTTCGCCACCTGCTGGGACGCCGGCGTGCTCGAGTACACCAGCGACGCGCTGAACTGGTACGACATCCTCTCCGGCCAGGGCGACAACGATCCTTCGACCTCGGCGGGAAATCCTTCGCGTTTCACCGCCAACGGCTACAACGGCGCTGCAGTGCCCAGCGGCAATCCCCTGGGCGGACGACAGGCCTGGTGCAATCCCAGCCTCGGTTACCAGCAGTCTTCGGTGAATCTCGCCGACTTCTCCGGCCAGAGCGTGCGTTTCCGCTGGCGCTTCGGCTCCGACGCCAGCGTCGGCAACACCGGCTGGAAGATCGACGACGTGCAGATTCTCGACGGGTCCTCGAACGTCCTGTTCACGGATGACATCGAGTCGGGTCCCGGCAAGTGGTCGGTCTCCTCGCCGACACCCTCCTCGACCCCCTGGTCGACCTCTACCGGCGACCCGCACGCCGGCGCGACCTCCTGGTTCCTGCCCGATCCGCCGCTGGTCTCCGATCACCGGCTGCAAATGCTCAACGCGGTTTCGTTGCCGGAAGGAAAGCCGTCCTATTTCATCGCCAAGATCGGTGGCACCGAGGTCAACACTCCGTTCTGGCAATGGGCCACCCCGATGGGTTCGAAGGTCTCGGTGGGCGGGATCGCCATCGGCGGCGCCGGCAAGCTCTTCGTCGCCGGCACCTCGGAGAACGCCCCGAACGCCTTCGGCGGCCAGACCCTGTCCACCAATGGCGCCTTCCTCGCCCGCCTGCAGGACAACGGCGGCAGCTTCACCTGGGATTGGGTGCGCGGAGCGACTGGCGGCGTCGGCAAGGCGGTGGCGATCGATGCCAGCGGCGACGCCTATCTGTTCGGCCAGTATTCGTCCAACACGACGACTTTCGATCCGGTCCAGAGCGAGCCCGAGAACGACGCCTCGACGACCGGTCCGGTGACCTTGCCGGTCTTCGGCGGCGCCCGCGATCTCTTCGTGGCGCGGATCGCGGCGGCAGGCTCCAAGTGGCGCTGGGTCCAGACGGCTCACCCCGCCGGCGGAACCGAAACGGCGGCCGGCGTCGCCGCCGGCACCAACAGCCAACTCTACGTCGTCGGAGACTTCAACGACACCACGACTTTCGGCTCGACGGCGGTCCCGACCCAGGGTGGCAGCGACGTCTTCATCGCCAACCTGAGCGCCGCGACCGGCGAGTGGTTCGAGGTCGACTTTCAGCACTGGACGGTCGGCACCGAAGTCATTCCTCCTCCGGGCGCGGGCTGCCTGAGCGATCCGGTGGGCGGCGTGCCGGAAATCGTCGTCGCCAGCGGCGGCGCCGCCCTGAACAGTTACTTCTATTGGAGCCCACCGGGCGCCAATCTGCCGGCGGACAATCGCGGGCATCTCTACGCCATCCAGCCGACCGCCGCGGAGATCCGCTGGAAAGTCACCTGCACTCTCACCGATCCGGCGCGAGTGATCCAGACCGGTCTCGCCGACTGGCCGCGCCATCCCGACACCGGCGAGCTCTTCTACTGCGGCGAGGCACCGCCGGTGCTGCCGCTCGTCGGTCCCGGTTCCTGCATCCAGGCGCACATCGGCGGCGCACCGGTCGATATCGAACCGGCCGGCAGCAACATCGCCTTCTCGACCCAGGTAGCTCTGTCGATCACCGACCGCAGCACCGACGCCGTCGTCACGGTGGGCGGGGAGTTCCAGTCGCGATTCTCGGCCTCCGTGCCGGGCTACAGCGTGCTGCTCTTCACCGGCTTCCCGCCGTCGCGGGACCTGCAGACGCATCCGCCGATCATCCAGATCATCCGCACCCTGCCCTACGACACCGGACTCGCGATCGGCGGGCAAGCCATCTTCACCGACGCGGTGACCTGCGAGATCGGCAAGGAGATTGTCGAGCCGACCCACGAGGAGCACGGCGGCAAGAACGGTTTCGTCGTCTTCGACCGCGCCTACTTCGATGGTGACGGCGCCGACCGCGCCTACGACCGCGCCACTCGCCTCGGACAGATCGTGCCGGTGAATCAGGTGCCGGTCGACTCGAACGGCCAGGACCTGATGGCCGTCGCCTGGTACAAGAAGGATGCGCGTACCGTCGCCTGGCCGGTCAAGTCGAAGCGTTACGATTGCCGCTGGCCAGCCAACGCCGACAAGATCATCATCGCCAGCGAGCTCGGCTCCGAGGTCCTCGGCCAGACGCCGCTCAATCCGCTGGTTTTTACCGGCATGCGGATCTACAACCAGCCGAACCGCACGAAGTCGGGCTTCAATCCCAACGACGAGCACGCCATCTTCGCCCCAGCCAACTCGTCGAGCGGCTTCAACGCCATTTTCGCGCTGCGCAGTGACCACACCGAGGTCGAGC
>JBDTQT010000303.1:0-4441 GCA_039932055.1 Thermoanaerobaculia bacterium
GGGTGATGCCGCTCGAAGGGACGGCCGAGTTCGCCGGCCTCGAGGATCCGGACAAAGTGATCGTGCGCTCCGACGGCACCGTCACGTACGTCGGCAAGGACATCGCCTACCAACTGTGGAAGTTCGGTCTGCTCGGCAAGGACTTCGCCTATCGCTACTGGAAGGAGGCCGGGCTCTGGGTCACCGCCCGCGAAGGCGCCGAAGACCATCCCGCTTTCGGCAATGGAGCGCGCGTCGTCAACGTCATCGACGCCCGCCAGAGCTACCTGCAGAAGATCGTCCGCGCCGGCCTCTCCGCCCTCGGACACCACGAGGCCGCGGCGAGATCGGTGCACTTCGCCTACGAGATGGTCACCCTGTCGCCGGCGACCGCCAAGGCGCTGGGATACCTCTCGGAGGCCGGCGACGAAGGCCGCGCCATGGAGATGTCCGGGCGCAAGGGGATCGGCGTCAAGGCCGACGATCTTCTCGACCGCCTGGAAGAGAAGGCGCGCGAGGAGATCGCCAGCCGCAACCGGGAGCTCGGGAAAGAGGAGATCCAAAGGCTGGCGAAGGAGATCGCGGTCGCCGCGGTGCGCTTCTTCATGGTGAAGACCGGCACGACGCGGGTGATCGCCTTCGATCTCGACGAAGCGCTCAATTTCGAGGGCGAGTCCGGCCCCTACCTCCAGTACTCGCTCGTGCGGGCGCGCAACATCGAACGCAAGCTCGCCGCCGCTGGCTCGATCGAGGAGGTCTCACCCGCGGCGGTCGCGCAACTCCCCGCCGAGCTCTGGAGCGACGACCTGTGGGACCTGGTGCACGCCGCGTCGTTGGTCGAGGAGACGGTCGAGCGCGCCACGACCTCGCTCGAGCTCTCGCTCATCGCACGTCAGGCGCTCGAGCTCGCCCAGCGCTTCAACACCGCCTACCACCACCATCCGGTGCTGCACGAAGAGGATGCCGCCCTGCGCATGCTGCGCCGCGGCGCCTTCCGCAACTTCGCCAAAGCGGCGGGTGCCCTCTGCGAACTGCTGGGGATTCCCGAACCGGCGAAGATGTAGCCGGACTCAGCTCACGGCGCTGTCACGAATCCTGGGGGATCTGCCGGACCTCGGCGAACGTCTGGTGGCGAAGAGGGTCGCTCTAGAGAATTGCCCGGATTGCTTCCATCTGGTCGAGCGCGGCGCGGTAGCCGATCTCGACGATCTCGACGTGCCGGCGGAGGTCGAAAGTGTCGAAGCCAGTAAGACCGGGCGGCGAGAGCACCAGGTCGGCATGCTGGAACTTCCGTTTCGAGGCATGGTACATGCCGATCTCGAGGGAGCGCCGCATCACCGCGAAGGTCGATTGCAGATCGCCCTCCGCCGGCGCCGACAGCGGGGTCGCGTAGACGCCCAGAATGGCATCGCAGAGCCCGAAGAGCGGCTCGACCGGGAAGTTGTTGACGATACCGCCGTCGACGAAGTTCCGACCGTCGACCCGCGTCGGCGAGAGCACGAACGGAACCGTCGACGAGGCGAGCAGAGGGCGCACCAGCGGCCCGGAGCTCCAGACCTCGAGACGCCCGGAAACCAGGTCTGTGCCAGTGACGAACAGCGGCTTGCCGAGCGCCGAGAACGAATCCTCGGGATACCACTGACCGAAGGCGCCGAGGAGCTTCTCGGAATCGATGACTCCGGGCTTGTTCATCGCCAGACGCGAGATCCGGAAGGGGTTGACGTCAGCGAAGAAACGCAGAATCTCGTCGGTTCCGCGCCCCGAGGCGTAGAGCGCACCGACCAGCGCCCCGGCGCTGGTGCCGGCGATGCAGTCGGGCTCGATCCCGTTCTCGGCCAGCGCGCGCAGCACGCCGGCATGCGCGAGCCCGCGACTGCCGCCGCCCGAAAGCACGATGCCGAGTTTGTAGCGCATGAAATCAGATCCGCCTCGTTGGCAGTGTGCGCGCTTCGTTCCCACATCGCACCACCCTGAAGCGGGGGGGCGGTCAGATGCCGTTCAGTCGGCGGCGTAGAGGACTTCCAGGCGGCGTGAGCGACGGGCGGCGAAGAAGAGTAGAACCGCGACGAGCGTCAGGAGGCCCAGTACCGCCAGCACAGCCGGGGTCGGCTCGGCGGGGAGCGCGAAGGGGCCGTGCGGCACCGGCACCGGGCAGAGCGACTGCAGGTAGTGGATGACCGACAGCTTCTTGAGTGCCGGCGGCAGCAGGAAGTTGATCCACTCCCAACCGAGGATGAGCGCCGCCGGAATCATCGGGTTCTTCACCAGCATGCCGAGCGCCAGGAAGACGGCGCCGTAGCCGGCTACGGCGAGCAGCGTCACGCCGAGATAGGTCAGCGCCTGCCCTGCCCCGGGTCCGCCGAGCAGGTAGGCCCGCCCGCCCACGGTGATCCCGGGCAGGAAGCAGAGCGCGAGCTGCAGCAGCACCGACAGGCCGAAGAGCGCGCCGCCCGCGACGACACCGGCGAGGTACTTGCCGACCACGAAGACGTCGCGCCGCAGCGGCGCCAGAAAATAGAAGTGCAGGCTGCGCTCGAGCATCTCGCCGCGGATGAGGTAGGTGAAGATGCCGAAGCAGCCGAAGAAGACGACGAGGCGCAGAAAGAAGAGCTGGAAGATCATGCCGTAGGTCTGCGCGACATCGCCCACCGACTGCGCGGGGAGCTCCCGCAGACGGGTGGCGAGGATGCGCAGACCGATCAGCAGGACCGGTAGCAGCGCGACCAGCACCACCGGCAACGCCCGCGGACGCAGGAATGTCTTGCGCAGCTCGAGCCCGAGCATCGCCCGAACCTGACGCGCCCAGCGCGAGAAGCCGATCGCTTGCGAGTCGTTCTGTGCGCTCACGGCGGGCATCTCCTAGGTCGCCGTCCCGGCGGGGGCGCCGATCAGGTACTGGTAGACCGCCTGCACATCTTCGTCGGCGGGCACGACCGCTTCGATCTCGACCAGGCCCTCCCCCGCCAACCGGTTGAGCAGGAGGTAGAACTGTTCCGAGCTCCGGGTCCGCACCAGTAGGCCCCGTCCGTCCGGATCGATGCGCGCTTCGACGACGTGGTCCTCGGCGAAGACGCGCGCCGCGAGCGCCCCTGGCCGGTCGCAGCGCACCAGGACGGCGAGCGGACGCTCGGCGGCCATCTCGTCGCGCACTCCGGCGATGGCGCCCTCGGCGACGATGTAGCCGCCGTGCACCAGCACCACGCGGTCGGAGAGCTCGTCGACCTCGTGCAGGATATGGCTCGAGATGATGACCGTCCGCCCGTCGGCGGCGAAACCGCGCAGCAGCTCGATCACCTCCGAGCGGGCGAGCGGATCGAGGCCGTTCAGCGGCTCGTCGAGCAGCAGTACCTCGGGATCGTGAGCGATCGCCTGCGCCAGCTTGATGCGCTGTTTCATACCCTTGCTGTAGCCGGCGATGCGGCGCGACGCGGCGTCGGTCATGCCGACGCGCGCGATGGCACGCCGGGCGCCCTCGGCCGCCCGTCCGCGCGGCAGACCGTGGAGCTCGAGGTAGAGATGGACGAAATCCCAACCGGTGATGCCGCGCGGGTAGGTGTCGAACTGGGTGCAGTAGCCGACCCTGGCGAACAGACGCTCCGGGTCGCCCGGCGGAATTCCGCGAACCGAGATCTTGCCCTCGGTCGGCAGGAGCAGGCCGGTCGCGAGGTTCATCAACGTCGTCTTGCCCGAGCCGTTTGGCCCGACGAGGCTGGTGATGCCGGGGCCGATCGCGAGATCGATACGGTTCACGCCGAGCACCTCGCCGTAGAACTTCGAGACATCCTCGAACAGCACCGCGCTCTCCGCTGCGCCCGAGCTCATCGCGAAACCTCGCAGGCGCGCACCTTGCGATGCAATACCCAGAGCGCCGCGGCGAGAATGAGCCCGAGCGTCGCCCAGCAAGCGGCGACCGGCAGCGGATCCTGCGGAAACGGCTGGCCGAGGAAGTCGATGCCGCCGAACAGATCGGCCCAGATCGTCTGCACGACGCTATCCATCGCCAGGAGCTTCCCCCAGCGAAAGCCGGCGATCTCCTCGATCGCCTTGCCGAAGGCCTCGCCGATGAGGAAGAGGCCGAACAGCATGCCGGTCGCGACCGGCCGCCACTTGACCCAGGCCGAGATGGCGATCGCCAGCACCGCGAGGAGCAGGATCCAGATCCACGAGCCGAGCAAGAGCGCCGGCACGAGGCGCCAGTGCCGTACCAGCCAGTCGGTTCCGGCGAGCGAAGTCTGGAGCCCGAGGAGCAGGAGCCCCGGAATCCAGGTCACTGCCGAGAGCGGCAGCAGGAGCACCAGGAGCTTGCCCGCGATGTAGTCGGTCCGGGAGAGCGGGCGCGAGAGATAGAGCGGCAACGCATTGTGCGCGAGGTCGGGGGCCACCAGTGTCGGGCCGATGAACGCCGCGAGGAAGAAGGCGAAGCTCGACTGCCAGACCAGGAACCAGAAGAACGGCTCCTTGT
>JBDTQT010000304.1:0-4405 GCA_039932055.1 Thermoanaerobaculia bacterium
CCGACCTCTTCCTGCTGCCGTCGGAGAGCGAGTCGTTCGGCCTCGCGGCGCTCGAGGCACTCTCCTGTGCCGTGCCGGTCGTCGCGAGCACCGCCGGCGGTATTCCGGAAGTGGTCCGCGACGGGGTCGACGGGCTCCTCTTCCCGGTGGGCGACGTGGCGGCGATGGGGGCTGGGGCGATCGCCCTGCTCTCCGACCCGGCTCGCCACGCGCGCTTCGCGGCGGCTGCCCGCGACGGTGCGGTGGCGCGCTTCGCTCAGGACAAGATCGTCGGCCAGTACCGCGCGCTCTACGAGCGGGTGCTGGCGGATCTCGGCGGCGCCGGCAGGGCGGCCGAAGCGGTGCCTGCCGGAGGCGGCAGCTGACGGCGGGCTACCGCGTACCGACCGGCGGCAGCGAGGCGGAGGTCCGGGAGCTGGGCTCGCGCTTCCTCGCCTATCTCGCGCCGGCACCGACCGCCGACGCGGCGAAGGAGTTCCTCGACCGCCTGCGCAAGCGCTTTCCCGACGCCACCCATCACTGTTTCGCCTGGCGCATCGGCTGGCCGGCCGAGGAGCGCGCCGCCGACGCCGGCGAGCCCTCTGGCACCGCCGGGCAGCCGATTCTCCGGGCGTTGGCGGGCGCCGGCGTCACCGATGTCGTGGCGGTGGTGGTGCGCTGGTTCGGCGGCACCAAGCTCGGCAAGGGCGGCCTCGCCCGTGCCTACACCGGCGCGACCCAACTGGCGCTCGCGGCGCTCCCCACGCGCCAGGAGCTGCCGCGCCGGCGCCTGCGGCTCACGGTTCCCTACGACCGTATCGGCGCCGTCAAGCGCCTCGTGCGGTCGCCGGAGGTCGAGCTCGCCGGCGAGACCTACGGTGTCGCGGCCGAGATCGTCCTGGCGGTAGTGGAAGGCGAGTTGCCATCCTTTCTCGCCACGATCGAAGAGCTCGGGCTCGCCGCGGAACCGGTCGCGTCGCCGCTGGCTTCGCGGTAGCGTCGCATCCGCCCGCCCGATTGCGTTTCTCCTGGCAGGCCGGACCTTGTCCGGCGGATCGGGGAGGTCGAGCTCGACGATGGTGCGACGATTCCAGCAGCTGCTTCTGCGTTCCGGCGTGCAGAGCGTTCCGATCGCCGGCGTCGCCGCCGCCGACTGGAGCCCGGCTACCGGACTGATTCTCTACTGGAGCGAGAGCGTGCTGCTGCTCGGCGCCACGGCGCTCCTGCTGGCACTCTTCGCACGCCGCGGCGCCGACCCGGCGGAGATCCGGCGCGCCGGCATCCGCACACGCGAGGTGCTGGTCATCCACGGCGGCGCCTTCGGCATCTTCGGTCTCTTCCTGGCTGCGATGCTCTTTATGCTCGCCGACAAGGGCTTCGTCGGCCCTGGCGTGATCGGTGAAACGCTTGCCGGACTCCCCTGGATAGCGCTCTTCATCGCTGTCGAGCTCGCCATCGATCTGGTTCGGCTGCGCTCGGCGAGCGCCGCCGATCTCGCGCGGCGGGTGGACGCCGGGACGAACCGCTTCATGCTCTTCTGGCTCGTCGGCTTCGTCGGCGGCCTCGCGCTGGTCTTCTCCGGCAGACCCATGGTGCTCTTCACCCTGTTCGCCGTATTCAAGCTGTTGTTCGAGGTCGGCGCGGTGCTTCGGCGCGTCTCGGCCGCGCCAGCGGCGGCCGGCGGCTCCGCTGGCGAGAGAGCCGCGACCTGAGGTTCTCCAGCGGCTGTCCCGAACGCCAGGGGAACGCCGCGTAGTCGCTTGTCGCTCGCGGAAGCGGGGTATAAACTCAAATGAGATTTCAAGCTATGCAGAGTGACCATTTTCTCGCGAGGAGACGCTGACCATGAGCGAACCGTCCGTTCCGCCACCCCCCGCCGCTGCCCAGAACAGCAACCGGACCCTGATGCTGGTGCTCGCTTACCTCGGCCTGCTGGCGCTGGTGCCGCTGCTGACCGAAAAGGACGACAAGGAGATTCAGTGGCACGCCAAGCACGGACTGGTCCAGTTCTTCGCCTGGATCATCATCTTCGTGCTCTTCACGATCCTCTCCTTCATCCCCGGCGTCGGCTGCGTGACGAGCATCATCTCGCTCTTCCTGTGGATCCCGATGCTGATCGTGACGATCCTCTCGATCATGAAGGCGGTCAACGGCCAGCGCTTCATCATCCCCGGCCTCTCCGACTTCGCGGACAAGTTCTGAGATGGGTGAACCGCTGATGCCTCCGCCGCCGGCTGGCAAGGCTTCGAGCCGCGCCACCACTGCGCTGATTCTCGGCATCGTTGGCCTGGTCTGCTGCCCGTTGTGTGGCCCCTTCGCGTGGTTCATGGGCATGCAGGAAGGGAAGGCGATCAAGGCGGGCCAGAGTTCCGCGGCCGGCCAGGGACTCGCCACGGTCGGTATGGTCCTCGGAATCCTCGGCACGCTGTATTTCGTTTTCGTGCTGCTCTGGGTTCTGTTTTTCGGTGGCATGGCCATGCTCTCGGCCTTGTCCTCGGCCGCGAGTCAGTAGCAGCCGAGAACCGCAGCGCGGGCGAAGGGCAGCCGGAGCCGAATGCGGGAACGCCTCCTCTGGTGGGCGACGGGCCTTGGGCTCGTCGCCCTTTTCCTTGCCTTCGCGCTGTGGGAACCGGCACCCGCGGGCGGCCCCGACTTCTGCCTCATGCATCGGGTCACCGGCATCGCCTGCCCCGGCTGCGGCCTGACCCGCGCCGCGGCGGCATTCGCCAAGGGGCATTTTGCCGAATCGTGGCGCTGGCACCCACTGTTCGCGGTGCTCGCGGGCGAGGCCCTGCTGTATTGGTTGCTGCACGGCGCGGCCGTTCGCCAGCAGCGGCTCCGGGGCTCGGCGGTCGCCGGTGCGTGGCTCGCGAGATTCGCCCCGAAGATCGCGCTCGGCACCGGAGTCCTGCTGCTGATCGTTTGGGTCGTGCGATTCGCGAGCGGTACGCTCCCCGCATGAGCGCCAACCTTGCGTCGCCTGCGAGCACGGTGCGGCGCGGCCTTCGTCGTCGCCTCCTGGTCGCCGGGCTCGCGGTCGCAGCGCTGCTGATCTTCGACTGGACGCGCGCGCCGGCACGGCAGATCTCCGCTGGCCTCGAGTTGGCCGCGATCGGCCGCTATCAGGCGTGGATCTCGCCCTGGCTGCAGAAAGGGGGCGTGCGCTGCCGCTTCACGCCGTCGTGCAGTCACTACGCCGCCGCGGTCGTCGCGCGCGACGGTTTCGTCACCGGAAATCTGCGCGCGCTCGGACGGCTGATGCGGTGCGGTCCGTGGACCAACGCGGGAACCGTCGATCGGCCGTAGACTAGCCTTCCGTTGACCCGGGAGCCCGCCGAGACCCTCTTGCCCACCACCGCTCCGATTCTGCGCCGAGGTCTGATCTACGTCCTGCCGCTGCTGCTGCTCGGCGGCCTGTTCGGCCTCAAGGTGGTGCACTCCGATGCCGCGAGCGGGCGTCGGGTCGGCTTCTCGCTCAACGACGGCGCCACCGGGGTCAGCTTGCGGGCGCTCGTTCCCGACCTGCCGGCCGACGCGGCGGGGCTTCGGGAAGGCGATCGGCTGCTCGAGATCGCCGGGCATCCGATCCGGGTCGAGTCCGACTACGATGGGATCGCGCTCCTCTTTCAGCGTGGCGAGCCGGTCTCCGTGATCGTCGATCGTGCTGGCCAACGCCTCACTTTCGCGATGACTCCAGGGGTTCCGGTCTCCTGGGGCAGCCTTGTGCTCGACCTTGTGGTGGCGATCGCCTATCTCGCCCTGGGCATGCTGGCGATCGGGCAGGCCGGGCTGGACGTCCGCGCGCGGTTGCTTTATTTCTATTCGCTGGCGGTAGCGGCGGAGCTTTCGCTGCCCTCCGAGCCGGTCAACGCGCTGGCGATCGGTCTCTGGTCGACGGCCGCCTTCTACTTGCTCTCCGGCATGCAGATGGGGGCGGAGATCCATCTCTCGGCGCTCGTGCCCGAGCGCCCGAACTGGCTCAAGCGACGGCCCTGGCTGGTGTCGGTCTTCTACTCGATTGGCGGCATCGTCGCCGCGAGTACGGCGATCGCGCTGATTGTCGAGACGCTGGGCGGAAGACTCCCGTGGACGTCGAGCCAGGCCGAGTTCGTCCTGCTCGACCTTGGGCTGCCGGTGTGGGCGGCGACACAGGTGCTGATTCTGGGCGAGCGCTTCCTCCACCACCCGCGCCGGGCCGGCCGACAGCAAGCGGGTCTGGTGCTTCTCGGCCTCCTGCCCTGGATGTGCGTGGTCTTCTTCCTCGCCGGTCGGCAACTGCTGGGCTTGCCTGTGGTGGCGGTGCCGCAAGCGCTCTGGACGCTGGTGCTGCTCGGCTTTCCGGTGGCGGTCTTCGTCGCCATCTTCCGCTACCAGCTCTTCGACATCGAGCTGGTCATCCGCAGGAGCCTGCTCTACGGCGCGCTCA
>JBDTQT010000305.1:0-4392 GCA_039932055.1 Thermoanaerobaculia bacterium
GCACCGATTCCGGTCGCCGACGGACTCAACACCACGAGCCGGGTGCGGGTGACCGAGACCACTTGAGCAGTGACCTCGTTACCTGCGTCGCCGAAGTCGACCGCCACCGGAGCTTCGAAGCCGTCGCCGTTGATGGTGACCTGCGTACCGCCTTCGTTCGGACCGGAGGACGGAGTGACCGAGAAGATGGTCGGCTGCAGGATTCCGCCGCCGCCGCCGTTGACGTAGGTGAAGCCGCTGGCGAGACTGTCGCTGGCCTGGCCTTCCGCGTTCAGATTGATTGTAACGGCGACGGCAACCGGACTGATCGCGCCTGCTTCAAAGCAACTTGCATTGCCACAGCGCGGCGTCGTCACGCGAATCTGTGTACCCGAGGCTGACTGG
Organism: Thermoanaerobaculia bacterium; assembly: GCA_039932055.1. GTDB lineage: Bacteria > Acidobacteriota > Thermoanaerobaculia > Multivoradales > JAGPDF01 > JAGPDF01. The sequence goes on from JBDTQT010000305.1 coordinate 385, forward strand.
ATCACCGCGGGAACACCGTCGAAGGTGACCCGGATCGGGTCGCTGAAGCCGCCACCGTTGATGGTGACGATGTCGCCGCCCTGCGGGCTACCGGTCGCGGGGCTGACCGAGGAGAGGAAGAAGGTGTCGGGAACTCCTGGTTCGCGGATCGTCACCGAAGTGAAGCCGACGCCGGTCGAGACGGTGGCCCGGATGGTGGCGGTACCTACCGTGTCACCCGGAAAGAAGACCACCGTCGCCTGGCCGTTCACGAGCTCGACGTCCAGCGTCTGCGGGCCTCCCACGGCGCCGAAGCTCCCGAGGGTGGACGTGATCGTCCCGTGGGTCAGGTTCGGCACCGGCTGCCCGTTGTCGGCGCGCGTGGCGCGGATGACGAGTACCACGGGGCTGGTCGATCCGACTTCGACCGAGCCGGTCGAAGCCGAGACGGAGACGTTGACTCCGACAGCCGGGGGAACGGGCACGGAGGGCGGAGCGGTAGGCGAATTCGGACTATCGCCACTGCAGCCAACGAAAACTGCCAGTCCCAGAGCCAGAAGGGGAAGGCGGAATAGGGTCGAAGCTTTCATAGTCACTCTCTCCTGGCGAATCAGGGCGTTACTTCGAGCGTGAAGCGCGCAACATTGGAGTCCACCGCTTTGCCGGCCAGGGTGTGGCCGAAGAACCGCAGGCCGACGTTCAGGCGAACGCTCCGGCTACCGGTCTCGGAATCGATGCCGAGATTCTTGAGGTCCAGCAGCGGCTGCGTATTGAACTGCTCCGCCCGCATGAAGGGGCCGTTGAGCAGCACGAAGGTCCCGTTCGCGGGTGCGATGCCGAAGATGTAGTTGACCAGCCGCGGCGGCAGGCGGGTGCCGGTATCGGCGCGGGTAAACGTGACCTCGTAGCTCTGGATCTCCACGTTCATCAGTTCACTCGTCGTTCCGGTCGGATCCGTGACCACGCTGGTGACCGTCAAGGAGCCGATCTGGGCCAATTCGGTTCCGTCACTGGCACTCACGGAGATCGGCAGACCGTCGAAGTCGGTGATCGAAAGAGTGACGCCGCCGGTATCGTTCTTGCTGATGTCACCCGAGCAGCCCACGAGGGCAAGCACCAGGGATCCGAGAGTCAGGAGTCTTGTTGTGAGATTCATATGGGTATCCTCCCCCTGGGTTCCTAGAGCTTGATCACCCGCGGGGTGATGAAGATCAGTAGTTCTTCGTTGCTGTCGTTGCGGCGGCGGTTCTTGAAGAGGTGTCCGAGAATCGGAATATTCGCCAGACCCGGGACTCTGTCCTGGCCCTGATCGGTCGAAACCTTGTAGATACCGCCGATCACCGTCGTGCCACCGTCGCGAACAATCACCCGGGTCTTTGCTTCCTTGGTGGTAATCGGCGCGTTGTTCGCTCCGGTGATGGCGAAGGCGAGCTGCGGTTCGCGCTTCTGGACGTTGACGTCCATGAGAACCGTGCCCTCGGCCGTGACCTGTGGCGTCACGTCGAGGCGCAGCGTCGCGTTCACGAACTGCACCGTCACCGTGTTGTTGGCGACCGTCTGGATCGGGATCTGGAGACCGGTTTGGATGCTCGCCGACTCGTTGTTCAGGGTGGCGATCTTGGGCGCGGAAAGAATGTTGATCAGGCCGTCGCTCTCGGCCGCCTGGAGCGTCGCGTCGAGATTGAAGGTGTTCAGGATATTGCCCAGACTGAGATTCAGCAGTCCGTTGCTGCCGCCGGTAAGAACGTTCACGCCGCCGCTGGCAGTGCCGTTGTTGGGAAACTGCAGGCCGGTCGTGTTGCCGTGCTCGGCGTCGGCGACCCCTTCGAATCCCCACCTGATGCCGAGCGTTCGGCTGAAGCGCTTGGTGGTCTCGATGATTCGCGCCTCGATCATCACCTGCGGCTCGGGAATGTCGAGCGTCTCGATGACCGCGATGACGGTGTCGATGTAGCTCGGCAGCTCCTTGATGATCAGCGTGTTGGTGCGCGCGTCGACGGTGACCGATCCGCGCTGGGACAGGATACCCGTGCCGCGTCCGCCGCCCGTCGACAGGACGCGCGCCATGTCGGCGCCCTTGGAGTAGCTGATGCGTTTGATCACCGTGCGCAGGGGAATCGACAGCGCCTGTGCCTGGGCGAGGGTTTGCTGCTCCTTGGCCTCCGATTCCAGGACATTTCGCGGCGCGATGCGCATGATGTTGCCGTCGAGCTCGTAGCCGAGATTGTTGATCTTCAGAATCTGGTCGAGGGCCTGATCCCACGGCACGCTCTCGAGTTCGACCGTCACGGTGCCGCGCACACCGGGCTGGACGACGACGTTCAGACCGCTGATCTTGGCGAACGATCGCAACACGTCCTTGATGTCGCCATCCTTGAGGCTGAGCGAGATCGTTTCGCCGAAGTACTCCTTGTGGGTGCCGCCCACCGTCTGCTGGGCGAAGATCGGGCTCGGCGTCGCCGCGGGACGCGGGGCCGCGGCCGCCTGCGTGTCGGCCGATTCGAAGAAGCTGGTGTCGCGCGGCGTCGTCGGCCTGGCGGCGAAGCTCACGATCGGCGGCGTCGCGGGGGTCGGGGCAGCCGCTGCAGGGACGCTGGCCACTGCCAGCGCTGGCGCCGGAGTCGACTGGGCGACCGACACGGCGGCCGCGCGCTCGGCCGAGCTCCGCGCTTCGTCGGCGGCTTCGTTCTCCGCCTCGGCATAGGCCTGCACGTCGCTTGCGGCGAACGCCTCTGCGGCGGCCGGTGCGGTCTCCTCCTTCACCAAGCCGGGAGTCGGCGGCGGCGCCTGAGCCGCGGCGGCGAGCTGCGGCGCGGCGAGCGGCTCTGCAAGGACTGGCCGCACGGCGACGGGCTCGGCGTGAGCCGCAATCGCCGGCTCGCGCTCTGGCTGGACCGCAGCCAGAGTCGATTCGGCTGCGGCCGGAGTGGCGGCCGCGGAACCGAAGCGAACGACGAGCCCTTCCGGGCCGCGCTCGATGGTCGGCGGCACGGTCTGGCGCAGGTCGAAGACCACGCGGGAGACGGCTTCGGGGCTCTTCCTGAACTGGGAGACCCGGATGCGCGCGAGGATCTCGCCGTCGAGCGGCGCGCTGCTGCGCGCGCTCTGGTTCACGACACCATCGAGATCGATGACGAAGCGATCGGGATTCGCCAGCTGGAAGGTCGAATAGGCGAACTCACCATCGCCGGCGATGCGGACGACCGTGCTGGCGCCCTCTTCGACGACCTCGACGCTGCCGAGGAGCGAGCCCAGCCGTCCAGTCGGCGGCGGCGCCACGTAAGGACGATCCGGCGTGCCCAGGACGGCAAGACTCACGGTCGTCGTTGCCGGCACCGGGGGCACGGGAACGGCGGGCGCGTGGACCGCCGCAATTTGCGGGGACCCGGGGCTGGCGACGGTCTCGACCGCGGCTGGAATGCGCTCGACTCCGGCCGGATTCAGGTCGATGCGCAGACCGTGCGGACCGGCGACGAGCGTGTGCTCGGCATCCTGCCGGGTGCGGACGGTGAGCCGGGTGAGCGGTCTGTCGCTGGTCTCGTCGACGGCTACGGCGACCGACGACACCAGGCCGGCGGACGGGTTCGCGGCGTGAACGGTCTCGAGCGGCCTGGTGTTGGGCAGCTCGATGACCAGCGCCCCGTCCGCGTCGCGGTAGGTCGTCCACACCAGCGCGCTGTCGGCCACCAGCTCGATCCGGGTTCCGGGCGCGCTCTCCATGACGGCGAGCCGGGAAATCGTGGCCGGCAGGGATGCGGGAGCCGCCGCTGGCGGAACCGGCTCGGACGACTGCGCCACGCTCTCGGGAGTCGCGGCGACAGCGCCGCTCCAGATCGTCGCAGCCGCAAGAACCAAGGTCCAAGCCTTCCCGTTCCTGAGTGCCCTTTTCATGCTGTTCACCACGTCTCCCATGTCGCTCGCCTCCATCGCGTAGTCCTGCCTGAAGAAAAGGTTGGACTACGGGCTGAGCTTCTTGACCACTTCCCGAAACGGCTTGATCACCGTCGGGTCGCTGACGATTTGCTTGAA
>JBDTQT010000306.1:0-4383 GCA_039932055.1 Thermoanaerobaculia bacterium
CTTCGACCACCGGCGCGCAACCGCAGCCGGAATCGCGCATCGCTCGCGCAGCGTGCGCCGCCGTCGCTTACGGTGTACAGCACGAGGACACTTCGACCGGTTTCATGACGTCACTACAGCAGCTCATGTTCCGACTCCTTTTCTGGTTTCAGAAGTTTGGCTTCAACGGGCGACTTCTCGACCCTTTGGGCCCACGACTAACTCTCTCCGGTTGCAGGATTTGCGCCATTCGGGCAAAAGTCAGGCACCTCGCCTGAATGTCGCATCGAGCGTGGCGAAAGCTGTGGAGCGCATGGGTCGCCACCTGGAGATGCAGGGTGCACATAGAGGGATGAAAGAAGGGCCAGCCCAGCCGTCCGGGGATCAAGATGGACGCCTCGCTCGAGCACGCCAATTCCGTCAAATCTACAAACTGGAGCAGGCACCCAGTCAGAATGCAGCCATTCCGCGGTTCGAGACGAATTCACACCGGCGGCAACTCACGGGACCTATCGTGGTCGCGGCCGATCTACCCGAGCCGAGTGGGATCGAGCTCTCAAGAGGCTTTGGACAAGGCACACCACCCCGAGATCAAGGCGGTCACCCGAGAGATCGTCAGCGCCACAGCGGAAGGGAAGCCATCCGTCGGTTTGGCCTCAGGGCTTCTTCTCGCCCAGCCGGACCTCCACGGCGTGATTCATCGCGCTCACCTCGTGAAACTTGACGATCGCGCGCTCGCCCGGCGCGACATCCTCGCGCTTCACCGGGATCTCTCCGCGCAGGTACTTTGTCGAGTCCATGAGCATGAACTCGACGACCTTGCCGTCGGTCGATGTGAGCTCCAGCTTGTCTGCAGCGATCGACTGGATCGTCCCCCGGGCCTCGTGTCCGTGCCCCTCATGCGCCGACAGCGCTGCAGCGCTTCCGATCAGGAAGGCCAGCACGATGAGCGCACCGAAAGCCGCACGGCCTGCAATCCGATTTTCTGTTCGATTCATGGAAGCTCCTCTTCTCGAGAGACCCTGGCGGTCAGGGTCTCTTCTGCGTAGTGGCCGGCGCGCTGCCGGCCAGGAATTCCTCGTCCGATCGTTCGCGCGCCACGTCGGCGCGCGACAACATCGGGTTCAACCGCTGCATCTCCGCGAGCTCCTCGGCGGTGATCGCCGGCAAATGGCGAAGGAAGAGCACCAGTTCCCAACTCTGAGTGTCATTCGCCGGATCGTCGTCGCCGAAGCCGGGCATGCCGGTCAGCCGGACGCCGTGCTCGATGATCCAGAACAGCTCGCCGTCGGCGAGCGACTGCGTCGCCGCGGCCGTCATGTCGGGAGCGCGCGGGAACATCCTGCCGCCGTGGTAGGTCCTCCCTCTGCCGTCGTTGCCGTGACAGAGCGCGCAGTGATCGGCAAAGTGCGCCATGGCACTCGCAATGGCGTCGGAGGTCCCTGCGACGGGATTCGTCAGCGCGCGCGCCTGCGCCGGAATGAGCAGGTGTCGCGCCGCGCGCGCCAGGCGCACCTCGAGCGGCGACGGCTCCGCGCGCGCCGAGATTCCCCGCGCGACGAACATCACCGCGGCCGCGGCAGCGAGCACTCCCAGAAACGCAAAGAGCAGGGTGAAGATTCTTGCAGTGCGCCTCAAGGCCGCTCCACCGTGCCGCCACCGTGCTGGTGCTCGTGCGGCGCCTCCTCCGCAGCCGCCTCGCCGTCGCCGCGCAGCCATTCGTCGGCGAGACCCGCCGGCGCTGCGATCTTGCGCGCCACGGTGCCGGCGGGATGCGCGAACCAGCCCGGATCGGCGTAGCTCTCGAGCCCCTCGCGGACCTTGAAGACGGTGAACATTCCGCCCATCTCGAGCGGCCCGAACTGGCCCTCGCCGGTCATCATCGGCAGCGTGTTCTCCGGCAGGGGGTGGAACTTCGCATGCTCGGCATGCTCCGCCATGCCGCTGTCGCCCATCGCCATGTAGCCCTTCACCAGCCGCGACAGCTTCCGGCCCGCCGCCTTGGTGTCGGCGCCGACGGGATTGGGCAGGTCGTGCCCCATCGCGTTCATCGCGTGGTGGGTCTTGTGGCAGTGGAGCGGCCAGTCGCCGGGAGCGTCGGCGACGAATTCGACCGCGCGGGTCTGCCCGGCGACGCTATTGAGCGTCGTATCGGGAATCCACGCCGACTTCGGAACCTGCCCGCCGTCGGTCTCGACCACCCAGAAGCGGTGCCCATGCAGATGGATGGGATGGCTGGTCATGGAGAGGTTCGCGAGACGCAGGCGGACCCGGTCGTCCTGGCGCACGACGAGGGTCGAGGTTCCCGGAAACGAGCGGCCGTTGAAAGTGAAGAGATCGAAATCGAGCATTACCATCGGATCTGGCCGGTACTCGCCGGGGTGGATCGCCCACATGTGCGGCAGGATGCAGAAGTCGCGGTCGGCCGGCCGATCCTCGCCGAGGAAGTTCGGGCGCCGGGGATGGACGATGAAGAAGCCCATCATCCCGAGGGCCATCTGCACCATCTCGTCGGCATGCGGGTGGTACATGAAGGTGCCGTGCTGCCGCAGCTGGAACTCGTAGACGTAGGTCTCTCCGGGCTGGATGTGCGGCTGCACGAGGCCGCCGATGCCGTCCATGCCGTTGGGCAGAAAGATGCCGTGCCAGTGGATCGTGGTGTGCTCGGGCAGGTGATTGGTGACGAAGATGCGCACCCAGTCGCCTTCGACCGCCTCGATCGTCGGACCTGGCGTGCCGCCGTTGTAGCCCCAGACCTTGACGACCATACCGGGAGCGAATTCGTGCACGACCTCGTGCGCGACGAGGTGGAACTCTTTCCACACTCCGTTGCGCCGCCACTTCGCGGTGACGCCGTCGGGGGTGGTCACCGGCGTATAGCCGAGCTCGCGTCGCGCGGCGCGCACTTCGGCCAGAGAAGGCGGCGCCGGAAGCGCCCGCCGAACCGGAACAAGGCTCTCAGGAGTCGCCGGTGGGGGAACCGCCGGAGCCGGAGGTACCTGAGTCATGCCGGGCATGCCCGGCATACCCGGCATAGGTGGCTCCGGCGGAGGCAGCGCAGGCTGCGCCCCGTGGTGAGCGTGCGAAGGTTCCGTCTGCGCGAAGGCTCCAGATCTGCCCACCATCACGGCCGTTCCTCCCAGGAGCGCGGCGCGTGTCATCCAATCCCGGCGCGTCAACATCAGTGGACCTCCTCGTGGGCGGGCGCGGCAGGTTCCGGCGCGCCGTTGTCTGCGGTCGTGGCCGCCGCACTCCCGCCGCCCACCGCGAGAGCGAGCTCGGCACGGGCGATCCAGTAGCCCTCCAGAGCCTCGACATGGCGTCTCTCGCTGGCGAGCTCCGCCTGCCTGGCGACGACGAGATCGAAGGTACCGATCAGCATCGCGTTGTATTCGCGCAAGGTGCGGTCGAGCGCCTCGCGACGCAGCGGCAGGACAGTTTCACGGTAGATCCTCTCCTGCTCGGCGGCTGAGACCAGGTCCGAGGCCTTCTCCCGGACCTCCGACTGCGCCTGCGCCTCGAGCGCCCGCAACTGCCACCGGGCGCGCAACCATTCGGACTCGAGACGGGCAATCGACGCCTTGCCGGTGTCGAAAAGCGGCAGGCGCAGCGCGACGATCGGACCGGTGAGGCGCACGCCGTCCGGCTCGCTCTCGGTCTCCGCGCCGAGCTCGACGCCAACCGGAAAGAGCCGGGTACGCCGCTTCAGCGCCAGCGCCCGCGCAAGGGCATCGACCGCCCAGCGCGCGGCGGCAAGATCGAGCCGCTGGGTTAGCGCCTGGGCCTCGAGCGCAGCGACGTCGAGCGCCGGCGGCTGCGGCTCGGCCAGCGCGTCGGCGGTCCAGGCATCGCCAGCAGTCAGGCCGGTCGCGCGCAGAACCGCCTCGCGCCGGCGTGCCGCCTCGGCTCTGGCCTCTGTGAGCTGCGCGCCAGCTTCAGCCGCGCTGGCGGCGGCCGTGGCGTGCTCGAGGCCGGTAAGATTCCCGGCGACGAAAAGGGCCTCGGCGTACGCCAGCGCCGCCTGCTCGATCTCGGCGATCTGGCCGAGGCTCGCCGCCAGTCTCTCCGCGCCCTGATAGTGAATGAAGGCCGCGCGCGCGTCGGCCGCGGTCGCGAGTATCGCCTGGCCGGTCTCGAGCCGGGTGCGCTCGAGCTCGGCTTCGGCGAGCCTGCGTCGCAGCGGCTGGACGAGGAGGTCGACGATATCCGTCACCAGCGAGGCGCTGCGAAGGTGCTCCCCCCCGCCCGAGAGCGAGACGAGGGAGAGGCCCGGATTCGCCAGCCGAGTCGCCTGCGCGAGATCGGCCTGGGCGATTCCGAGCTCTTCCAGCCGGGCCTGCAGCAGCGGGTTCCTGAGCAGCGCGACCTCGGCTGCTCCTTCGGCAGCGAGCGGCGCGGCGAGCA
>JBDTQT010000307.1:0-4370 GCA_039932055.1 Thermoanaerobaculia bacterium
CCCGTGCGCGTCACGGCCGCCGGCATCGTGCTCTCGGCCGGCTGGGACGGCGGCGGCGGCAAGGCAGTCAAGGTCCGGCATTCCAACGGCTACCTTACCGGCTATCTGCACCTCTCCCGCTTCGCCGCTGGGATCCGCGCGGGTTCACGGGTGCGTCAGGGCGAGCTGATCGGCTACGTCGGACAGACCGGCCTGGCGACCGGCCCGCACCTCGACTACCGGGTACAGCGGGACGGAAACTGGATCGATCCGCAGTCGCTGAAGAGCGTCCCCGCAATGCCGCTCGACAGCGGCCAGCTCGCCGAGTTCGTGCAGCTGCGCGATCTCCTGCGGCCGGTACTCGCCGGGACCGCGCCGCCGTCGGCAGACCACGCTGCCGCATTCACGATGGCGGCCGTCGGGAGCGCGCCCGAGTTCCATCCGGGTGTACGCGAGACGGCAGCACCTTCGACCACAACGAGGAAGTAGGGCGTGATCAGGGTTCGAACCTGGTGCCGCGCGGACTTCGCCGGCGGGACGCTCGATATCTGGCCCCTGGGTCTTCTCCATCCCGGTGCGCGCACGATCAACGTGGCGCTCGACCTGCCAGTCGAGGTCCGCCTGGAGCCTCGTCGCCAGGGGTTCGCCGTCAGCCAGGACGGGGAGCGGCTCGAATACGCTGTTCTCGCCGACCTCGCGGCGACGCCAGGGGGCGCCCTGGTGGGCGCGGTCGCGCTCGCCGAGGGGCTGGCGCCATTCACCGTCGCCATCGCCAGCGCCTCGCCGCGCGGCGCCGGGCTGGGAGCGAGCTCCGCCCTGACCGTCGCGCTGCTGGCGGCGGCGGAGGCGCTGCAGCATAGCTGCCTCACCCGGACGGCTGCCGGGCGGGCTGCGGTCGCGCGGGATCTGGAGGCGCGCCTTATGGGGCTGCCGACAGGACTGCAGGATCACTATCCGGCGCAGCTCGGCGGCGTTCTCGAACTGCTGCACGCCCCGGGTGGCGAGGTCGTCACCTCCCTGCCGGTGGATCTCGAGCGCCTCGGCGAGCACCTCCTGGTCGGTTTCACCGGCCAGAGTCACTTCTCCGCGGGAGCCAACTGGCTGGTCGTCCGCCGCCGACTCGAGGCCGATCCGTTCATCGTCGAGCGGCTGGGCGAGATCGCCGAAATCGCCAGCCGTCTGCCAGACGCCCTCGCAGCGGCGAACTGGGAGGCGGTCGGCGGTCTGGTCGGAGAAGAGTGGGCGGCGCGACGCCAGCTCTCCGGCGAGATCTCCACGCCGGCGATTGAGGCACTGTTGGCGACCGCGCGCCGTCTCGGTGCATGGGGCGGCAAGGCCTGCGGGGCGGGCGGCGGCGGCTCGGTGCTGGTGCTGGCTCCGCCGGAGAAGCGGTCGGCGATCGCCGCCGCCTGGCAGGATCTGGGAACGCGGATTCTGCCCGCGCGACCGACGGCACGGCGCCTCGAGCTCGAATCAGACTGAGCTGAAAGTTCGCTGCGACAGGCGGTGATGCTGGTGGGCTTCGGGGGCTGAAGGGGCGAGGCGCGAATCAGAGGCCGGAGGCGCGACGCACGACGGCGTCCCAGGCTTCCGCCGGCGCGATCTGCGAGAGATCGAGATCCCGCGTCAGACTCCAAGCGCCCGCGGCATCGACCTCACGGTAGTAGAGGTGACCCTCTTCCGACCAGGCGATCGTCGCCCGGTTGCCGTCGGCGGAGACCAGGATCCGCGCATCCGGCGCGCCCAGATCGGACGGGATCTCCCAACGTGCCACCCGGCGCATGACGAAGAAGTGACTGAAGGCGGTCTCCGGGCTTGCGGTCGCGGGATCCAGCGGGGCGATCTCGAGCAGCAGTTCTTCCGCGCCACAGTGATTCGCCAGACCGCCGGAGAGGATCTCGCGGCCGAGCTCGACGATGTGGCCGCGCGCCATCTCCGCCAGTGTCGCGCCGTCGGCGGAGGCATCGGCCGAGGTCAGGAGCTCGCCGGTGCGATCGCCGATATAGGCCGCCGCCGCCGGATGGAATTCGCCCGCCAGCTCGACGATGTGGCCGCGTGCCGCCGTCGCGAGCTGATTGCGATCCTCGAGGCCGAGGGTCTGCGCGAGCTCGACAATGTGGCCGCGAGCCATCTCGGCCAACTCGCCGAGCTCGCCAGGAATCGCCTGGATGTCCACCGTCACCAGGAGATGCGTCTGCGACTGAACGAACGAGGCCGTGACCTTGCCGGTCGGCGTCGCCGTCAGCGTCGGTGCGGCGCCCAGGGCGGCCGGCGCCGGAGCAGCCGGCGAGAGCGACGGATCCGAAGTCGAGAGCTCGTCCAGCGCGATCACCGGATTCCATCCGAGGTAGGTGCCACGGACGAAGACGACCGGGGAATAGTAAACGCGGGCGACGGCGGCCGCCGTCTCGACCCAGACGAGGTGCAGAACTCGGCGCGGAACGCGTGTCGTGACGCCGTCCACAGTCACGGCGTAGTCGTCGAAGGTGAGCGCCAGGCGCAGCGCCGACTTGTCGGTCTGCGAGCCGCCAGAGAGCTCGATCAACTCGGTCCAGCCGGCGGGCGCCAGGGAGCGCAGCTGCAAGCGAGAGACCGTTTGCTCGGCGACCGTGCGCGAATTCCAGACCGCGTGAACCGAAGAAGAGTCGCGATCGAAGAGCAACGCCGCGGCGCTCTCGATCTCCGGCCCGTCCGTGCCGGGGACCAGACTGCGTACCGCCGCCTGTCCGGGTACGACGACATCCAGCGCGAGAACCGGCACCCCTGCCGCAATGTTGCCGTTCGCCGAGCCGAAGAGCTCGCCGTACGTCCCCGACCAGAGGCGATAGATCGTGCCGTCACTGCCGAGCTCGACAGGCGTCGCGGTCGCGGTCGCCAACGCCGGTGCCGCGGCCAGGGAAGCCAGGAGCGACAGGGCGGCGAAGAGGCGCAGGAGATTTCGCATCGGGCGCTGGATCAGGCCTTGAGGTTGACCAACTCGCGCACGTCAACGTGCAGCAAGAGCTCGGGAAGATAGTCGGCTTCGGGGTAGAAACCCTGCTGCAGACGCTCGAAGTGGTGGCGAGCGCCGACGCGGTCGCCGGTAGCGACTGCAGCCGCCCCCAGCAGATAGAGCGCGTTCTTCTTGGCGTCGCCGTCCCCGAACTGCTCGGCAGCGTCCAGCGCCCGGGCGGCATGTCGGCCGGCGAGTCGCGGACGCGCGGATTCGAGGAGCGCGAAGGCGAGGTCGAGCTGCGCCTTCATGGCGTGCGCCGCGGCGCCGCGGCGCAGCAGCGCACGCAGGCTCGCATAGAGCAAGGTCAGGCCTTCGCAGCTGTGGCCGGTCAGCGTGTTGCAGTAGCCGAGGTTGTAGCCGATCACTGCCCGGCGCAGCGAATCGCGCGACGGCAGCAGCAAGAGCGCCTCTTCGTAGACCGCGATCGCCTCGTCGAAACGGCTTTCGGCGACGAGGAAATTGGCGATGTAGTTGAGGCTCGCAGCGCGGCGGTTCTCGTCGAGAGCGTTGGCGCGATCACGGGCCAACTGGGCGTAAAAGAGCCCCTTGCGGTGCTCCTTCTGCAGCTCGTAGTGGCGAGCGATCGTATAGGCGGCGAGGTAGGCGTTCTCCGCGTCGGCGCTGCGGACGAGCAGTGCGCGCAGCGCCGGAATGTGGGTCGCGCCGCGTCCGAGCTCGAGAGCGATGGCGGCGCGATTGCACAGCGCGCGGTCGCGGAGGAGCTCTTCGCCATTCGCTTCAGCCCAGGTGAAGGCCTCTTCGACGAGGACGAGCGCCTCGTCGAGCCGTCCGGCCTCGACAGCCTCCGTCCAGCGGGCGCGCGCCGCCTGAAACTCTTCCGGGTTCTCAATCACGATATGAGTCCGAGAAGCCTAGCTGAGAAGCACCGGTTCGCGCCGAGCGCTGCGCCGTGGCTGCTTGCGCTCGTGAATATAGCCTTCGATCTCTTCCTGCGCGACCGGATCGAGGGCGTGGAAATCGCTCAGCAGGCGCATGTCGCGCGGCGAGACGGTTTCACGCGAGACGTCTTCGAAGAACTCACCCACGCCGATGCGGAACTCGGCGAGAACCTTGAACAGAGTGTCCAGGCTCACCCGATACTCGCCCTGTTCCATGCGCGAAAGGTCGGACTGCTGGATTCCCAGCTTGGCGGAAAGCTCCGTCTGCGTCAGGTGGCGCTCCTTGCGGAGTTGACGGATTTTCTTTCCGACGAGTTGGACCTGCTGGATCTCTGGTATTTGTCCCATAGTCGGATTTCCTAGACATGTTCATAGTAGGCAGGAGCGAGGTTCCATGTCAAGATGGCATGAACAGCCGCCTCGCGGTTTGCCTGGACCCGAATGCATCACGGTTTCCTCCTCAAAGAGCTGGTCCGCCGCGACCTGCAGAGCCGCTA
>JBDTQT010000308.1:0-4320 GCA_039932055.1 Thermoanaerobaculia bacterium
AACTGGTACCGCGCCGCGCTCTGGTGTCCACCCGCGCGACCGCCCCACACTGTCGTCCTTCCGCCGGTCGAGATCCTGTGGGGCGAAGACGACGTCGCCCTCGGCGCCGCGATGGCGCGCGAGTCCGTCCCCCTCTGCCGCGACGCTCGCCTCACCTTCCTTCCCGGCGTCGGCCACTGGGTGCAGCACGAAGGTGCGGCAGAGGTCAATGCGCGACTTCTCGAGGTGCTGGCATGAGTCACGAGCTATCGCTCTCGCTCAGCGAGCGCCGGGCGATCCGGATCGTCGCGGCGTACTCCTGCCTGCAAGGTCTGGCGATCGTCGCCTGGTGGGGGCTGCTCGCGACGCGACCGGAGTGGGTGGCGCCGTTTCTCGCTGACGGCACTCCGGTGGGCGATCTCTTGGCCTTCCGCCTGCCGGACCTCGCCTTTCTCGCCCTCGGCTCTCTCGTCGGCGGCCTGCTCGTTTTTCTGCACAGCCGCTGGGCGGCGTTCGCTCTCGCCCTGGTGGCCGGTGGGCTCGCCTACGCGACGCTCTACTGCATCTCCCTCGCGCTGGCGAGCGACTCGGCCTGGGCCTCGGTGGCGCTCATGGCGCCGGCGGCGGCCGCGACTCTCCTCGGTGCTGGCGTCATCGCGCTCGCCAACGGCGTGATCGAAATCCGCGTCACGCGCTCCGAGGGGGTGCCGCGCCAGGTTGCGAAGTCGGCGCTGCAGATCGTGATCCTCTGGGGGTTGGCGCTGGCGTTCGTGCCACTCGCCATTGTCTTTTTCGAGCGCCGTCTCGGGCTGCCCGGATTCGAGTTTTCCGGACAGCGCCCCGTCGGAATACTGCTTTTCGCCTGCGCGTCCGCCTTCGGCCTTTGGGGCACCTCGCACATGAACCGCTACGGCCGGGGCACGCCGCTGCCGTTCGATACCGCGCCCTACCTCGTCCTCTCCGGGCCGTATGCGCGGATTCGCAATCCGATGGCACTCGGCGGCTGGCTGCAGGCGAGCGCGGTGGCGTTCTACCTCGGTTCCTGGGTGGTTCTCGCCTACGCCGCCTTCGGCGCGCTGGCCTGGAACTACCTCGCGCGCCCGTTCGAAGAGAGTGATCTCGCCCACCGTTTTGGCGCCGACTACGAGCGCTATCGTGACGCCGTCCCCTGCTGGCGCCTGCGCCGAAAGCCCTACAGCCGGTAGTCTTCCGGCACTGAAAGCCGGTACGATCCCGATTGTCATGCGTAAAATTCTCGTCACTGGAGCCCTTGGTCAGATCGGATCCGAGCTCGTCGTCGAACTGCGCCGCCTGAAGGGCGCCGAAAACGTCATCGCCTCCGACATCCGCCTGCCGCCGGGCGATCTCGCCCTCGACGGGCCGTTCGAGGTCCTCGACGCCACCAACGCCCGTCAGGCGCACGACCTGGTCCGCCGGCACGACGTCGGCTCGATCTACCACCTCGCAGCACTGCTCTCGGCGACCTCGGAGGAGAAGCCACACGTCGCCTGGGAGCTCAACATGGGCGGGCTCTACAAGATGCTCGAGATCGCCCGCCAGGAGCGCTGCGCGGTCTTCTTCCCGAGCTCGATCGCCGCCTTCGGCCCATCGACGCCGCGCCAGCACACACCGCAGGACACCCTGCAACGGCCGACGACGATGTACGGTGTCACCAAGGTGGCCGGCGAGCTGCTGACCGACTACTACGCTTCGCGCTTCGGCGTCGATGTGCGCGGTTTGCGTTTTCCCGGCCTGATCTCGCACAGCGCGCCGCCCGGTGGCGGGACGACCGACTACGCCGTCACCATCTTCTACGAAGCGCTGCGGCACGGCCGTTATACCTGCTTCCTCGGCGCCGACACCCGCCTCGACATGATGTACATGCCGGACGCGATCCGCGCCGCGATCGAGTTGATGGAGGCCGACGCGACTCGTTTGAAACACCGCAACGCCTTCAACATCGCGGCGGTGAACTTCACGCCGGTCGAGCTCGCGGCGGAGATCGCCAAGCATCTCCCCGGCTTCACCCTCGACTACGACGTCGATCCGGTGCGCCAGCGCATCGCCAACTCCTGGCCGGAATCGCTCGACGACTCGGCCGCCCGCGCCGAATGGGGCTGGGCACCGCGCTACGACCTCGCCGCGATGGTCGCCGAAATGCTCACGGAGCTGCGCATCAAGCTCCGCATCTCCTGAATGACTTGACGCGCGCCTCGCGACCCTCGCGACGCACGCCCGCTGCCGAACAGAGGTGTCGCAATGCCGCACGATCGTTTCCTGACTGCCCTCGCAGCTGACCTCGCCGTGCTCGACGCGCGCGGCAACCCGAAGCGCCACGAGCTGGTCATCGAGGCGGTCGTAGCGGCCGCATCCGGCTTCGGCCCGCGCTACCGGATCGCCGGACGCGGCGGCGAGCTCTTCCTGAAGATGAACTCGAACAACTACCTCGGCATGAACCTGCGCCGGGAGGTGATCGAGGCGGAAGAGGCGGCATCGAGAAAGTTCGGCGCCGGTCCCGGCGCGGTGCGCTTCATCAGCGGGACCTATGCGCCACACATCGAGCTCGAGGCGACCCTCGCGCGCTTCCACGGCCGCGAGGCGGCGATGATCTTCTCCTCGGCCTACGCCTCGATGCTCGGCGTCTTCACGCCGCTGGTGACGGAAGAGACAGCGCTGGTCTCCGACGCCCTCAACCATAATTGCATCATCAACGCCATCAAGCTGGCGCGGCCGAAGGAGAAGCGCGTCTTTCGTCACAACGACGTCGCCGAGCTCGACGCCCGGCTGACCGAGGTGGCGGGCTGCAAGCGCGCCCTGGTGGTCACCGACGGCATCTTCTCGATGCGCGGTGACGAGGCGCCGCTGCCGGCGATTTTCGAAGTGGCGAAGAAGCACGACAGTGCCTTCCCGGAGAATGTCGTGGTGATCGTCGACGACAGCCACGGCGTCGGGGCGTTCGGAGCCACCGGCAGGGGAACCGAAGAGGCCTCCGGCTCGGGTCCGGCCGACGTTCTCATCGGCACGCTGGGCAAGGCGTTCGGGGTCAACGGCGGCTACGTCACCGGCGCCGCCGGCCTGATCGACTTCCTGCGCGAGTCGGCGCCGACCTACATCTACTCCAACCCGATCACCCCCGCTGAAGCGGCAGCGGCGAAGAAAGCGGTCGAGATCGTCGACGGACCGGAGGGCAAGGGACTCCTCGCCCACCTCGCCGCCCGCACCCGCCAGTTCCGCGACGGCCTGATTCGCCTCGGCTTCGAGACCTTGCAAGGCACCCACCCGGTCGTCCCGCTCTTCGTTCGCGACACCCCGAAGACCACCGCCCTGGTGCGCCACCTGCTGAAACACGGCGTTCTGGCCACCGGCCTCAACTTCCCCGTCGTTCCCAAAGGCGACGAGACCATCCGCTTCCAGGTCTCCGCCGACCACACCGCCAAGGACATCGACTTCGTCCTCGATGTGCTCGCGGGGTTCGGGGGGTAGCGCCGTCAAGCCTGACCGAACAGCAAGTCGGAGAGGAGTTCGGAGAAGACATGGGGCAGTCAACCTTGTTCCATGCGAATCGCGAGCGAATGGACGCGTGAACCTTCTCGGAGCGGTATGGACACCCCACGCTCGCCTTCAGGTCGCAGAACGGCTTCTCCCGGAGTCCGCTGTCGAAGCAGTACTTCGCGCTCCGGAGCTGATTCTGCCTGTGCGCAGCGGCCGCGTCGTCGCGCAAGGCGGAATCGAGGTCGCGGGCAGGGATTACCTACTGCGCGTGGTTGTCGACGTCGACCGTGAACCTCACGAGATTGTGACCGCCTACAGAACGAGTAAACTCCAAGAGTACGAGGTCCAGCCATGAACGTCACCTACGACCCCAGAACCGATACGCTGACCGTCCGGTTCTCCCCGGAGCCGATAGCCGAGAGCGACGAGGACAAGCCGGGCGTGATCCTCGATTACGACGCGCGAGGGAACCTGGTCGGCCTCGAGATTCTCGACGCTTCCAAGCGCATCGCCGACCCAGCTCACGTGGACTACCGCGTCGCAGTCTAGAAATCGCCGATCTCGGCTCGCTTCACAGGAAAGTCCCCCGTCACCGGCAAGACGACCGCCCGGAGCGGGACGATTGACAGGACCATAGGTTTTCGGCCAGATCCCCCTGACGATACGGCAAACGCCGTTCGACCTTCAGCGCGCCTCGGATACAATTCCGCGGTGCGGCATAAGCCGCCGTTCGTTCCTCAAGGAGCTTCGCGATGCCGAATTCGAATCGAGTCAGCCTGATCTCCGGCGGCCACCGTGGGGCCGAGGCCGAATTCGGCCGCTGCGCGAAGCGCTGGGGGATCGACCAGA
>JBDTQT010000309.1:0-4320 GCA_039932055.1 Thermoanaerobaculia bacterium
TGCACCTCGTCGCCGCCGGCGGCGAGCGCCATGGCGAGCTCGGTCGCGACGACTCCGGAGCCGCCAAAAGTCGGGTAACAGCTGATGCCGATGCGCATGTCTGTTTAACGCAGGCCGCGGGGGAGAAGTTGCCACGGATCGGCGATGGCGAGCGTGCGGCGCGAGAGAAAGGGCTCGCCGAACTCGGCGCCGATCTGGTCGCCGTAGTGCCGCGCCCGCCCTTCGATGGCGAGGCGCGTCTCGCGCGACGAGATCTTGGTCACCGGCCCGTCGGCGGGGTTGGTTCCGCCCTGCCGCGGGTGGAGCTGCGTGCCGTAGGCGTCGAGCGCCCGCATCTTGATCTCCCAGGTCGCGCTGACGTCGACCACGAAAGAGGGTTCGAACGAATCGTTCTGCATGTAGGTGAAGTGCGCCGCCGGCCGATGCGGCTGGCCCTTGCCCCGCCGCGCGAGGCCGGCGTAGAAGCAGGCGGCAGCGACGACTGCGTGGGCGCGTTCGTGATCGGGGTGGCGGTCGATCATTGGCGGCCCGAGGACGAGCTCGGGACGCAGGCGCCGCAGAACGTCGATGACCTGATCCTCCTCCTCCGGACCGGTGCGCAGCGCGCCGTCGCCCAGAGCGAGGAATTCGAGCTCGTGCGCGCCGAGGAGCTCGGCCGCGGCGGCGGCCTCGCGCCGGCGCTCTTCGGTCGTGCCACGGGTGCCCGCCTCGCCCGAGGTCAGGTGCAGGATCCCGACCCGCCGCCCGGCGCGCGCCATGAGGGCGAGCGCGCCGCCACAGCAGATTTCGATGTCGTCGGGGTGCGCCCCGATCGCCAGCACGTCGACTGTCATACGCGCGCTCCCTCCTCGCCGGCCGAGAGTACCGGCAGCGGTCCGCCGTTGCTCGAGAACTCCGCGCGCCGACGCACGAGCGGAATCAACACCAGCGCTGCGAATAGGAACGCCAGTCCGCCCCCTGCGTACCGCCAATCGGAGGGCACGAACAGAAGGGTCGCAGCGACGGTCGCCGCCCAGCGCGCGATCTCGCTCGCCGGCAGCCAGGCGCGGCGGTCGAAGATTCCGCCGACGTCGACGAGGCCCCAGACGGCGAAGATCGCCAGCGCGACCTTGGCGTCGACGTCGAAGAGCGGGCCACCGAAGAGCAGCGCGATGACCGCGCCCATGGCAAGCAGGAACTGGCCGATTGCGAGCCCCTGCAAGCCCTCCGGCGGACAAGAGTCGTACTTCCGCCCATCGAGCGGTGTGTAGGGAGGCTTGTCGAACGGCACGTCCGCCGGACGCCAGCCGGGCCCCTTGAGGAAAATGAGCAACTTGTCGTGCCGGCGGCGCGTGCGGCGCGCCACGTCGACGAGCTCGCCCAGGTACTGGAAGTTCGCCCACAACGGATTCCAGTTGGCGAGCGGCCGGGTGACGCCGTAGGCCGGCTCCTCCTCCTCGCGCTGGAAGGTGCCGAACATCCTGTCCCAGACGATCAGCACGCCGCCGTGATTGCGGTCGATGTATTTCGCGTTCGAGCCATGGTGGACGCGATGGTTCGACGGCGTATTGAGCACCGCGTCGAGGAACCCCAGCCGGCCGATCGTCCGGGTGTGAATCCAGAACTGGTAGAGGGTGTCGAAGGCGTCGAGCGCCAGAAACATCATCGGCGGCACGCCGAGGAGGGCGAGCGGCCAGTAGAAAGGTGCGCCGAGGAACTGCTGCACGGCGCTCTGGCGGAGAGCCACCGACAGGTTGTACTCCTCGCTCTGGTGGTGGACGATGTGCGCCGCCCAGAGGAAGTTGACCTCGTGGCTGGCGCGGTGGAACCAGTAGTAGAAGAAGTCGAGGCCGAGGAAGGCGACCGCCCAGTGCGTCCAGTTGCCGGAATCGAGCGTTGCGATGCGGAAGCGCTCGAAGATCAGGATGTAGCCGGCGAAGAGCACGGTCTTGCCGAAGACGCCAGCGAGTTGCTGGATCGTGCCGCAGGCGAGATCGTTGATGGTGTCGTTCAGGCGGTAGAGACGGTGCCCGCGAAAGCGCTCCCGGCGTTCGATCCAGAGCTCCAGCCCGATGAGCAGGAAGAAGACCGGGATCGACAGCGCAATGGCGTTGAAACCTTGCTGGCTCATGGCTGGCTCATGACGACGGCGCGATGTTAGACCGAGCCGCGTGCGGATCGATGAGCACGAGCCGGCGCGGATCGAGGTCGAGCTGCTCGAGGAGCGTGGCGCCGAAGTCCTCGCCGTAGCGGCCGGCGAACCAGGCGGTCGCGAGGACGCGCTCCTGCATCCCGCCTTCCGGGCGCGTCGCCAGATGCAGCTGCTCGAAGCGCTGCTGGGCGACGCCGCCGCGCCGCGACGCCGCGGCTTCGACGCGCGCGGCGAAGGCGTCGAGAGCACCGAGAACGGTGTCGCGCGTCTTCGTCCAGCCCTTTTCGAGCGCCGGGTCGAGGGCGAGTGCGGGCGCGTGCAGCCCGGCGAGGAGCTGCTCGACCGCCGGCCGCTCGGCGGCGACGAAGCCCCCCCCGGCGAGCCCGGCGAGGCGCTGGGCGATCCTCTCCGGGGCGAAGAGCAGCTCTTCGAGGTCGGAGCCGAGCTCGGCCAGATGCGCGCGCTGCCGGCCGTCGAAAACCAACACCTGCGGGCGAAGCGCCGTCGCGGGCGCGGCGATCCCGAGCAGCGGGTAGATCGCCGCCGCTTGCGCGAGGTAGGCCGTCTCCCCCGGCCCCATGATCTGCAGCGTGGTTCCCAGGACCGCATCCTGGATCGCCGGTCGGGCGAGGACACCGGGCGAGACCTGCGCCGGATCCGCCGCGAGGAGCGCGAGCAGGTCGGCGACCGGCTCGGCCGGTTGGCCGGCCGGCGCGCCGCGCAGGCGGAACGCCGCCTCGCCGCTCCATTCGATCCGGCGGCGGGCGCCGTCGCGGCGGAGAAAGAGCGGCGAGACGCCGCGCTGCGGCGCCACCTGCAGGTCGAAGCCGCGCGCCAGCACCCGCGCCTCGGCGGCGGCGTACGCCGCTTCGACGGCGGCGCGCTGCTCGACGAGCCGCGCGAGATGGGGGCGCTCGGCGACCTTGAGCTCCGGCAGCATCGAGTCGAGCAGCAGCGGCGCGCGTCCGCCGAGCAGCGCCACCATCTGCTGCGCGAAGGCGTCGCCGAAGCGCGCTCCGGGCGTCCACCACTGTTCGAGCCTCTGGCGCCAGATGGCGAAGCGTTCGTTCGAAAAACTCGCGCCAAGCGCCGCGAAGACGCTTTCGATCTCGCGCCCGATGGTGCGCGACCCGACCGGCGCGAGCGGCGCGGCGTCGTCGCCGAGGCCGAGGCGCAGGAGGCCCGAGGGCGCAAGGAACGTCGCGCTCTCGACCTCGGCCCAGTCGTGGTCCTCGGTCGCCATCCAGAAAATCGCCACTGCCGGCCGGCCCGCCGCCTCGAGCGCTTCGGCGTAGCGCGTGGCGGTCGCCGCCTTGACGAGGGCGAGGAGCGGGCCGCCGAAGAGGCCGGTCTGCTGGCCGCCGACGACCACCGCGGTCTTGGGGTCGGCGAGCTTCGCCGCAAGCTCGGCGGCGCGCGGGTGGCCGTAGGCGGCGTTGGCCCGTTTCAGTCCTGCGGCGATGGCCGTGCGGTCGATGGGGGGAGGCGCCATTTCGGGCAACGTCCCGGGCGCAAGCAGACGCAGCGGCGCGAGGAGATCCGTCTCCTTGCCAGCGAGCCAGGCGGCCGGTAGGCCCTTCACCAGGCCGTGGGCGACGAGATCGATCTGGGCGGTAGCTGCCACCGGGGCATCCTAGCGGAGGACTGCGCCTCAGGTTGCGAGTCCGTCGCCAGCCGGCACTCGCCCGAATTCCCTGTGCTCGGTCGGGACCCCGGATCTATTTCACTTTCTTCGTTAGGACGGGGGCCCCCGCCACTGCGCGCAGGGGATTCGGGCGAGCGCCGGCCGGCTTGTGCCGTGGTCGCTGGGGTGGGGGTCGGCGAGGGTTCGGCGGTGGCGGTAGAATAGGGGGTTCGATGTTGCGTCTCGGCAAGGTCCCGATCGACACTCCCCTGGTCCTCGCGCCGATGGCGGGGGTGACCGACCGCGACTTCCGGCTGATCGTGCGGCGGATCGGCGGGGTGGGGCTGGTGACGATGGAGTTCATCGCCTCGCGGGCGCTGGTGCGGGGCGTGGCGCGGACGCTCGACCTGATGCACTTCCTGCCGGAAGAGCGACCGATCTCGATCCAGATCTACGGCTCGGATCCCGACACCATGGCCGAGGCGGCGCGGCTCGTCGAGGCGATGGGCGCCGACATCTGCGACATCAACATGGGCTGCCCGGCGAACAAGATCCTCAAGGGCTG
>JBDTQT010000310.1:0-4293 GCA_039932055.1 Thermoanaerobaculia bacterium
CTGGGCTGTTCTCGAGCTCGGACATGCGGGACTCCGTCATGCAAGTTTCGGGGCGATTCCGGCGAAGGCCTCCGAAGAGGCGCGGCTCCTCCTAGGATAGCGCAACTGGCGCGTGGAGCGAAGCGGGCCGCCGCAGCGCGGCCAGAGGCATGGTGTGGGTCGGCGAAGAGCCGGCTGCGGCTAGACTCGGCGAGGTGAAGGCAGCACTTCGCTTCGCCTGGTTCGTCACGCCGCACGGCTTCGGGCACGCCGCGCGCACGGCGGCGATCGTCGAAGCGCTGGGCCGCCGCCTGCCGCAGGTCGAGGTCGAGCTCTGGACCTCGGTGCCGTCCTGGTTCTTCGCCGAGTCGCTCACGGTCCCCTTCCGCCGCCGGGAGCTCGCCTGTGACGTCGGCCTCGTCCAGCGCAGTCCGGTGGAGGAGGACCTGCCAGCCTCGCTGGCGGCGCTGGCGCGATTCTGGACCGCCGCCGACCAGGGGCGGACCGCCGAGGTCGCCGCGGCCGTCGCCGCCTCCGGGGCTCGTTGTGTGATCGCCGACATCGCGCCGTTCGGCCTCGCGGTCGCGCGCGCCGCCGGACTCCCCAGCGTCCTGGTCGAGAACTTCACCTGGGACTGGATCTACGAGCCGTTGGCGGCGGTGGAGCCGCAGTTCGCCCTCTGGGCGGAGCGGCTGCGCCGCGAAGTTGCCCGCCCCGACCTGCATCTTCAGCTCGAACCGTTCTGTCGTCCGGTGGCAGGAGCGCAACCGGTGCCGCCGGTGGCGCGCGCGCCGCGCCGGCAGAGCGACGAGATCTTCGCGCGCCTCTCTCTGCCGCCCGGCGACGCCGTTGTTCTCGTCAGCCTCGGCGGAGTCGAGCATCGACTCTCGGACCTCGCGCCACTCGCCGGCCTTCGCGGTGTGACCTGCGTGATCCCTGGCGCCTGTCCCGAGGAGCGGTGGGAAGGGAACCTGCGCCTTCTGCCGCATCACTCTCCCATCCACCACCCGGACCTGGTGGCGGTGGCGGATGTCGTGGTCGGCAAGCTCGGCTATTCGACGGTGGCCGAGACGGTCGCCGCCGGCGGCCGGATGCTCTACGTCCCGCGCCCCGGCTTCCGTGAGTCGGCCGTGCTCGAGCGCTACGTCGGCGAGCGCCTGCCGGCGGCGGCGATCTCTTTCGCCGAGCTCGAGAGCGGCGCATGGGTCGACCAGTTGCCCTGCCTGCTTGCCCGTCCGCGGCCGTCAGCGCTCGTCTCGTCTGGCGCCGAGGTCGCCGCCGAGCTCATCGCCGGCTGGTGGGCGACGCGGGATCAGGCTGCGAGCTAGGGTAGCGTGGCGGGCCGCCGGCGCTCCTCGTCTCCGGGCTCGCTCGCCGACCAGCTCGCGAGGTTCCCGCTGTCAAAGCCATCCAGGAACAGGCTGCCGGTGAGCTGGACGATTCTGCCGATCGACGGCACGCCGTCGGCGGTCAAGGCGAACATCAGGTAGTGGCCCGGAGGTGCGAGGCGCGGATCGCGCGGCGCGAGCACGGTCGCGCCCTGCACGGTCGGGCTCGTGACGAGGCGCAGGAAGCGCTGGTTCATGTCGAAGCCGTGGGTCGTCGAGCCGAGCCGCAAGAGGGTGATCGCCGCGACCGGCGCTTCGGGCCCGAAGGCGAGCTCGAAGCTGCGGCCGTAGATCACGGCGGAGGGCGCGGCGAGGAGGGTGGGGCGCGGGCCGCGGAAGAGGTAGGGGGGCGAGAAGACCTGGCCGTCGAAATGGTCAGGGTCGCCGTGCTCGCTGTCGCTCGGGTGACCGCCGCCGGCGGAAAGGACGCGGCCGTCGGGCAGCAGAAGGGCGACCGAGTGGTAGAGCCGCGGCACCGCGAGCGGCGCGAGTGTCTTCCAGGATTCGGTCGCGGGACGCCAGAGCTCGGTCGCCAGCACGGCTCCGGTCGCATTGTTGAATCCCGCCGCGGAGCTGCCGCCGATCGCCAAAGCCGAACCGTCAGGGAGAAGCGTCAGGTTGAAATGGCGCCGGGCTGCCGACATTGGCGGAAGCTCACGAAAGGCCGGGTGCACCTGCGTCAGGTCGATCGTCTCGGTCGCAGCCACCGGCGGGTCGCCGCCGCCGGCGAGCAGGATCCGGCCGTCGCCGTAGGCCACCGCCGAGCCATAGGAGCGCAGTCCGTGGCCGCTGTCCGCGACAGTGCTCCAGGCGCCGGGTGGCGCGAGCTCGAGCCGGCGCGCCACTGCGTCCGGCCCGGCGACGATCGCCCGGCCGTCCGGAGCCTGAAAGACGAAGGGGTAGTAGGGCAGCACGCGCTCGGCCTCCGGCAGGCCGTCCCAGGTCAGCTGCGCCGGCCGGAAGATCTGCGGCAGCGTGTTCGCCGCGCCCTCTTCGTCGCCGCCCGCCAGGACCAGTGCTCCGCCGTCGGCGAGCGTCGTCGCCGTGGGATACCAGCGCCCGGCATTCATCTCGGGCGCCATCGACCAGGAGGGGGCGAACGGATCGTAGATCGCCGCGAACGGCTGGCCGACGCCGACGGCGAAATGCCCGCCGGCGACGAACAGGCGCCCGTCCTCGAGCAGGGTGTGCCCCGAGCAGAAGAGGTCGTGGCCCGGGGGCGGCTCGGCGGTCTTCGCGAAGATCCCCGTCGCCGGATCCCAGACGCGCGGGTGGCCGTCACCAGTGGGAAAGTCGTGGCGGTCCCAGAACAGCACCAGCCCCGTCGGCAGGAGCGTGGCGTGGATCGGAATCGTCGGGAAGGAAATCAGCGGCGACCACTCGCCGACCTCCGAGAGCGGCGCAGGCGCCGTCGGAGCCTCAACTGCTGCCGCCTGCGAGTACGCCGGACCGGCCAGGACGATCGCGCCGGTCCCGGCGATTCCGGAGATCGCCGAGATCGCCGAGATCGCCCCGATCACCCGCAGGAGGCGGCCGATCGGGGCCGGCAACAGGAGGAGGTGCCGACGGGCGCGGCTCGACGATCGGTTCACTTCGCCCATTCTAACCGTCTCTCGACCGTCGGTCGCCGCGCAGAAGACGGAGGCGAGTAGACTGCGGCGAGTGTCTTGCAATTGCACCCACCGCAAGTGATCGTTGCGTGCTGGCGCCTACTCTGGAGGAACTCATGAACAGGAATTCCCGACTCATTCCCACCCTCGTTCTGGCTGTGGCCGGAGCCGCCGGCCTGCTCACCGCAATCGCCCCTGCCGAGGCGCAGGAATTTCCGCGCCTCGCGGCGCGTCACCGGGGAACCGGGACCTACGAGAACCGTGGCAGCCAGGAGAAGTGGGATCTCACCGAAGCACGCGTCGTCCTGGGCCAGGGCGGCACCGCCGCCGTCGAGCTCTGGGGGCGCAATCTCCAGCTCGCGATGCGCGGCCGGATCGTCAAATTCAACGGCCGCGAGCACGTCGACATCGTTCTCGACACTTTCGACGGCGTCCCGACGACAGCCAAAGGCTGGGTCGCGCTCGACCGCCGGGGAGGCTTCGAACGGATCGAGTTCGACGGCCAGTCGCCGGTGCGACTCGGCATCAGCTTCCGATCGCAGGGTCCGAACATCGAGCCGCCGCCACCACCGCCAGTTCCAGAGCCCACGCCGTCCGGGGTGACCGAGGAGTACGGGGTCGATCGCCGTGGTGCCGACTATCGGAACTTCGCCGCCGACGGCCTGCGCACCTGCCAGAACGCTTGCAAGGACGACAGCCGCTGCCGGGCCTACGCCTACAACCTCAATCGCCGGGTCTGCTACCTGAAGGCCGAGGTGCCCGACGCCAGCCAGAATCGCGAGGTGACATCCGGCGTCAAGCAAGGCTGGGGTGGCAACGACGGGGGTAACAACGGCGACGGCCAGGGGCAGCTTACCGAGGAGCGTGGCTTCGACCGGCGCGGCAACGATTACGTCGATTTTCGCGCCCGGGGTCTGGCCGACTGCCAGGACTCCTGTCGCCGCGACAACCGTTGCCGGGCCTACTCCTACGACACCATCGAACGCACCTGCTGGCTCAAGAGCCGCGTCAACTCGCAGAAGCGCAAGCGCGACATGGTGACCGGCTTCAAGCAGTAGCGGGCGCGCGTCGGTGCGCCGACGGACGTCGGAGGGTCGGGGTTGCGGCTGATAAGATCAGGTTCCGCATGCCCAAGCGCACCGACATCTCCTCCATCCTGGTACTGGGCTCCGGGCCGATCGTCATCGGCCAGGCCTGCGAATTCGACTATTCGGGGACGCAGGCCTGCCGCGTGCTCCGGCGCGAGGGCTATCGGGTCGTTCTGGTCAACTCGAACCCGGCGACGATCATGACCGACCCGGAGATGGCCGACGCCA
>JBDTQT010000311.1:0-4293 GCA_039932055.1 Thermoanaerobaculia bacterium
GCGCACCACGACCGGATCTCGTCGGCGGTGGGCTCGCGCTCCGGCGCGGCAAGCGCCAGGAAGTCGTTGCCGCCGCCGGAGACCTTGAAGACAGCGCTCACGGCACGCGTGTAGCGACCGGCTCGCAGGGGGGGCCGAGGTTGCCCGACTTGTCGATCGCCGCTACCCGGTAGCGGAAGGTGAAGCCGGAAGCGAGGCCGCGGTCGGTGAGCTCGAGCGCGGCGACCGGCTCGATGTTGACGCGGTGGAAGTCGGCATCCGGATCGGCGCGTTCGACGACGTAGCCGGCGACGTCGGCCTCCGGGCTCGCCGGCCAGACGAGGCGGACCTCGCCGACGCTACCGAGCGCCGAGAGCTCCGCTGGCGGCGCCGGAGCGAAGCGATCCTGATAGTCGATCTCGACCTCGGCGGAGAGCGCGCTCTCCGCCAGCGGCACCTTGGTGCCGATCGCCGTGAGGGCATAGATGTAGCGCCGGCCGTAGATCACGCCGGCGTCGGTGGTCGTGGTGACGGCGGCATCGAGCGTGGCGACCGGCTCGCCGTAGGAGGTGCGCGCGGCGTCCCTCCGGTAGACGTTGTAGCCGGCGATGGCGGGAGGGGCGGCGCCGGCAGGAGCCGTCGCGCTCCACGACAGATCGATGCCGCTCTTCGCGGCGATGGCGGTGAACTGGGCCGGAGGGGCGGCCGGCGCGCGCGGCAGGAGGCCAGCCAGGTTCGACCAGTCCGAGAGCTCGCCGCCGGCGGCATGGGTGCGGACGCTGAAGATGCGCACCGGTTGGTCCGCCGGCAACGGCTCGGTGAGGCGAAAGCGCACCGTGATCCGGTCGCCGGAAATGGCGCTCGCGAGCTCGGCGCCCGAGAGCGCGAGGAACGGCTTGGCAGCGACTGCGAACTCCCGCAGGTCGGGCATCACGAGGGTCGGCGGTGCGGGCTTGGCACCCGCCGCCGGCGCGCTGCCAGCCGGTGCCAGCGCCGGCGGGGCGGCAACCGTCGCGGCCACTGGCCGGTCGAGCGAGTACAGCGTCACCTGATCGAGACCCTGGAGCGGCAGCCCGGCGACGGTCGCCTTGGGATAGCCGAGCTCGGCCACCACTTCGAGACCACGCTGACGAACCTTGAGGTCGTTGGCGGCCTGCGGAATGGTGCGCGGTGCCGGCATCGGGTCACCCTTTTTGCCGCAGGCGATGATCGGCAGGGCGAGCAGGGCGAGGACGGCAACGCCGAAGACGCCGGAGACAGTGGCGCCCCCTGAGGTTGTTGCGAAGCGCCGCGAGCGACCGCAGGACGCGGCGGGACGGACCGGTTGGCTAGAGGACATAGCGGCTGAGATCCTGGTTCTGAACGATGTCGTCGAGAATTCTGCGAACGAAGGCGGCGTCGATGTCGAGCTCCATCCCGGCCATGTCCGGGGCTTCGAAGGAGACCTCCTCGAGCAGCCGCTCGATCACCGTCGCGAGGCGCCGGGCACCGATGTTCTCGGTCGAACGGTTGACTTCGACGGCGATGCGCGCCAGCTCGACGATGGCATCCTCGCGGAACCGGATCTGCAGGCCTTCGGCGCCGAGCAGAGCGGTGTACTGCTTGGTGAGCGCGGTCTCGGGCTCGGTCAGGATGCGCACGAAGTCGGCCTCGGTGAGCGCTTCGAGCTCGACGCGGATCGGAAAGCGCCCCTGAAGTTCCGGAATGAGATCGGAGGGCTTGGCGACATGAAACGCCCCGGCGGCGATGAAGAGGATGTGGTCGGTCTTCACCGGGCCGTACTTGGTCGAGACCGTCGTGCCTTCGACGACCGGCAGAAGGTCGCGCTGTACACCCTCGCGGGAGATGTCGGGGCCGTGACTCGAACCTTCACGGCCGGCGATCTTGTCGATTTCGTCGAGGAAGACGATGCCGGTCTGCTCGACCCGCGCCCGGGCGTCGCGCGCCAGTTGCTGGCGGTCGATGAGCTTCTCGGCCTCTTCGGCGAGCAGCGCCTCGCGCGCCTCCGCGACGCTCGCCTTCTGCCGCTTCCGGCGCGAGAAGAGGCCGGGCATCATCTCCTTGAGATTGATGCCGATCTCCTCGACGCCTTGCGGGGTGAACATCTCGAGCGACGGCGCCGCCCCGTCCTCGACCTCGATTTCGACGATACGCGAGTCGAGGGCGCCCGCGCGCAGCCTTTCGCGCAGCTTCTCGCGCGTCGTGTGGGCATCCTCCACGGCCGGTGCCGCCGCGGGAGAGTCCGCTCCCGGTGCTGGCGCGCCCGTCCCGCCGATCGCTCCCAGCACCGTCGCGCCCGCCGGCGGCCCGGGCGGCAGGAGCAGGTCGAGCAGGCGCTCCTCGGCGCGCTCGGCGGCGGTCGCCGCGACGGCGCTGCGGCGCTCCTCGCGCACGATGGCGACGCCGATCTCGGTGAGGTCGCGGATGATCGACTCGCAGTCGCGGCCGACGTAGCCGACCTCGGTGAACTTCGAGGCTTCGACTTTGAGGAACGGCGCCTTGGCGAGCTTCGCCAGCCGCCGCGCGATCTCGGTCTTGCCGACGCCGGTCGGCCCGATCATCAGGATGTTCTTGGGCACGATGTCGTCGGCGACCTCGCGCGGGAGCTGCTGGCGCCGCCAGCGGTTGCGCAGCGCGATCGCCACCGAACGCTTGGCGGCGCGCTGCCCGACGACGTACTTGTCGAGCTCCGCGACGATCTGCCGCGGGGTCAGGTTGTCGAGCGCGGACTCCGGCCGCTCGGCGTCGGCAGGCGGGCGTCCGGTCACAGCTCCTCGAGGGTCAGGCGGTCGTTGGTGTAGATGCACAGCTCGGCCGCGATACGCATCGCTTCGCGGGCGATCTCGCTGGCGGATAGCGTCGTGTGGCGGAGCAGCGCTCGCGCCGCGGAGAGGGCGAAGTTGCCGCCCGAGCCGATTCCCAGGAGGCCGTCCTCGTCGGGCTGCAGGAGGTCTCCGGTGCCCGAAACGAGAAAGCTCTTGTCGGCGTCGGCGACGATCATCACCGCTTCGAGCTGGCGCAGAACCCGGTCGGTGCGCCAGTCCTTGGCGAGCTCGACGACGGAGCGTTCGAGATTCTGGTTGAACTGCTCGAGTTTGGCCTCGAATCGCGTGAATAGCGCCAGCCCGTCGGCGGCGCCACCGGCGAAGCCGACCAGCACCCGTCCCTTGCCGGCGCGCTTGACTTTCGCGGCGCCCGATTTCATGACCGTGCTGCCGAGCGTCACCTGCCCGTCCGACGCCATCGCGACGTGCCCGTCGCGCCGTACCAGCAGGACCGTCGTTGCGCGCATTCGGGACATCGGACGGGCATTGTATCAACCGGGGAGAGGACGTCCCCGCGGCTCGGAGGCGGCAGCCTCGGAGAAGTAGACGCGAAACTGCGTGCCCGAACGCGGGTGCGACTCGAGGCTGACGCCGGCGCGGTGGGCGCGGAGGATGCCCAGCACCGCGGGCAGCCCCAGCCCGCGACCTCTCTGCTTGGTGGTGAAGAACGGCTCCCAGAGGCGTTCCAGCGTCTCGGCGTCCATGCCGGTGCCGTTGTCGACCACTTCGAGGAGCACCGCCGGTCCGGGCCGCATGCCGTCGCCCAGCAGCAGGGTCCCGAGGTCCGCGGGACGCAGCTCGACGCGGCGGGTGCGGACCAGCACGCGCCCGGGCTCGTCTCCGGCACCGGGACCGGTCTCTGGCGCCCGCTGCGGCGGCGGCGCGGCGAGGGCGTCGTGCGCATTGGTGAGCAGGTTCAGAATCACCTGGCGCAGCTGGCTCGAATCGCCGCTGATCGGCGGCAGCCGCGGCGCCAGATCGAGCCGGGTCTGGGTGGAGATGGTCGCCAGCGAGCGCAGCAGGTGGACCACGTCTTCCACCAGGGCGTTGAGGTCGATCGCGCGCGGTTCGATCTCGCCGCGCCCGGCGTAGACCAGGAGCTGCCGCGCGAGCTCGGTGGCGCGGTCGGCAGCGGCGCTGATGGCCTCCGCGCGGCCGCGCAGCGGCGAGTCCGGAGGCAGGCGGTCGAGCAGCAGCTCGACGTTGCCGACGATCGGAGTCAGGAGGTTCGAGAAATCGTGGGCGATGCCGCCAGCGAGCAGGCCGAGGCTCTCGAGACGTTCGGTCCGCCGCAGCAGCTCCGCGCTGCGTTTGCTCTCGGTGATGTCCTGCGTCATACCGAGAATCTGCTGGATGCGGCCCTTGTCGTCGCGCAGGAACGGCGTGTTGTGGGAGCGGAACCAGCGCCATTCGCCGTTGCGATGGCGCAGGCGAAAGTCGACCGTCAGCGAGCTGCCGTCGACGAAGCCCTGCCAGCGCGTATCGCGGT
>JBDTQT010000312.1:0-4277 GCA_039932055.1 Thermoanaerobaculia bacterium
GCCTGGGCGCGCGCCGAGAGCGGGCGGAAGCGGGCCCGCGCGCGGTTCCAGGTGATCTGCCGGAGGTAGGACGACGGCGACTCGCCGGCGGGGAGGGGGAAGTCGGGGAACCGGTAACCCAGGTCGGCGAGGGTGAAGTCGAGCTGCTCCGCGAGCTCGAAGGCGTGGGTCACCGCCCGCGGCAGGTCGACGAAGCGGCGCGCCATCTCGGCCGCCGGCAGGAGGTGGCGCTGGCGATGCGCCGCGAGGAGGGATCCCGCCGCATCGAGTGTCTTGTGATGACGGATCGACGTCAGAACGTCGTGCAGCGGCTTGTCGTCGCTCCGGGCGTAGCGCACGCCGTTGGTCGCGACGAGCGGCAGGCGCAGCCGCGCGGCGAGATCGGCGAACGCCTGGTTGCGGCGCTCCTCCTCGCGCCGGCCGTGACGTTGCAACTCGACGTGGAGCCGCCCGGGGAAGAGGTGCGCGAGCCGCTCGAGCATCGCCCGCGCGCGCACCAGACGATCGCCGTCGCCGGCGAGCGCCGCCGCGAGCGGACCCTCGTCGCCGCCGGTGAGCACGTGCAGCCCGGCGGAAAACTCGGCGACCTCCTCCCATCTCGCCGCTGCGGCGCCCTTGGG
The DNA here is from genome assembly GCA_039932055.1 of Thermoanaerobaculia bacterium. Classification (GTDB taxonomy): domain Bacteria; phylum Acidobacteriota; class Thermoanaerobaculia; order Multivoradales; family JAGPDF01; genus JAGPDF01. The sequence continues at coordinate 621 of JBDTQT010000312.1, forward strand.
CTTGCCGCGCGCTGCCGCGGTGAGCAGCTTGCAGAGATTCCGGTAGCCGGTGGGTGACTCGACGAGCAGTGTCAGGCGGCTCGCCGGGAGATCGTCGAGCACGACCTCCGCTCCGACCAGCGCGCGCAGGCCGGCGGCGCGTGCCGCTTTGTAGAACCGGGGCGCCCCCGAAACGCCGTTGCGGTCGACCAGCGCGATCGCCGGCAGGCCGAGCTCAGCGGCGCGCGCCACCAGATCCTCGGGCAGCGAGGCGCCGTCGAGAAACGAGAACGCCGAGGCGACGCGCAATTCGGCGTAGGGCAGCGGCGCTCGCTCCGCGGCGCGGGTGTAGGAGCGCTCGAGAAGCTTCTCCTTGCGCGCCCCCGGCGACAGATAGGGCTTGCCGCCCCCCATATGGAGATTGCGCGCGATGTCCTTTTTCTCCCTGCCAGACATGGCAGGAGAATAGCGTAAATAAAGCGTAAATAAAAAGACAAAAGGCTCCCGGTAAAGAGGAAAGAAGAGACAGAAGAAAAGCAAAGGCTTTCAGTAAAAAGAAAGAGATGTTCAGCTGTCGAAGGTCGGCGATGCTTTAGAGGAATGCGCAACGGCTTGCGCAGCACCTCTACCGGCCGCTAGCGAGGGGTGGCTGGACCGAGGGCTCCCATGGGCCCGGAGCGCGCTTCTTCAGCGCGAGGACCCATGGGAAGCGGGCCAGACAGGACCCCGAGCGGCACCGGACAGAGAGCGTTCGATCCTCCGGGCCCGGCATCCGGCTGCGGATTCAGTTGGCGGGGCGGACCGCGCTGGTCCAGGTTTCGTTCTCGAGGTCCTCGGCGAGGCGGACGGTGCGGCCGCCGGTCGTGGTCGGCGCATCGAGGCAGAGACCGGCTGCGGTGCGCTCGATCTGCACCGGCTGTCCGGTCGCGAGCTGGATCTGGCCGTCCTTCTCCGTCGCCGTCGAGAGGCGGACCCAGCGCTTGTCCCCATCTCCCGGGAAGCAGACGCGGCCGGTCTCGGCGTTCCACTGGATGCCGTCGGTCTTCGCTGCCTGCGGGGACTGCGCAGCCGGGTCGCCGGCGAGCATTCTGCGGAGGCGGGCGGCGGCGACTTCGGGCGGAGTGGAGGAGCGCAGCCAGCGCGGCGCTGGGAGGGTGCGTCCGTCGCCGCCCTGCCAGCGGACTTCGAGCGGCAGCAGGCGGCCAGGCTGGGGGAAGGGCGAGCGATAGGTGAACAGGCGGCGGCCGCGAAGATCGCCGAGAACACCCTGGAGCCGCCCGCTTTCGCCGACCAGCGCGCCGGAGCTGGCGCGCGACAGTTCCGCGTACGGAATCAGGGAGAAGTCGGTGAGCGTGTCGACCCGGGCCGCAGTCGCCGGGTCGGTGGGCTCCCCATTGCCCGAGATCGAGACGATGGGTACGGTCGTGCGCTGGTCGCCTCCGCCACCCATCGATACCTGTGTCCGTTTCTCGGCGGCGGAAGGCTCCGCCACCTCGCGCGGCGCGCGCAGCGCCAACGGCACCGTGACCCAGCCGTAGCCGGCGAGGACCTGCGCCGTCTCCCGTAGCGGCAGGAACTCGGGCCGCTCGTTCGCAGCGGCGGCCGCGCTGCCCTCGGCGGTGCGTGGCGCCGTATTCGTCAATCGGGAGAGCGCCTCCGGATCGAGCGGCCAGGCGCCCACGGGCAGGAGCAGGCCGCGCGCGCCGCCGCCGCCGCGCGCCGCGATCTCGACGGTCAGTCGGTCGAGCTGGGCCAGCCGCGTCGCCGTTGCGCTCGTCAGCGAGGTCGCGGCGGGTGTCGTCTCGCGGGCCGCCGCCAGCGCGAGCTCGTCGAGCTGACGGCGGAGGGCGTCGGCCGAGCCGGTGGTGAGCAGCGTGTGCGGCAGCGGATCGGCGACGACGATTTCGGCCAGGCCGCCGGCCGTGAGACGGTCGGCCTGCCCGGCGAGCTCGATCGCCGCGCGCTGCCGGGCCTCCGGACCGGCGAGAACCGAATCGAAATAGAGCACGAAGATCCACTCCGCGGCCTCCGCCGGTCCGAGCCCGGTGAGCGGGTAAGCGATGCCGTTCTCGAGGACGATGAAGTCCTCGCGTCCCTTCTTGCCGATCGACTCGAAGGTCGGCAGGGCCGAAAGATCGACCCGCACGTCGACCTCGCGCACTTCGATCGTCTCGGAGAATGGCGGCTGGCCCGCCGGCTGCGGGGCTTTGGGGTTCTGCGCGGCGAGCGGCATGGCCAGGGCGGTCAGGAGGAGCGGCAGCAAGCGGCGAAGTAGCGAACTCGTTCGAGTGGGGCGCATGGATGGACTCCGGAGCAAGAGCGGTGCCCGGCTCAATGGGAGAGCAGCAGGGGACAGGGGGCGAGTTGCAGGAGTTTCTCGGAGACGCTGCCGAGGAGCAGGTCGAGGAGGGGGCCACCGCCGCGCCGACCGGCGCACAGCAGATCGACTTCGCGGTTCGCCGCCAAGGCGAGCAGGGCGGCGGCGGCGTCCCCCTCGCTGCTGTGAAGCTCGACTCGCGACAGATCGAGCCCGGCGTCCCGGACGAAAGCCGCGAGCTCGCCCGTTTGCAACCCGCCGGCGCGGTCGCGAAAGCTCGCCATGAGGAGCTGGGCGTCGGGGAAGAGATTGCGGGCCGCGGTCAGGGCGGCCCGGCTGCCTGCCGAACCGTCGGCGCCGACGAGGATCCGCCGCGGCGGACTGGGGCGCAACGCGCCGCGCGCCACGACGACCGGAACGCGCGCCTCGCGCGACACCTGGCCGCTGGTCGAGCCGATGAGCACCCGGCGCGCCCGGCCGCCGTGCTGCCCGACGACGATGAGGACCGCGCCGAGCTCGTCCGCCTGCTCGATGAGTGTGTCGGCCGGAAGCCAGCGCCGGATATGAATTTCGCTGGCGATTCCGGCGGCTGCGAGCTCGCCGCGGGCGGCCTCGAGCTGGCCGCGGATGTCGCGTTCGGCGGCGCTGAAGATCTCCTCGGCCGACAGGTCGAGCGAGTGCATCGGCACCGCCGGCAGGGCGAGGGCGTGAGTCAGATGGAGGACTGTACCGGGCGTCTCCCGGGCGAAGGCCCCAGCCCAGGCGAGCGCCCGATGACCGTCCTCCCGGCCGTCGAATCCGATGACGATGTGACGCAGGGAATCCACTCGAGAACCTCCGATTTCATGGTAGCAGAATGACCTCTTGTGGGTTACGATCCGCGCCAGCAAAATTCTCGAATGCGGGACCGCCTGGAGCGGCCCCACCATGCACGGGGGAGGAAGACATGGATCAGAAGCGCTTGTGGTCAGCCGTCATCGCCACGCTGACGTTGGCGGTCGGGCCGGCGATGGCCCAGCAGGCAGCAGCTCCGCCGGCCGAAGCTCCACCGGACGAGCAACCGGATCAGTTGGTCGAAGAGGTCATCGTCGTCACCGCGTCGCGTACCGAGCAATCACTGAACGAGGCGCCGGCCGCGATCTCCGTGTTGACGGCCAAGGACATCGAGTCGATTCCGGCCGACAACTACGGTGCGCTGCTGCGTAACGTCCCGGGCCTCAACGTCTCGCAGACCAGCGCCCGCGACATCAACATGACGTCGCGCGGTTCGACGAACACCCTGTCGACCTCGCAGTTGGTGCTCGTTGACGGCCGGTCGCTCTACCTCGACTTCTTCGGCTTCGTGATGTGGGACTTCCTGC
>JBDTQT010000313.1:0-4192 GCA_039932055.1 Thermoanaerobaculia bacterium
TTTCGTCTACGACGCGCTCAATCGCAGGTCACGGCGCGATTCAACTTCAGCCTTTCCTCAGTCGCCGCGCCAGTTCAGGGCCGTGGATTCCGTCTTCTCTCTGCGGAGAGAAGATGGCCACCACCGCACCCGGTCCATCGCTCTACCGCCCCCGCCGCCCGATGCGCACGGTCTCTACCGGGCGCTGGCTCAACAGTTCGAGCGCTTCCTCGGAGCCTACGAGGAGCGTTTCGAGGCGGTGCACGGTTCCCTGCGCCGCTCGGTCGAACGCGCGGTCTACCGCTACCTCGACTGCGGCATCTTCGCCCACGGCGCGGCGCGCGCACACTGCGCCGAATGCGGGCACGACTTCCTGATCGCCTTCTCCTGCAAGCTGCGCTGCCTCTGCCCCTCGCGCCACCAGAAACGCGAGCTACTCTGGGCCGCATGGGCAGCTGAGCTTCTCGGCCATCCGAGAGGCGATTGGCTTCTGCGCGCCTCCGGTGTCGCCCGGCAGCCGCTCCGCGCCCGCCGATCGACACCGAGACAGCACGAACCCACCTCGCCTCCAGCCGAAAGGTTGGATCCTGATCCGATTCTGGCCCCGACCGCCGCCCGACGACCCGAGAGACGTACCGCCCGACTTGCGGTACAGTCGATTCCGAAAAGCGATTTCCTACACGGGGAAGCCCGACTACTCTCGGAGGGGACCATGACAGCGTCGAATCCTTCACGACCCGCTCGCACGCCGAGGCATCGCCCCCGACGGCTCCTGGCGGCGCCGCTCCTCACGGCGCTCGCCCTCTGGCCGGTGAGCTTGTCGGCGGTCACCCGCAACCTGGTGCCGAATCCCCGCTTTACCGGAAGCCTCGGAGCCTCGGTAGGCGCGACGGGCACGATTCCGGATCTCTGGCGCGGCTTCGCGGTCGGCGGGGGCGCGGCGGAGGTCAGCCTCGTGCCGATCGCCGCCGGGGAGCTCTACCCCGGCAGTCCGCCGACCCGCGCGGTGCGTCTCGAAGTCGGGGCCTTTGGCGCCGATCAGGGCTTCGACGACGACAACGCCCGGTTCGCGATCCTGTCGGAAACGCCGTACCACGCCGAGCTCTGGATCAAGTCCGCGAATGGCGGGGGGGCGCCACAAGGTGTCCAGGTCGGCTTTCCGCTCTTCACCGGTGTGACCTTTCTGGGGCGACAGCCCGGCGGCTTCAACACCACGGCGACCGCCGGCTGGAGCCACGTGTCCGGACCGACCTTCAGCGACCCAGAAGCGGACAACGCGTTCCTCTCGATCCGCCTCGTCCCCGATGGCGGCGACGACGCGATCCTCGTCGTGTTCCCGGAGGTCACGGGTCCGCTGCCACTGTTCAGCGCCGGCCGCGATTTCGGCGCGAGCGATAGGTGGGTCGCGACCACGGTGTTTCACTGGTACACGGCGGCAGCGGGCCAGCTCTCCGGACCCTGGCGCCCGCTCGAGGGTCGCCCGAACTGGACCGGCGAGCCGGACTTCTGGCTCCGACAGGTCGCCGACATGATGGACGCGGGCATCGACGTCCTCTACGTGCACCTGGTCCCGGGATTCGAGCAGCAGCGCCTCAATCTGTTCCGGGCGATCGAGGAGCTGCGGGCGCGAGGCTGGGACCCCCCCAAGGCGGTGCCGTTCCTGGATCCGCTGATCACCTGGTTCGATGCGCCGATCGACCTCGCGACGAACGCCGGCAAGGACGCCTTCGTCGGGCAGTACGTCCGCTGGTTCGAGCAGTTCTTGGCGGTGAACTCGGACGAGCTCGCGACGAGCTACCTCGGCCACCTCGACGGCAAGATCGTGCTCGACACCTGGCACTGCAACCCGGGCTTCACCGACAACGTCGGTGCGCTGTCGCGCGCAGACGTCGAGGGCCGCCTCGCCGCAGCTCTCGGCTCGAGCCATGAGGGGTTCGACTCCGGCGTCTACATGATCGGCAGCACGAATGGCCTGCCGCCGCCGTTCACCGACGAGATCATTCACCAGTTCTCGAACCTCGCCTACTTCGCGACGAACACCGCGAACGGAAAGCGTGCCGCGACGGTCAATGGCGGTGTCTGGGATCAGAACGTCCGGACGCCGGGTACCTTCGTACCGCGCGACGGTGGGGTGCACTTCATTCAGGCCTGGTCGGACCTGAACGCTACCCGTAACGACAATCCGCCGATTCGGCACACCTATATCGAATCCTGGAACGAGTACGACGAGGGCAGCGGCATCTACGAGGGCGATCCCGGCCCGCCGTACATCGCTCCCGGCAACGTCAGCGGCAACACCGACGTCTGGTCGACCATGGGCAATCCGCGCGAGTACATCGATACGGCTCGCGCCGGCGCCCGCACGTTCAACGACACGCCCGATCTCGACTCCCGATTCCTCCTCGCCCGGGCGCCCTCGGTGGTGGCGGCCGGGGACCCGATGACGATCGAGATCGTGGTCCGAAACGAGGGCGATCTCGAGTGGAGCGCCGCCGACGGCTTCTCGCTCGGGCAGGCGGACGGCGATACCCACGTCTTCGGCACCGGCCGTCACGCGATCGACGACGTCGAGAACGAGGTCGCTCGCTACGGCGGGGTCTTTCGCGGCCGGGCCGTTCGATTCGAGCTGGCCGTGACGGCGCCGATCACGCCGGGGATGTACGAGACCCACTGGCAGCTGGTGCGCGACGACGGCGGCGAGAGCTGGTTCGGCCCGCCGGTGACCATCCGCTTCTACACCTGCGGCGCCAACCCCTCGACCTGCCCGATCTTCTTCGACGACTTCGAGTCCGGCGACACCTCGGCGTGGTGACCAAGCACCCAGAATGCCAAGCGGCTCTCAGAGGTCGGCGACGGCACCGCCTTGGGTCGTCAGTTCCTCCTGCCGCCGTGGTAGGTCAAGCCGATGGCGGCGGTCTCGTGTAGGAAATTGCTTTTCGCGAGAGTCTAGCAGCGGGAGGCGGAGCCAGGCTGCGAGCGGGTTCTGAGGCGCATGAGGGAGCTTCTGGGCTGCGGCGGTCTTCTCGCGGGCGGGTCGCAGGTCGGCCGAGGGTAGGCGAGAGGGATCTTCGGCGGTGGCTGGCCAGAAACCACGAGCCGATGCGACGCAGAGGGCGCAGCGCGACCGAGGCGACGCACCGGCTCGCTTTCCGGGGCGCCCCATCCGTCCTCGCGGCCAGCGACGCCGGATCAGGCGTTTTCGACGTATAGATCCATCTCGTCAGGCGGCGAGTGCGCCAGCGGCTCGGGCTGCTGGGGCGCGAAGCCAAGGTGGCCGAGGATGCGCCGCAGCGAAGCGAGGTCGAGGATGAAGGCGACGATGCGCATCGCCGCACCGCAGTAGGGACAGAGCAGCGGATCGATTTCGTAGACCTTGCGGATGAGCTGCGACCCCCAATAAGACTGGGGGCACAGCGGCGCGGAAGAGCTTTTCGACTTGGGAGGAGTCGAAGGCCAACAGGTGCCGGAAGCTGCCGTCGGGCAGCCAACCGCCGTCGGTCAGGAGCACGTGGAGGTGCGGATGCCACCCGAGGAGCTCACCGGCGGTCTGGAGGAAACCGATCGCCCCGGGGACGACCTCGGCCTCGCCGAACCAAGCCGCGAGGTAGAGCTTCAGAGCCCGCCAGGCGCAGCCCGGTAGCTCACCGAGGAGCTTGCGGTCGAAACGGAAGAAGATGCGCAACCGTTTCGGAACTGTGAGGACCCCCTATACAGCAGGGGGCACAGCGACCTGCCGATGCGGCACCTCGCCGAGAAGCTCAGCTGCCCATGCGGCCCAGAGCAGCTCGCGTTTCTGGTGGCACGAGGGGCAGAGGCAGCGCAGCTTACAGGAGAAGGCGATCAGGAAGTCGTGCCCGCATTCGGCGCAGTGTGCACGCGCCGCGCCGTGGGCGAAGATGCCGCAGTCGAGGTAGCGGTAGACCGCGCGTTCGACCGAGCGGCGCAGGAAACCGTGCACCGGCTCGAAGCGCTTCTCGTAGGCTCCGAGGAAGCGCTCGAACTGTTGAACCAGCGCCCGGTAGAGCACCGTGCGCTCCGGGCGGCGGGGGCGGTAGAGCGGTGGACCGGGTGCGGTGGTGGCCATCTTCTCTCCGCACAGAGAAGACGGAATCTGCGGCCCTGAACTGGCGCGGCGACTGAGGAAAGGCTGAAGTTAGTAAAGGCTGAAGTTGAATCGCGCCGTGACCTGCGATTGAGCGCGTCGTAGACGAAA
>JBDTQT010000314.1:0-4096 GCA_039932055.1 Thermoanaerobaculia bacterium
ATGAATGCGGCCAGTTGCGCCGTGTCGGCGACCCAGACGAGGAGGTGGTAGTGATTCGAGAGGAAAGCGAAGGCGTGGACCGCGACCTCCCAGAGGCGAGCGGCGCGCGCGAGCACGCCGAGTGCGGCCTCATTCAGGGACGGGGATGGCCTGAGGAGAAGTCGACCCTGGACGGTTCGGCAGGAGATCTCGACCAGGGCACCACCGAGCGGAACGTAGCGCAGTCTTCTTGGCACAACAGGTAAGGACGGATTGAAGCCCGCGCATCTTGCGCTCAGGGTGAGGAGGTCAGAGACGAAAACCCCCAAGCGAGTCACCCGAAAAATCCGAAAAATCGCCTGACACCCGGCGAGCGAAAAAGCACCTGGCACCCTGGCGGCACCCTGGCGGGCCCTGGCGGCGGCTGGGCGGGGACCTCCCTTTGGACACGCTTCTTGTCTCAACCGACCTGAGATCTGCGAGAGAAGGTCAAACATCATCAGAGTTCGAGTTCCTCGGCTTTGATTTTGGCTTTCTCACCGATGCGGGCAACAACTACTCGATCGTTCTCAACGAGGTAATCTACCGACAAGAACCTGCGCTGCGAGAACTGAGCCCGCACCTGAACGAGAGCCTGCTGCTGCAGGACAGACTCTCGCTCGAGCTCCTGAGGCGAGAGAGGACCAGGCTCATCAAGGCAGGCAGAGACCTCGATGCCGATGATCGCGAGCCTGAAGGGTTCGCAATCTACGACGCTACGCGATATCTCCTCTCCTCCGTCGCGCCAGCGCATTCGAAGTAGGGATGGCGAGGACACCGTCGCCGGCGGAGCGCCGCGCGTCCACCGCAACCCTTTGGGCCAGTTCGGCAGCTTCGGCGACATCGAGGCGTTTCCGGCGCCCTAAGGGCGGGCCGGGCTGCCCTCCCTTCGAGTCGTTGTCTTCGCCGGTGAGCGGCAAGGGTATCCGCTAGACTCAGGTCCTCCCGAGGTGAGCAATCATGCATGTCCGCTTCCCTGTCCTTCTCGCGATCGTGGCAATCGTGTCGATCGTTTCCGTGCAACCCGGCGAAGCCCAGCTGGCGAGTCTGCTCGAGGACATCCTCCCCCTTCAGCAGCCGGGCGGCTCCGATCCGGACTTTCTCGGATCGACGAGTGGCATCACGTACTTTTCGGCGCGGTCGCACACTCCAGGTTCCACGCTCTGGCGTACCGACGGCACACCAGAAGGTACACGCCAGATCGATGACTTCTGCCCAGACCCTTGCAGCGACTTCTTCTTGCCCATCGACCGGGAGACGGAGAATCAACCTTTCTTTCTCGCGCGAGTGCACCCGGGAAACGGCAGTTCGGCGACCGGGTTGTACCTCGCCCGCGCGGCGTCGCCGGAGGTCGTGCGACTGGTGGATGGGGACGATGACGGGCAGGTACTTCCCTTCATTGCCCAGTCGGAAGGCGCTGCCTATCTCGACGGTCGCCTGTACTTCTGGGGGACCGCGCAGGGCAACGAGCAGCTGATGCGAACCAGCTCATCCGGGACGGAGGTCGAGGTCCTCCGCGACATGACCGAGTCCGATGGGATGAGCGGCTTTCACCGCATCGGTTCGGTCGTCCTGTTCTGGAACCGCTCTCCAGAGGGGCCCTACGAGCTCTGGAAGACGGACGGTTCGTCCTCTGGCACGACCGAGATCGTCTCCTTGAATCTCGAACTCGAGAATGAGTCCGTCGTTCTCGATGACAGGCTGGTCATTTTCACCGCCATCAGTTCGGACGGACTCGAGGTCTGGAGTACCGATGGCACCGCGGCGCATACGCAGCCGCTGACCACCTTCGCCGCTTCCAATGCCCTCGTCTGGAGCCTCAAGGCTTCGTCCACCCGCGCTTTCTTCTTCGCTCAGGACCTGTCGTCAGGCGGAGAACTATGGGCTACCGATGGCACGGTCGCCGGGACGCATCCGGTGACCTCCTTCGAGTACGACCATCCCTTCGCCCTGGGTAGTCCGTTCGACCAATTGGCGGTCTCAGGCTCGACGGCCCACTTCCTGGCAACCGACGGGATCGGCGGCGCTGGACTATGGAGCGCAACTGCGGCGGGGACCTCCGCGACCCATATTCTAGACATCTGCTCCGAGGCCTCTTGTCTCGACTCGGCCTGGCTCGAGAACGCCGGCTCCCAGCTTTTCTTCCTCAAGGAGGATGGGGCCCTCGGCCGTGAGGTCTGGACCTCCGACGGCACCTGGGCCGGATCGCATCTTCTTGCCGACGCCTGCCCGGGAAACTGCTCGGGCGAGGGGAAGGTCCTGGCGTCGAACGAACAGCGCCTGGTGTACGCAGGCAATCGCCCCGATGCGCAACGTCGCGAACTCTTCGTCGCGGACGCGCCCTGGACAGAAGCCCACTCGCTCTTCGAATCTTTTCGCGGCGCGCCCGAGCTCGACCTCTACAACGTTGGTGCTACCGTACTCGACGGTCAGAAGATCTACTTTCCCGCCAACGGGCCAGGCGGCGGTCCAGAACCCTGGATCAGCGGAGGCACTCCGGCCTCCTCTCTCCAGCTGGCGGACATCGCCGGCCCTCCTTTCAGTGGCTCCAACGCGCACGCATTCGAGTCCATGAACTCCACCACGGCGTTCCTGGCAACCGACATGGACTTTGCTGCCCGGATGTGGCTCAGTGATGGGACGACGGCGTCGACTCGGCCGGTGCCCTGGATCGACACTCTCTGCAATCAGCCGACAACCAGGATCCACTCGTTGAACGGCAGGTTCCTGCACCTCAGCTGCAACGGCGTGATCGAGGCCGTCGATCCGGCCACCAGCCTGGCCACGGCGATCGTGGTGGGGGATCCCGGTGAGTTCTGTACTTCGCAGGACTCGGAAGTCGCGAGCGATCAACTCGCCGTCCTTCTCGGCTGTCAGAGCTACAGGAAGGTCTGGCGTACCGACGGAACGCCGGCGGGAACCTCGCCGGGGTTCACCATTCCCAATTCTTACTTCGTCGGCCCCCTCGAGTCGGTCGCCGGAAAAGCGCTCGTCGAGGTCGGTGACCTGGCCTCGTATCGCCTTTATGCCCTCAACGAAGACCTGTCCGGACTCCTCCCCCTGAGCCCGGAAGGAGTTGGGCCGGACGGGGCGATCGAGCCTTCCAACGAGGCGGTCGGATTCTTCACCCACGCCGACCAGCTTTGGCGAACCGACGGAACGCTCGCCGGAACGTTTGCTCTGGAAACTCCGGCGCGCGAGTTCGTTCATCTTCAGGCTGCCTCTCGTTCCGCCAGCGGATACGACCTGCTGTTGGCCACAGGCGGGAGCTCGGAGGAAGTCTGGTCTACGGACGGAACCACCTCGGGAGTTCAGACTCGGGCCACAGTTGCCATGTACTCTCCGCCGTTCCAGGAGCTGCCATTCACCCGGGCCGGAGGGCGCCTCTTCATGGTTCTGCCCTCGCAATTCGAAGGCCCAGGCCTCTGGGTGCTGGAAGATGGGTCCTCCGAGCTGCGACGTCTGCAGTCAACTTCCTACGTCGGTCTATCTCCCTTCGATTCGACAACCTACGGTCTCGCTTCGGTGGGTGCGAGTGTGTATTTCAGCGGCTGCGATTCCGCCCACGGCTGCGAGCTGTGGCGGAGCGACGGCACCGAACCGGGTACCGAGCTCGTTCAAGACATCTCTCCCGGACCCGAGTCTTCCAATCCGAGCTCGTTCCACACGAGCACTTCCGAGCTTTACTTACTTGCTGACGACAACCTCCACGGCACGGAGGTCTGGGTGCTCCCCCTCGCTGGTGGCCCTGCGTGCCGCGGTGACGAGAGAAGACTCTGTCTGGAATCCGGCCGCTTCCAGGTCTCAGCGGCCTGGCGCGATTTTTCCGGGCACTTCGGCGACGCGACGGCCGTGCCGATCACCGGCGATACCGGCTACTTCTGGTTCTTCGACGAAGACAACGTCGAGCTGATTCTCAAGCTCATCGACGGCGGCGGCTTCAACGGCCACCACTGGGTCTACTACGGCGCACTCTCGAACGTCGAGTACACGTTTACCGTCACCGACTCGGAGACCGGCGCAGCGAAGCGCTATTTCAATCCGGCGACGCGCTTCGCGAGCTCGGGAGACATCGAGG
>JBDTQT010000315.1:0-4096 GCA_039932055.1 Thermoanaerobaculia bacterium
GTCCACCACCGCCAGCGGCGCTTCGGCGCGAAGAAGGCCAGTGCGAGAGCGAGGACTCCGAAGTGAATCGTATAGATGTAGGGCGCGATCGGCGTCACGCTCGACCAGTAGCCGAATCGCCCCAGCTCCGCCGGCCAGCCCCAGGGGAGCGGCAAGAGGAGCTCGAGCAGGCGCAGCGGATGGAGAGCATGATTGGCGGCCTGCTCCGCGAGCAGGCCGTGCGCGCCGCGATAGGTGAAGCCAAAGGTCCGGGCCGCGGCCACGACCTGCGGCAGAGCCACCACGAGGCCGAGGCCGCCGACCGCGAGAGCGGACGCGAACCCCCGCCGCCAACCTTGCCGTTCAACGGCGACGAGCGCCATCAGGGCCACGGCGAGCGCGGCGGTCACCGGCTCACCTCCGAGCAACATCATGCCGCAGGCAATGCCCCCCCAGAGCGTCCCGCGCCGGCCGCCGCGCGCCAGTCCCCACAGGACGAGCGGCAGCCAGGCGGCAACCGCGATCAGGTTGTAGAAGGTGAGGCAGGAGAGCACATAGCCCGACCCGGCATAGGTGAGTGCCGCCATCGTCGAACCAAGGGCGCTCTGATCGAGCTCACGCGCGAGTTTGCGGAAGGTCACGAAGGCGAGGAGCCAGTGCAGCACGTAGTGCGCATTGAAGGCGCTCCAGAAAGGCAGCACGAGGTACAGAAGGTTCCCGGGATAGAACGCCAGGGCGTTCGGATTGCCGGCGAACGGCTGGCCGAGCGCCCAGATCGGATCGAAGGCTGGCACCCGGCCGTGGGCGAGCGCTGCCGCGCCGAAGGCCTTCATCTGCAAGTGTGTCGTGAAGACATCGCGCTGCAGGAGGGTTCGTTGCTCGAGCAGCAGCGGCAGGGAAAAAAGGAGCCAGACGGCCGCCAGGACGGCGAGAATCAGCCGCTCTCCTCGTCGGCTTTCACTGGGCGCGCTTAGAATACCCGCCATGCTCTCCGCTCTCCTTCGCTCCCTGCGCCCCGCGCAGTGGGTGAAGAACCTCTTCGTCCTCGTGCCACTCGTCTTCGCGCACCGGCTCGACGACTCCGCTCTCGCCTGGCGTTCGGCGGCCGCCTTCGCCGCTTTCTGCGCCGCCGCGAGCGCGGTCTACCTGCTCAACGACCTGCGCGACCGCGATGCCGACCGGCTGCATCCGGTCAAGCGGTACCGGCCGATCGCCGCCGGCCTGCTCGGCCCGGTGGCGGCGCTGGTCGCCGCGGCCGGGCTCGCGGCCGTGGCGCTCGCCATCGCCTGGAGGCTCGGCCCGGGCTTCTCCATTTGCCTCGGCATCTACCTCGCGTTGAACGTACTCTACTCGCTCGGGCTCAAGCGCCTCGTCATTCTCGACGTGATGACGATCGCGCTCGGTTTCGTCCTCCGGGTCGAGGCCGGCGCGCTGGCGATCGCCGTCGAGGTCTCCTCCTGGCTGCTGCTCTGCACCATCTTCGTGGCCCTCTTCCTCGGTTTCGCCAAGCGGCGGCACGAGCTCGCCCAGCAGCCCGCGGCGGCTTCCGAGACGCGCGCGGTGCTCGAGCACTACAACCTGACCTTCGTCGACCAGATGATCAACGTGGTCACCGCTTCGACGGTCGTCTCTTACGCCCTCTACACTGTCGACCCGGGAACCGCCGCCCGCCTCGGCACGCGGCATCTGGTGGTGACCGTGCCGCTCGCGCTGTTCGGGATCTTCCGTTTTCTCTTCCTGCTCTACCAGAAGCCGGACATCGCCAGCCCGACCGACGCCATCCTGCACGACCCGCCGTTCCTGTTGAACCTCGCACTCTGGGGGGCGACGGTGCTCGCGCTCATCTATGGCTCCTGAATCGATCAGCGGCGGCCCGGCCCGCGACGGCCGCCACGACCGCCACGGGCGCCGCACCCGCCGGATCCTGGCCCTCCTCTTCTTCGCTTCGGGCGCCGCCGGGCTGGTCGACCAGGTGGCCTGGTTGCGCTACCTTTCGCTGGTCTTCGGCAACACGACGCTCGCCACTGCGACCCTGCTCGCCGTCTTCATGGCCGGCCTCGGGCTCGGCGCGTTGCTCTTCGGCCGCATCGCCGATCGCACGCCACGACCGCTCACCCTCTATGCGCTGCTCGAGGTCGGCATCGGCCTGTTCGCGATCTTCTCGCCACGCTTCTTCGACGGCATGACCGCGGTCTACGTCGCGGTCGAACGCTCGACCGGCGGCACGCCGTGGAGCTTCGCGCTGCTGCGAATCGTCCTCGCCGCCCTCTGCCTGCTGCCGCCGACGCTGCTCATGGGGGGGACGCTGCCGCTCATCGTGCGCGGGCTGCGTAGCGCCCGCGGCGAGAGTGTCGAAGCCTCCGGCGCCAGCCGCCCGGCCCGGGACACCGCCCTGCTCTACGGCGCCAACACCCTCGGCGCGGTCTGCGGCGTCGCCGGGGCCGGCTTCCTCACCATTCCGCTCTTTGGCCTGCACGCCAGTCTCCTGCTCGCGGCGGCGCTCAACTTCGCCGCCGCGCTCGGCGCCCTCGCTCTCGCCCGCCGCGACGCCGCGCCGGCAGCCGCGCCGCGGCCCGGGGCGGGCGCCGCGCTGCCCCCGGAGCGGACTCTGCTCGCAGTGGCGGTGCTCATGGGAGCAACCAGCCTCGCCTTCGAGGTGCTGTGGACACGTATTTTGGTTTTCTATCTCGGATCGAGCGTCTATGCCTTCAGCCTGATGCTGCTCGGCTTCCTGCTCGGGGTGGCGGCAGGCAGCCTCGCCATCGGGCGGTTCGTCGACCGCCTGGAACGTCCCTTCGCGCTCCTCGCCGCGGTCGAGCTCGGCATTGCCGCCTGCGCTCCGCTCTCGATCTGGCTCTTCGTGACGCTCAACGAACGGCAGATCGTACTCTCCGAGGCGCTGCGGCCGCAGGGTTTCGGCATCGCCGTCGTCGCGCAGCTGCTCGCGGTGCTGCCGATCCTCCTGCCGCCGACGATCCTCATGGGAGTGAGCTTTCCGCTCCTGGTGCGGGTCTATGCGGCGCGCCGCGAAGACTCCGCAACAGACGGTTCCGGTATCGGTCGCGACCTGGGCGAGCTCTACGGCGCGAACACTCTCGGCTGCATTGTCGGCTCACTGGCCGCCGGCTTCGTCCTCGTCCCGCTCATCGGCACGCAGAACTCGCTGCTCGCGGTCGGGGCGGTCTGCGCCGGAACCGCGCTGCTGTTCGCGCGCCGTGCGCAACTCTCGAAATGGCTCTCCGGCCTGACGCTCGCGACGCCGGCGCTCCTTGCCGGACTGGCCTTCGTCCTGCCCGCCGACCGCGTGATCCTCGCCGCCGGTATTTTCGGTCAGGACCTGCCGGGCGACCTGGTCCACTTCCACGAAGACGCGAGCGCCGCGGTGGCGATTCGGCGGATGCGCACCCCGGCCGGCCCCTACCTCTCGCTCGAGCTCAACGGCGTCAACGTTGCCGGGACGAGCGCCGACCTGTACGCGGTGCAGAAGATGCAGGGGCACCTGCCGCTGCTGCTCGGCAAGAGCCGCGATGCCCGGGTGGTGCATATCGGTTTCGGCAGTGGTGGCACGGCGTACGCCGTGTCGCGGCATCCGGTGAGCGAGATCCGCATCGTCGAGCTGAGTACCGCGGTTCTCGCGGCCTCCGATCGCTACTTCAGTGACATCAACCACAACGTGCTCGCCGACCCGCGAGTGCGGGTCGAGATCAACGACGGGCGCAACTTCCTGCTCGCCTCGCCGGAGATCTTCGACGCCGTCCTGTCGGATTCGATCCATCCGCGCTATGCCGGCAACGGCTCGCTCTACAGCGAAGAGTATTTCCGCATCGTCGGCGAGCGCCTCGCGCCCGAAGGCGTGGTCTCGATGTGGCTGCCGATGTATACGCTGACACCGTCCAACTTCGCCATGATCGTACGCGCCTTCAAGAACGTCTTTCCAGAAACCGTCATCTGGTACGAGGCTTCGGCGATCAACTCGTTCACGGTGGTGACCGGGAGAAAGCGCGGCGGCCCCTGGGACCCTGCTGCGCTCGCCCACGGCTTCGCCGACCCGTCGGTTCTGGAGGCGCTCGCCGACATCGGCATGCAGCGCCCGGCGGATCTGCTGGCCTGCTACCTC
>JBDTQT010000316.1:0-4073 GCA_039932055.1 Thermoanaerobaculia bacterium
TCCTCGACGGTGAAGTAGTAGATCCGGTTCAACAGGCGGCGTGAGGCCATGGTTTACGTCCCTCCGAACGGACCCTTATATCAAAAAAGGGGTCGATTCCCCGCGGCCGCCTACTTTTCGGGCAGCTTGTAGGCCTTGGCCGTCGGCTTGACCGGCCGGATGAGCCAGGCGGGGCGCCGGGTGCCGTCCGGGGAGTGGCGGTCGGCCGGCCGGCACTTGGCGAGCCAGGCCTCGTAGGCGCGCTGCGACTTGGCGGTGTCCACCGCGATATCGCCGTAGCCGTCGCCCGGGCGGGCCTTGGTCACCCGAACGGCCTGGTGCCAGCAGTGCATCCCGGAGATCGGGTCGGGGTGGACCGAGAAGGTAAGGTTCTGGTGGACTCCGGCGTCACTCCACCAGATGCGCAGCGTGTCGGGATCGCTGGAGGCGTAGGGCTCGACGCCGCGCTCGCGGCGGAGGCCCCAGGCGGAGCCCGCACGGTCGAGGGCGACCGTCGCCATCATCTGGCGCTGGCCCGGGCTCTTTCCCTGCCCGTTCTCGAGCTTCCAGCGCCCCATGTGATGCGAGCAGGCGACGACGCCCGGCCGGATGCCCTCGGTGACCCAGGCCTTGACCACGAAATGGCCGATCTCGGTCTCGACGCGAACGAGGTCGCCGGTCGCCAAACCGAGCCGATCGGCGTCGGTCGGGTGCAGCCAGAGCGGATTCGAGTGGGCGATCTCGTCGAGCCACTTGGCGTTGGCGCTGCGGGTGTGGACGTGGACCGGCAGCCGGAAGGTCGAGATCAGCGGCATCTGCCCGGGCTCCATGCGTCGCGGATGGACATGGCTGACGATGTAGCCCGGCAGGGCAACTTCGCGCCAGCCCCACTGGGCAAGCGTCGAGGAGAAGAACTCGAGCTTGCCCGAGGGCGTTGGAAAGCCGCGCAGGACCCGGCCGTCGACGCGCACGCCGACCGCCCGCCGGCCGTCGGCGTCGCCCGCGGGCGCCCCAGTCGGAGCGAGATTGACCGCCGCCGGGGCCGCCGCACGCGTGAAGATGCGGCCGAATCGATCCTCGGCGATATCGACGAGCTCGCTCGCCGGAACTTCGACTTCGAACAGCCGTCCGACGTCCTTCGAAACCTCGAAGGCGCCGAAGCGCCGCATGTAAGCCAGGGGATCGAGGCCGGCTGCGGCGGCCTTGGCCGGCAGGCCGGGGACCGAGTTCTCGAAGATGTGGCGGTAGTACTCGTCGACCGAGAGCCGGGTCCCCGGCTCGGCCTTCGACTCGGCGAAGCCGCGGATACCCAGGGCGCCCTCGGGATCGATGCGCCAGGTGAGCTCGAGCCAGAACTCGTTCTCCTCCCAGACCTCGCCCGGATTCGTCTGCCGGCTGTCGGTGATCGTCTCGCCGTCGCGCTCGCGCGCCGCCCGCATCACCGGTTGGCGGAAGCCGAGCCACTGGCCATCCTGGGTCTCGTAGGAATGCGTGTCGTGGCGCTCGGAGGCGAGCCCCATCGGTAGCACGTAGTCGGCGAAGAGGGCGGTCTCGCTCCAGGTCGGGGTGAGTGCGACGTGCAGCCCGACCTTGGCCTCGTCGGTGAGCGCCTCGATCCAGCGGAAGCCGTCGGGATTCGTCCACACCGGGTTGTAGACCCGGGTGAAGTAGACGTCGAGCTTGCCTCTGCCTTCGAGCAGGAAGTGCGGCAGCAGGAACGACATTTCGTACATCGACAAGGGAAACTCGAGCGGCCAGTTGAGCTCGTTCCACTTTTCGGGGTGCTGCTTCGGCATATGGATCGGCCGCGGCACGAACTTGTTCCAGGCGTTGGGATAAGTGCCGCCCTCGGTGGCGATTGCACCGAGCAGGGCGTTCAGGAGGAACAGCGTGCGCGCGACCTGCCAGCCACCTTCGTTGCCGGCGGTGGCGCTCCTCCAGGTGTGGGTCGAGAGGCGCGTGCCGGCCGAGGCGACGAGCTCGGCCACTTCACGCAGGGTCGCCTTCGCGACGCCGGATTCGGCGGCGGCGAACTCGAAGGTGTAGGTAGCGTACTCCTCGGCGAGCTTTGTCTCGAAGGTCTCGAAAGTCGCCGCCGCCTGCGGGTGAAGCTCGGCGAGGTACTCCTGCCAGTTCCACCAGCGGCGGACGAACTCGCGGTCGTAGCGCTTCTCCTGGATGATGAAGTTGGCGATCGCGAGGTGCATTGCCGCCTCGGAACCCGGCTGCGGCGCCAGCCAGTGGTCGGCGTGCGTCGCGCTGTTCGACAGCCGCGTATCGACGACGATCAGCTTGGCGCCGTTCTTCTTCCCCTCGAGGATCCGCTGGGCGTGCGGGTTGAAGTAGTGGCCGGCCTCGAGGTGGGAGGAGACGAGGTAGATCACCTTGGCGCGGGCGTGGTCGGGGCTCGGGCGGTCGATGCCGCACCAGAGCTCGTAGCCGGCGCGCGCCGCGGCGGAGCAGATGTTGGTGTGCGAGTTGTGGCCGTCGACCCCCCAGGCGGCGAGCACGCGCTCGGTGAAGCCGTCTTCGCCCGGGCGGCCGACGTGGTACATCACCTCGTTCTGGCGCCCGTCGCGAATCGCCCGCGAGATCCGCCCGGCGATATCGTCGAGCACCTCGTCCCAGGAGACCCGTTTCCACTTGCCGCTGCCGCGCTCGCCGTCGCGCTTCAGGGGGAAGAGAATGCGGTCGGGGTCCTGGATCTGATTGAGCGTCGCTGGGCCCTTGGCGCAGTTCCTGCCGCGCGAGCCGGGATGCTCGGGGTTGCCCTCGAACTTGCGGATCTCGCCGGTCTCGCGATCGACATAGGCCAGCAGGCCGCAGGCCGATTCGCAATTGAAGCAGGTCGTCGGCACCAGCCGGTAGCGCTTCTCCACCCGCTTCGGCCAGGCCTTCGAGTCGAGCTCGACCCAGTCGTCCCAGCGCTCCGGCGGCGGGTAGGCGCCCAACTCCGAGCGGCTCGGACCGGGATAGAAAGTCTCGCCGCGCGCCTCGGTCTCGCGCTTCGACGCCTTCACCCGCGCCGGCTTCACCGGCTCCTTCTTCCTGCTCATCGCGGGCTCCTCATGCGAGCGGCACCGACTGGCCGGCCTGAACGTAGGCGTGTTCGTGGGCGAGCAGCCCGACGAGTGCCGCAAGAGCCGCGGCGGCGGCCGAGATCGCGGAGTTCGGGGCGACCGACGCGGCCGCGAGCGCCGCGAACAGCAGGACTCCTCCGACACGGAAGAAGCCGCGGAATCGACCGCTCGTCATCTCCCAGACCGCGAGCCGCGTGTGGGCCGAGCCATGCGGCAGCGTGACTTCTCCGGCGAGCAGGAGCAGGTGCAGCGCCACGGAAAGAAAAAGCGTCCAGTAAAGGGAGGGTGCCGCGTTCGGCTCTACCGCGAGCGCCAACAACAGGGTCGTGCCGGCTCCGGCGAGCACAGTCTGGACGGCCATGTGCGGGGGGAGAAGTGCGCTCTGCCAGAGGTCCCGCGCCTTCGCCTGGGCGAAGAGGAAAGCGGTGTAGATCGCCGTCGCGAGGGCAAGCGGCGCACCGGCGAGGGCTAGCGGCAGCAGGATCTCCGATCCTCCGCTCCACGCGGCGCCGAGGTGCAGCGTCAGCACCAGCCCGTAGCCGGCGATCAGGAAGGAGCCGCGGGCCAGCCAACTCCGCCATTGCGGGCGGGTGAAGATCAGGTAGAAGCGCCACGGGTGAGTCAGGTCCGAGATCAACAGGCCGCCGGTGACGGCGAGGAAGGCGAGGCCGACAATCGGGGCGCCCCAGAGCCATAGCGGGCTCGTCGCGGCGATTCTTCCGGCGAGCAGCAGCAGGAGCGGCACGAGATAGGCGCCGGCGGCGATCGCCTTGGTGACCGTATAGAGGCTCACCCGCCAGTCCCACGGCGCCCTGTGCGCAATGTCGTAGGCCAGCATCGCCGCCGCCGAGGAGTTCGCGCCGAGGCGGCTCGCCGCCGCCGGATGGCCGCCGACGACGAACTGGCCGCCGCTGCGCTGCTCGCTCCACAGGAAAGTCCCGCCGCCCGGACGTTGCGCCGCGAGCGGATCGAGCGTCGCCTGGGTGCCGTGCTTGTAGAACAGCTTGGGCTGCG
>JBDTQT010000317.1:0-4065 GCA_039932055.1 Thermoanaerobaculia bacterium
GGAGAGCGGAGAGCATGGCGGGTATTCTAAGCGCGCCCAGTGAAAGCCGACGAGGGGAGCGGCTGATTCTCGCCGGCTTGGCGGCCGTCTGGCTGCTCTTTTCTATTCCGCTACTGCTCGAGCAACGCACCCTCCTGCAGCGCGATGTCTTCACGACGCACTTGCAGATGAAAGCTTTCGGCGCCGCGGCGCTCGCCCACGGCAGGGTGCCAGCGTTCAATCCGATCTGGGCGCTCGGCCAGCCGTTCGCCGGCAATCCGAATGCCCTGACCTACTACCCGGGGAATCTCCTCTACCTGGTGCTGCCCTTCTGGAGCGCCTTCAACGCCCATTACGTGCTGCATTGGCTGCTCGCCTTCGTCGGCTTTCGCAAGCTCGCGCGCGAGCTCGAGCAGAGCGCCCTCGGTGCCACGCTGGCGGCCCTCACCTATGCCGGGTCGGGCTACGTGCTCTCCTGCCTCACCTTCTACAACCTGATCGCGGTGGCCGCCTGGCTGCCTCTCGTCCTGTGGGGACTGGCGCGCGGCGGCCGGCGCGGGACGCTCTGGGGCGGCATGGCCTGCGGCATGATGCTGCTCGGCGGCGAGCCGGTGACCGCTGCACTCGCTGTAGCCCTGATGGCGCTCGTCGCCGTCGAGCGCCAAGGTTGGCGCCGGGGGTTCGCGTCCGCTCTCGCGGTCGGCTGCCTCGGCCTGGTGGTGGCTCTACCGCAGGTCGTGGCCGCGGCTCGGACCATTGGCTTCACCTATCGCGGCGCGCACGGTCTGCTCGCGGAGCAGGCCGCCAACCATGCTCTCCATCCGCTGCGTCTGCTCGAGCTCCTCCTGCCGCTCCCCTGGGGCTGGCCGGCGGAGTTGGGGCGATTCGGCTACTGGTCGAGCGTGACGCCGATCGCGCCGTACATCTACACGATTCACTTCGGTGTTCTCGCTCTGGCGCTGGCCCTTTTCGCGCCGAAATGCCGCTGGCGGTGGGGAGCCCTCGCTGTTGCGGGGCTGGTGCTCGCCTACGTCGGCGGCTTTTCGGGAGCCACCGTGCTGGCGATCTCCGGCGGTCTGTTCCGCTATCCCCAGAAGCTCCTCCTGTGGACGACCGTCGGCGCGGCGCTTCTCGCCGGCTGGGGTCTCGACGCCTTGGTGGCGCCGGCACGGTCCCCCGAGCGGCGCGCGCGCGCGGCCCGCGGCTTGGCCATCGGTGCGCTCTCGGCGGCGGCGCTGGCGACCCTGCTGGTGACTTTTCGCGCGCCCGTGCGCAGGTTCTTTCTCGAGCAGCTCGACGCGCGTCGCGATTGGATCGCGGCGACGCAGCAGACGCAGTGGTTCCTGGGCTTCGGTCTGGCGGCGTTGCTCCTCGCCGGCGCCGCCTGGGCGGCTCGCCGGCAGAACGGCGTGGCACTCGTCCTGCTGGCGGCCCTCGCGCTCGCGCAGCTCGCACCGATGATGGCGACGGACGAGCTCGCGGTACTGGCTCCCCCAGCCCCCTGGATCTCCCGCCTGGGCGAGAACCGGTCGGTGGTGCAGGTGGCGAATACCTTTCCCCGGTGGTCTCCCGAAGTGAAGTTGAAGGGCGTCGAGACCGTCGTCGAAGGCTGGCGGGAGATGCGCCTCGACCTCGAACCGGCGACCGCCGCCCTCTACGGTGTGACTTATCCCGTGGCGCCCGACCTCGACGGGATCTATTCGCCGTTGCATGCGCTGCTCCTGCAGAATCTTGCGACGTTCGACTGGCCGGCACGGATCCGCTGGCTGCGCCTGCTTGGCACTAGCTGGTTGGTGGGAAACGGCGGGAGCGAAGCGGCGCCGCCGCTCGAGAAAGTCGCCGAGGAAGCGCGCGTGCGCGGGCGCTCCGCGCTCTACCGCATTCCCGATCCCGCACCGGTTGCCTTCTGGCCGCGGGAGGTCGTCGTGGCGGCGTCGCCGATCGAGGCGCTCGGCAGGACGACGACGCTGCCGGATCCGCTGACGGTGGCGGTCGCGAGTCGCGCGGTCGACCACCACAGCGGCGGTCGAGTGGAGCTTCTCGCCGCCGAAGACGACCGGCTGCGCCTCGCCGTCGAGAGTGACGGCGGCCTGCTCGTCGTCCAGCGCGACTATTTTCCGCTCATCGAGGCACGGCTCGAGGACGGCCGGAAGCTCGCGACGCAGCCGGTCGACCTCGTGCTGCTCGGCGTCGAGGTGCCGGCGGGGCGGCACGAGATCCAGATCGGCACTTCGCAGCGGCCGGAGGCGATCGCCGGTGCACTGGCGCTTCTCGTTCTGGTCGCCGCTGCGCTCGTCGGCTGGCGCTGGCCGTGAAGCGTTTTGCACCGCTCTTCGGCCTGCCGGCCCTCGTGCTGCTCGCCGCTCTGGTGGCGCCGCTGGTCAGTGGCGAAAAGACCCTCATTCTGCGCGATGTGCTGCAGACGCATTTCGTCGACCGCCTTGCGCTTGGCGAGGCGCTGCGTCATTTCGAGTTTCCGCTCATCGATCCGGCGCGCGCCGGCGGGCAGGCGCTGGCGGGAAATCTGAACGCCCTGCCGTTCTATCCCGACAACCTGCTGCTGCTCGGCGGCGGGCGCGGCTCGGCCGCACCGCGGACCCTCTGGGCGCTGAACGCCCACTTCTGGCTGCACTGGTTCCTCGCTCTTGGCGCGGCGTTCTGGATGGGCCGCGCCTTCGGGCTGGCGCCCCCCTCCGCCTGGATGGGGGCGACGGCCTACGCCTTCTCCGGCTACTTCGCGAGCCAGCTCAACCTCTACAACACCGTGGCGGCGGCGGCGCTCGCGCCCGCCCTCGTCGCGGCCTTTCTCGAGACCGCGCCGGGCAAGTCGCCCGCCACCGTGCGCCGCGGCCTGCTCTTCGCCGCGCTCGTCTGGGCGCTCCTCCTGCTGGGGGGCGAGCCGCTGCTCGCGCTGCTCGCACTGCTCGCCGCCGTCGGTGCCCTCGCCATGGTTGGCGGCGCGCGGGCGTTCACTGCGAGGCTCGGACTCGCCCTGGCGGCGGGGACGCTTCTTGCCGCGCCGCAGATCGTCGAGATGGCGCGTATCCTGACGCTTTCGTTCCGCAACTACTCGGGTCCCGGCGCGTCCCAGGCGATCGTCGGCAGCTTTCGCCCCGCCCATTTCGCCGATCTCGCCTGGCCGTTCTTCTTCGGCCGGCCCAGCCTCTCCGAGGTCTTCGCGCCGCAGCAGTTCGACGGCTTTCCGGCCCTGCTCTTCACGCTTTACCCCGGACTTCTGGCGCTCGCGCTCGCGGTGGTCGGCATGATCGTCGGCCTACGCGCAGGCGGTGGTGACGGCGGTGCCGGTGGCCCGAGCGGCCGCCGCCGGAACCCGGCCGCGCTTTGGGGAGTGGGGGCGCTCGGCGTCGCCCTGTTCTTCGCGCTCGGCCGCTTCAATCCGGTTGTCGAAGGATTGTGGAGTCTCCCCTGGGGGAGGCTGCTGCGCTTTCCGGCCAAGTTCTGGCTCCTCGGCGCCCTCGGCGGGAGCCTCCTCTGCGGCCTCGGCTTCGACGCTGCACTGACTCACGGACGGCGTACTTTTGCGCGTCTGCTGGCGCTGTTCGCGTTCCTGTATGCGCTCCTTCTGGCCGGCTCGCTCGTCGCTCCAGAGAGGATATCGGGCTGGGTGGCGGCCCAGCTCTCACCGGACCTCCCCGCCGCGATGATGCACGGCATTCTGGTGCGCCTGCAAGGCCTCACCTTGCTTTCGCTCGGCCTGCTGCTGCTCGCCCTCGGCCTGGTGCGCCTCGGCCGCCGGGCACCGCTCGTCGCCGCCTTTGCGCTCGTCCTGCTGCACGCCGCCTCGCAGCTCTGGGCGATGCTGCCAGCCGTGCCGATGGACGACACCGCCCCCTATCTCGCGGCGCCGCCGATTCTGGCGGCGATCCCCGCTGGCAGCGTCGTGGTCCACGGTGCCAACCACGACCTCTTTCGGTCGGGGACGATCTATCGCGGCAGCTATCCGGACAGCCGCATCCTCTGGCTGACGCGGCGCTCGGCGCTCGAGCTCTATCCGTTCGCCGCGCTCGCGAATGGCTTGCGCGCCGAGCTCGCGATCTCGCCCGAAGGGCTCGACAGTTTTCTCAC
>JBDTQT010000318.1:0-4055 GCA_039932055.1 Thermoanaerobaculia bacterium
GACCCGATCGCGACGCACCCCTTGCATACGTGCGAACGCGCGCCGTCGCGCCGGCGGCGGGTGGGACCTCTGAGCGTGCTCGGAGACGATAGGTCCGGGCTGCGCCTGTCGCGCAAGCACTGGGACGATGCCGCCTCCGCGCGCGAGGCGGGAAGCCATCGCGGCTGGCTCGACAGCGCGCTGGTTCTCGAGGAGATCTTTCAACCGCGGGTCGCCGACGAGCGCAGCAAGAACTGGCTGATCGCACTCTGCGAGCGAATCGAGCTGCCGCGCAACCTGCGTTGGCTCAGCCTGGGTTGCGGAACCGCCGGTCACGAGTTGCTCGCCGCCCGCCTCGGGCTGTTCGCCACGATGGAGGCGGTCGATCTGTCGCCGGTATCGCTGTCGATCGCCCGCACGGCCGCCGCCGAGGCCCGGCTGGAAAGCATCGAGTTCGCTGAGGGAGATCTCAACCGCATCGAGATTCCCGAAGCGAGTTGCGACGTCGTGATGATGAACATGTCGTTGCACCACGTCGAGAACCTCGAGCGCCTGCTGGCCCAAATCGACCGCGCGCTCCGGCCGGGCGGCTGGCTGCTGCTCAACGAATTCGTCGGCCCGCGCCAATTCCAGTTCCCCGATGTCCAGCTGGGCATCGTCGAACGCCTCCTTGCCGCCCTGCCCGAACGACTGCGCCTGGACTCGACCTCCGGCGAGACCAAGCGCGAGTACGTGCGGCGTCCGCCTTCCTGGTGGAACCAGGCCGATCCCTCGGAAGCGATTCGATCGGACCAGATTCTCTTGGAGGTCCATCGCCGCTTCGAGGTCGTCGATCGCCGGGATTACGGCGGGGCGGTGCTGCATCTGCTGCTGGAACACATCGTCCAGAACTTCGATCCCCGGCGTGAGGACGACGTCTGCTGGATGCGAGTTCTGGGTGCGGTCGAGGCCCTCCTGCAGGAGAGCGGAATCCTCGCGAGCGACTTCGTCGTCCTGGCGGCGCGCAAGCGGCCGACGGTCTCGCAGGAGCGGCCGGCGACCGGGCTGTCGCGCCTCATGGCGCTGCTCTCGCGCACCGGGCGCACCCGGCCAGCGACAGTGGAGCCGTCCACGGTCGACTCCCGCTCCCTGCGATAGGCTTCGGTCGAAGCGTCACCGAGGTTCCGGCGCCGTGCTTCTCGCGAAAATGTCCCGTTCAAACCCAGCCCGCCTCTCCCGCGCCGTTCTTGCCGGAGTCGTTCTGCCGTTCGCAGCGATCATGCTACTCGCAGCGAGCGCCGCCTTTGCCGCGGCGCCGACGACGACACCCGGTTTTCCCAAGACGCTCACCGGCTCGAAGAACTTCGCAAGCTCGCCGGCCTTCGCCGACCTGAACGGCGACGGGGTCAGTGAGGTCATCGTCGGTTCGCAGGACGGCAAGGTCTACGCCTACAAAGGTGACGGCAGCCTCCTCTGGCAGTACGACACCGGCACGGCGGGGATCGATTCCAAGCCGGCGATCGCCGATATCGACGGCGACGGCCTTCCTGAGGTGGTCGTCGGCGCCGGTTCGACCACCACGGCGCCGAATTTGACGTCCGGGGTCTACGTCATCAGCAACACCGGCGCTCTCCAGTGCGCGTTTCCGACTGCGGGCGGCACGCGGGGGGTGTACTCGAGCCCAGCGCTCGCCGATCTCGACTTCGACGACAACGGGCTCATGGAGATCGCCTTCGGTTCCTGGGACAACAAGATCTACGTCATCAACCACGACTGCACGCCGAAGTACTCCGTCCTGCTGACCGACACCAACTGGCCGTCGCCGGCGATCGCCGATCTCGACCGCGACGGCTTGCCGGAGATCATCATCGGCGCGGACTACAATCCGACCAACCCCAACCTCGACGGCGGGCAGATGCACGCCTTTCGCCACGATCTGGCGAGCGAGCTGCCCGGCTTTCCGGTGTGGGTCGACGAGGTGATCTATTCCTCACCCGCAGTCGGCGACATCGACGGCGACGGCTGGCTCGACATCGTCGTGGGCACCGGCTGGTGCTGGGACCGCGCCGACTGTTCGGTCGGCACGCCGCACGAGGTAACCGAAGCGATCTACGCCTGGAATCATCTCGGGCAGCCGGTCGCCGGTTGGCCCAAAATCCTGCCGTTGACGCGCTACGCCTTCAGCTCTCCGGCGCTCGCCGACTTCGATGGCGACGGCGCGCTCGAGGTCGTGTTCAATACCCAGGAGAAAGCAAGCGCACCCACAGAAGGCTGGGTCTATCTCGTCGACGGCGCCGGCGCCAACCTGCCGGGCTGGCCGAAGCAGCCCAGCACCCCTGCCGACTGCAGCAACACCAACGTTCACTACGGAACGTCGGCTTCGCCCGTCATCGCGGATCTCGATGGCGACGGCGGGCTCGACATCGCCCTGCCATCAAACTGGTCGGTGGTCGTCTGGAACCAAGCCGGCGTGCAGCTGACGCAGGTCACCTGTCCGGAACCCCCTGGCAAGTGGCAGCTCGGCACCAACGTCGGACCGGTGGCCGCCATTGGCGTCGGCGATATCACCGGCGACGGTGCCGCCGAGATCGTCGCCAGCGGTTACTCTGGCGCCAACGGGATCCTCTTCTCCTGGAGCTTCGGCGCCGGCGCCATCGGTGCGCAAAAGCCCTGGCCGCAGTTCCGGCGCAGCGCCGACAACCACGCGCTCTACCGCTTCGAGATCTTCCTCGACGGCTTCGAGAGCGCCGGCTACGGCGAGTGGAGCGCTGCCGCTCCCTGAGCTGAGCCCGTCGCCGGGTTCTGAATCGCTCTCGGCAGTTCGATCTTCTGCCACGCCGGGTACTCGTAGAGCAGTCTTCCAGACACCACCCACACGACGAACTTCTTGCCGTCGAGGCCCCCTGAGGTCGCGCTGCGGCGGGCGAGGGCTTCGCGGGCGCCGTTGGCGCCGCCGGCGGTGACGGCGAGGAGGTCAACCGTCTGGCCGAGAGCGTTGGCGAGATGGTCGGCGAGGCCGGCCCTGTAGGGCTCGTGATAGACCACCGAGCTGCTGTCCCCGAGCAGCAGGAGCGGGCTCGCGCGGTCGACCGTCGCGGCGAGGCTCTCGGAGCCCGGGCTGCGCAGGCCGTACAGCGTGAGCGAGTTGCAGGGCGGGCGCGGCGGCTTGAGCTTCCCCCACAGGTCGCCGCAGTCGTCGCGCGTTGTCGTCTCTTCGGTGAGCCTGAGGCCCGGACCGGCGGCGAAGCCCCCGGCACGGAGGCGAGCGGCGATCGCGTCCGCCGCGAGGCGAGCGGCATACGGGCTCCAGTGCGTGTCCTGAGACGCGAAGAGTGACTCCCCCTCGGGCGCCGTCCGGGCGCGCTCGGCATGGAAGAGCGGCGCGAGGTCGAGGACGGCGACTTCGCGCTCGGCGAGCCCGGCGACGAACCGGCGTTGCGCCTCACCGAGACCCAGCGCGCGCGCGTCGGCGCCCGCGAGCAGACGGTCGGGGTAGACCTCGAATTTCGGCGGGACAAGGACGAAGAGGAACGGCAGGTCGCGCTGGCGGAGCTGGAGGGCGAAATCCTCGACCGCAGCAAGTTCGTCGCTGCGCTCGGCGTCGAGCACTTCGACGGGCGCACCAGGAGTCGTGTCCTCGGTGGGACGGGTACCGATCCAGGGGCCGAGGCCGGCGGCACCCTGTATCTCCGAACGCAAGAACAACCAGCCACCCGTGCCGGCGAATACCCCCTTGGTCGCCTTCGGAGCGAGCAGGTCGCGGACCTCCTGGCGGAAGTGCTCGACTGCGACAGCGCCATCTCCGGCAGGCGCGCCGTCGTAGCCGCCAAAGGCTGCGGCGCCGACGGCCGCGACACCGGCCAGTGCCCAGGCCAGGGAGCGTTCTTTTCCGGCGCGGCGCATCGCGATATCCTACCGCCCGAGCGCGCGGTGGATGCCCACCGCGGCCGCGAGGCCCGGGGCAGGCGGTCCCGGGACTCGTTGTGCCTCCGCGGGGGATCTCCATTGCACGAACGGTTCGACCCCAGCGCCACCCCTCCCGGCATGCTCTACCTGTCGCTGCCGGTCAGCGATATCTGCAACTACCGCTGCCGGCA
>JBDTQT010000319.1:0-4023 GCA_039932055.1 Thermoanaerobaculia bacterium
TCTCGCAGGAGTCGATCAAGGAGTTCTCGGTCATCACCAACGGCGCCTCGGTCGAGTTCGGCCGTTCCGGCGGCGGCTTCGTCAACGTCGTCACCAAGAGCGGCGGCAACAATCTGCACGGCTCGGCCTTCTACTACAACCAGCCGCAGAGCCTGATCTCGAACTTCGCCGACGGCACGGAGCCGGCGGACCAGAAGAAGGATCAGTACGGCGGCTCGATCGGTGGCCGGCTCGTCACCGACAAGCTGTTCTACTTCCTCTCCTACGACGAGCAGAACAAGAGCCAGACGGTGCCGATCGACTCCCGTGTCCTCGACGCGGACGTCTTCGCGCGCTATCCTCAGCTCGCTTCGCCGTCGACGTACGCCTCCACCCAGGATGGCGACGTGCTCTTCGGTCGCCTCGACTGGCAGCCCACCCCATCCCAGCGGCTGATGCTGCGCGGCAACTTCACCAAATACACCGGCGAGAACGGCACCTCGACCTCGTCCACCCGCACCGCTTCGTACAACGGCGTCGAAGGGCTCGACACGAAGGCCTGGGTGGCCTCCTACAGCGGACAGTGGGGCAACAATCTGCTCAACGACATCAACATCAACTACATCACCGAGGACACTCCGCGCGCAGACAAGGGATTGAACCTGCCCGACTTCCAGGTTTCCGGCCTGGGCGCCTACGGCGAGGTCTCCTTCCTGCCGATCGTCTCGACCACTGAGCGCAAAGGGATTGGCGACACGGTGACCTGGCTCACCGGCAACCACATTCTCAAGTTCGGCGGTGAGTACAACGACACCAGCATCAATCAGGTCTTCAAGGGCAACTGGCGCGGTGTTTTCCGCTTCAACAGCAAGGCCGACTTCCTGGCCGGCAAGTGGGCCTCCTACAACCAGTTCGGTGGACTGGGCGGGCTGACGGCGGAAGAGGCCGGACGCGCCGACTTCGGCCAGAAGGAGACCGCGCTCTTCGTCCAGGACCAGTGGTTCTTCAAGTCGAACCTGACGCTCTCGGCCGGAGTGCGTTTCGAGAGCCAGGACAACCCGAACGACCCGGTGCTGAACCCGCTCGATCGCAACCCGAACGGCTCTTACCGTGTCACGGCCAAGATTCCGGACGCCAGCCTCACCGACCAGATCTCGCCCCGCTTCGGTCTGACCTGGGCCCCCGGCGACCAGAAGTCGGTCGTGCGCTTCTCGGCCGGTCGGTTCTGGTCGCGGACGCCGGCGATTCTGCTCGCCCAGCTCTACACTTCGAACGGCCTGCAGGGCACCCAGTACCAGATCAATGCTCCCCGGGGCCCGGGTGGCTCGGTACTGCAGCCGACCGATCCGCTCGCGCCGGGCTGGGGTACGTCCTTCACCGTTCCCGGAACCGAGCGCATCGACTTCACCCGCGTGCCCAATCCGGCGCGTCCGGGTGTGTTCGCTAGCGACCCGAACTTCGAGAACCCGTATACCGATCGTCTGACCCTCGGCTTCGAGCGGGAGGTCGCGGCGCAGACGGTGGTCGGCATCGACATCACCTACGCCGAGGCGAAGCAGCTGCAGCGGCTGACCGACCTCAACCTGCAGTACTCCGGCACCACCGGCGCCAACGGCCTGCGGAGCTACAACAGCACCCGTCCGAACAGCTACTACGGCCGCGTCACGACCGGCATCTCCGACGCCGAGTCGCAGTTCACCGGCATCACGCTGCTCGCCAAGCGCCGGATGAGCGGTGGCTTCCAGTACTACACGGCGATCACCTGGTCGTCGGACAAGGACGACGACTCGAACGAGCGCAACTACGCCGGTATCCAGGCCGAGGACGTCAACAACCTCGGCTTGAACCACGGCTTCTCGAACCGTGACCAAGCCTGGCGTGGCCTGGCGAGCGGCCTCTGGGAGACCGGCTGGTGGGGCATCAACCTCTCCGGCAGCTTCCGCTACTCGACCGGCTCGCCGTGGACCATCACCGCCGGTTCGGACGTCAACAACGACACCAACAACGTCGACCGTCCGACCATTCTCGGCGTGCACCAGGAGCGCAACGCCGAGCGCCAGCCGGACGCGTACTCGCTCGATCTGCGGGTTGGCAAGGACATCCAGGTCGGCCCGGGTGTCATCGGCGTGTTCGCCGAGTGCTTCAACTGCAGCGATGCGGCCAACCGCTACGTGCCCGGCAACAACATGGTCTGGGGTAACGCCGCCGGCGCCACGCCGACGAACGCCAACTTCGGCAAGGAGACCGGTTTCGGCACCCCGCGCACCTTCCAGTTCGGACTGCGTTTCGACTTCTGACCTTTCGGGCCGGAAAGCAGTAGAGAGGGGGAGGGGCGGCGACGCCCCTTCCTTTTTTTTGTCTAGAATGACCGTCCCATGTTCCGTTCCGCTGCAGCGCTGACCCTGGTTCTGACCGCTCTCGCGACTTCCGGCTGTTCCGTGAACAGCTTCGTCGCCGCGAAGGTCGGCAACGCGCTCGCCGCGGGCGGGTCGTCCTGGAGCTCCGAGGACGATCCCGAGCTCGTCCGCGAGGCGCTGCCGTTCGCCCTCAAGACGATGGAGAGCCTGGCGGCGGCGGCGCCGAAGCATGCTGGTCTCCGCCTCGCCCTCTGTCGCGGCTACGTTGGCTATGCCGGCGGCTTCCTCGAGCCCGAGGCCGAGGCGATCGAAAGCCAGTCCTTCGGCGGCGCGACGGCGCTGCGTCTGCGCGCCGAGCGGCTCTACGTGCGTGCTCTGGGCTATTGCCGGCAGGCGCTCGATCTCGAATTCAAGGGTGCGGGAGGCGAGCTCGAGACGGCTACCGACGCGGCGCTCGCACGGGTCGCAAAGAGTGGCGTCGAGACGCTCTACTGGACCGGCGTCGCCTGGGGCTCGGCGGTCTCTCTCGGCCTCGACCACCCCGAGCGCATCGCCCAGCTGCCCACCGTGCGCGCCATCTTCGAGCGCGCGCTGGTGCTCGACGAGGCGTTCGACCGCGGCTCCCTGCACGAGGCGATGATCGTCTTCGACTCGATGCCGGCGATGATGGGCGGCTCGGCCGAGGGCGCGCGGCGCCATTTCGAGCGCAGCATCGAGCTCTCCGGAGGGCTACGCGCCAGCCCCTACGTCACCTGGGCGCGCACCTCGGCGGTGGCCCGCCAGGAGCGGCGCGAGTTTCGCGAGACGCTGGGCAAGGCGCTGGCGATCGATCCGGAGAGCTCGCCACCCGACCGTCTGCTGAATCTGATCTCGCAGGGCCGGGCGCGGACGCTTCTGGCTCGCATCGACGACCTTTTCTTCGTGGACGAGTCCGACACATCCCCCAATCCCGACATTCAGCCCCCGCCGACGGCGGGGGAGGAGGCGCCCGATGGGCAGCACTGAAGCTTTCCTCCGACGGTCGATCCGGACTGTCGCCAGGCCAAAGTTCGCCGCCTTCGCCGCGATCTTTCTGTGGATGCACTCGGCCGCCTCGCTGCCGGCGCAGACACTGAAGATGGCGACGCTCGCGCCGCAGGGCTCGATCTGGGACCAGGCGATCCGGACGATGGGCGAGCGCTGGACAAAAGACACGGCGGGGCGCGTTCAGCTGCGGGTCTATGCCGGCGGCGTCGCCGGCGACGAGTCCGATGCCCTGCGCAAGACGCGGGCGGGTCAGTTCCAGGGGCTGGCGCTCACGGTCGCCGGTCTGACCGAGATCGACACCGCCTTCAACGTCTTCCAGATCCCGATGTACTTCGAGAGCTTCGAGGAGCTCTACTTCGTGCTCGCCGAGCTCAGACCGGCGCTCGAGGCGCGTCTCGCCGCCAAGGGCTATGTCCTTCTGCACTGGGGTCACGGCGGGTGGATCCATCTGTTCTCGCGTCAGCCGATCCGCACTCTCGACGATCTCAAGAAGCAGAAGCTGTTCGTCTGGGCCGGCGACGACAGCGCCGTGCAGGCGTGGAAGAAGAACGGCTTTCAGCCGGTGGCGCTCGCCGCCACCGACATCATGCTCGGCTTCCAGACCAGGATGATCGACGTCGTGCCGACGACGCCGATCGCCGCCCTGACGCTGCAGTGGTAT
>JBDTQT010000320.1:0-4014 GCA_039932055.1 Thermoanaerobaculia bacterium
GAGCGAGCGACTCATAATCGCTAGGTCGGTGGTTCGATCCCACCCACCGCCACCAATTACCCCTCACGATCCCAGACGCAGAACCCGGCTCCACCCGCTGGAGCGCCTTCGGTCGAGATCCGGCTGTCGAAGTTCAGGCGGCGGCCGTGTCGTGCACGACAAGCCGGTCGCGGCCTTCGAGCTTCGCACGGTATAGCGCCGCGTCGGCGAGACGCACGAGGGCCGCGCTGTCCGCGGCCTGCGACGGGAAGCTGACGAGCCCGATCGAAGTGGTGACGGGTCCGATCGAGTCACGCCCGAAGCGGACGAGAGACGCGCGCTGCGCCGCGATCAGCGCTTCCGCGCGGGCGCGGGCATCCTCCGGCGAGCACTCGGGAAGGACGAAACAGAACTCCTCACCGCCGTACCGGCAGAGCAAGTCTTCGTTGCGAAAGTGGTGGCGTGCCGCCTCGGCGAACTTCTGGATCGCGAGATCGCCGGCCTCGTGACCCCAGGTGTCGTTGAGGTTCTTGAAGTGGTCCAGGTCGGCCATCACCACCGTGAGCGGCAGGTTGCGCCGGCGGCAGCGCTCGATCTCTCGCGGCAGTGCCTCTTCGAGGAAGCGGCGGTTGTAGAGGCCGGTGAGCCCGTCGCGAACCGACTGCGACTTTAGCCGCTCGCGCAGCGAGAGATTGCCGAGCGCGAGCGCAATGGTAGTGGCGATCGCCTCGAGCTCCTCTTCGCGCTTGTCGAGGGGCAGGTCGGCCAGCGCCTCGATCGAAAAGGAGACATGCAGCAGGCCGACCGTTTCCCCCTGGGTAACGAGCGGCAGACAGGCGTATGGATAAAGCCCTCCGTCGCGACCACCGACATGCTCGCACACCAATTTACGGTCGACATCGGGAACCAGGTAGCTATGCCCCCGCCGCAGCGCCCAGCAGTCGGAGGGAGCAGTCTGTTGCTGGAGGTCGTGCTTGCTGGGACCGAAACGCGAACGCAGCTCGAGGTCATCGCGCGAGGCGCTGATGATGTAGAGCGCCCCAGAACCTCCCACCAGGAGAACTGGCGTCAGCCGTTCGAAGATGGCGATCGCCTCATCGAAATCGGTCGCGGTCTGGAGAACTTGCGACAACTCGTGCAGCCTTGCGGCGGCGTGATCGCGACGGGCGAGCCGGTCGGCCATGACGTCGAACGACGCCGCCATCCGCCCGAGCTCGTCGTTGGAGGAAAGCCGGACTCGTTGCGCCAGATCTCCCGCGGCGAGCGCCTTCGTGACCCGAGCGATCGACCGGATCGAAGATGACAGACGGCTCGCGAGTCCAAATGCAAACATGAGCGCGAGCAGAGCCGCGGCGGTCAGGCCGACGATGAGCGTCAGGCGCATCGTCTCGGGGCGACCGTAGATCGCCAGGGCGGAAGCCAGCCCGGCGACCGCTACCGGCGCTCCGGTGGCGAGCAGCAGGCGCTGCCACAGGTATCGCGGTGAGAAAATCTTGAACAGGAGTCTGAAGACTTTCATCGCCTGCACCTCCAGCCCGAGCGCGAAAGCGCGCCGGGAATTTTTTCGAGGCCTCGTAGCCCATGGCAACCCGGCTGATCGCCGGCGCCAGTAGTCGGGGTTCCAGGAGAGCGGCGCATGTTAGCCGGATAAAGAGCAAGGTGGATGCCTATCCAGCAGCCCATCGCGCGCCCCCCACCGGGCTCCTTCGGTCTCGCACTAGCCCAATCGAATCAGTGAGTTGGATTTCGAGCTGCGGTCCGGTCAGCGCTCTAGGTCCGGCCGCCGAGGCGTCCAGAATCCAGATTCTGGACGCTGCGACTCCCCCATCCGGAGGGGTTTGGCGGGGATCTACCGTCCGTCTCGCACTGGGGCTCGGCGCGATCTCTGCGAAGTGAAACTTCACCCGGGAAGCCTTCCGCGACCCCATGCACAGCAGGCGCTGCTGCGCCGCGCTCGATCTCTCGGGCACAGGGCGGCGGCGAGACGAGGTAGGCGTGCGGTTGCAGGGGCCGAGAGACTGCCACCGCCGGCGTAGGATGACCGCGTGATCGCAGGTTCGCCAGCACGCACCCACCCCGAGCGGTCCTCTCCGGTGTGCTGCGCGCTGGACTCCTGCTTGCTGGCCGAGCGCGAGCGCGGCGCGCGCGGGCCTTGGATCCTCGCCTTCTCCGGCGGCGGCGATTCGACGGCACTGGCGCTGGGGCTCGCTGAAGTCGCACCGCTGTACGGACTGGCGGTTCACCTGTTTCATGTCGACCATGCGCTCGACTGCGGCTCGGCCACCCGGGCGGCGGCGGCGGCGGTGATCGCGGCGGCGATCGGGCTGCCATTCACCGGCGAGCGGCATCCGGTGCCGACGCCGGCTCGGTGCCGGGATGGCACCGAAGCGGCGGCGCGGCGCGTGCGCTATGCGGCGCTCGAGGCTTTTCGCGCGCGCCTCGGCGCCGACCGGATCCTCACCGCCCACCACCGCGACGACCAGATCGAGACCCTCCTGCTCCGCATCGCCGGCGGCAGCGGCATCGCCGGCCTGCGGGGAATCCAGCGCCGGCGCGGCGCCCTCCTGCGGCCACTGCTCGACTTCGATCGCGCCACCCTGGACGCTTTCGTCGCTACCAGGAGCATCGTCCCGCTCGCCGATCCCACCAACCTCGACCTCGCGATCGGGCGCAACCGCATTCGCCATCGCCTGCTGCCACTTCTCCTCGGGCAGGAGCCCGACCTGGGCTCCGCCTTGGCAGCCGTGGCGGAGGCGGCGGCGCGAGCTCGCGGCATTCTCGAAAGGCGAGTCGAAAGGCTGCTGGTTAAGGAAGGTGCGGACTCGCGGCATCGCCTCGAGATCGCGACACTTCTCTCTTTACCGAAGTCTTTGCCTCTTGTGGCTCTGAACCTCCTCGAGGATCGGGCAGAGCGCGAGGTTCCCAGTTCGACGCGCTCGAAGCGCGAGCTTCTCCGACAGCTGGCAGCTGCGCCGCGCGCGGGGCTGGATTTGCCCGCCGGGGCCCGGGACGGCCTCTACTGGCAGGCGTCCGGCGGTTTTCTCTCCCTTGGCCCCCGCCAACCCGCCGGGGTGGCCTTTTCATATATTCTGGAGGGGCCGGGAGAGGTGGAAGTTCCGGAGATCGGTGGCCGGATCCGGCTTTCCCGACAGCCGTTTGCACCCTGGATGCGTACCGGCGAGCGCCGGCGCGCAGCGTTCGCTTTCCCCGGCGGAGATCGGCCAATTCGTGCCGAAATTCGCAACCGCCGCCCCGGCGACCGCATCCGCTCGTTGGGGGCACCTGGAATGCGGCGGCTGAAGGAACTGTTGATCGATTGCAAGGTGCCGCGTGCGGAGCGGGATAGCTTGCCGCTCCTGCTCGTGGAGGGCACCCTCGCCTGGATACCGGGAGTCACTATCGCCGACCGGTTCCGGCTGCAGGACGAAGGCACTCCGTGGGTCGTCGAGTGGCTCGACAACCCGCGGGGGGACTTTCAGCGTATAGCTATCGATGACGTTCCGGCCGGGCGCCGGGAGGAGTCTGACACTTGAGTTCAACCCTGCGTACCCTGCTGCTCTGGATGGTCATCTTCGTGGTGGTCATTTTGCTGTGGAATACCTTCCAGGTCGGCAAGACGACCAAGCACGACCTCACCTACAGCGAGTTCAACGAACAGCTCAACAAGGGCCGGGTCGCCAAGATCACCCTGCGCGAGCAGACCATCACCGGCATCTTCAACGAGGGCGGCCAGTTCCCCAAGGGCGAAGAGTTCAAGGTCGAGCTGCCGTTCCGGCCGGACGCCGCATTCACCGACCGTCTCATCGCCGCCAAGGTCGAAGTGCTGGCCGAGCTGCCGAAAGAGAACACGCTGCTGACCATCCTCGTCGGCTGGGCGCCGGTGCTGCTGCTCGTCGGCCTGTGGATCTTCTTCATGCGCCAGATGCAGAGCGGCGGCAACAAGGCGATGTCGTTCGGCAAGAGCAAGGCGAAGCTCCTCTCCACCACCGGCAAGAAGGTCACTTTCAAGGATGTCGCCGGCGTCGAGGAGGCGAA
>JBDTQT010000321.1:0-3990 GCA_039932055.1 Thermoanaerobaculia bacterium
CTCTGCCTCGAGTTCACCAGCAAGATGAACTCGATCGACGAGGGGATCCTGCGCCTGGCGCGCAAGGCGATCGCGCTGGTGGGAGACGGCAAGGGGGCTTGGAAAGCGCTGGTGATCTCGAACGAGGGGGAGAACTTCTCGGTCGGCGCCAACATCGGCATCGCCCTCTTCGCCGCCAACATCGCGCTCTGGATGGCGATCGAAGCGCAGGTCTACGAAGGCCAGCAGGTTTACAAGGCGCTCAAGTACGCGCCGTTCCCGGTGGTCGGTGCGCCCTCCGGCATGGCCCTCGGCGGCGGCTGCGAGATCCTGCTGCATTGCTCGGCCGTCCAGGCGCACGCCGAGACCTACATGGGTCTCGTCGAGGTCGGTGTCGGCGTCATTCCGGGCTGGGGCGGCTGCAAGGAGATGACGACGCGCTGGGCGACCTCGTCGCAGCGCCCAGGTGGCCCAATGCCGGGGGTCGTCAAGGTCTTCGAAACGATCAGCATGGCCCAGGTCGCGACCTCGGCCGAGGAGGCGAGGGAGGCGCTCTTCCTGCGTCCCACCGACTGTATCTCGATGAACCGCGACCGGCTGCTCGCCGACGCCAAGGCGAAGGCGCTAGCCCTGGTCGCGGCGGGCTATCAGCCGCCGGAGGAGATCGCGATCAGCCTGCCTGGGCCCACGGGCAAGGCGGCGCTCGACATGGCGGTGGCCGGCTTCCGCGCCAGCGGCGCGGCGACGCCGCACGACGTGGTGGTCTCCGGCCGTCTCGCGACCGTGCTCACCGGCGGCGATACCGATGTCACGCAGACTCTCACCGAGGACGATCTCCTCGCCCTCGAGCGCGAGGCCTTCCTCGCGCTCATTCAGACTCCGGCGACGCTCGCGCGGATCGAACAGATGCTCGAAACCGGAAAGCCCCTGAGGAACTGACCGTGCTCAAATACAAAGCTCCCCTGCGCGACTTGCGTTTCGCTTACTACGAGCTCTTCGACGGCGCGGGCCTCGCCCGCCTGCCCGGGTTCGAGGAGGCCACCGAAGAGCTGATCATGGACGTGGTCGCCGAGATGGCGAACTTCTGCGATGGCGTGCTGCAACCGCTCAACGAGACCGGCGACAAGGAGGGCTGCACCTTCGAGGACGGCAAGGTGCGCACGCCGAAGGGTTTCCCGGACGCCTACAAGAAGTACCGCGAAGGCGGCTGGACGGGAGTGGTGGCGCGCACGAAATATGGCGGCCAGGGGTTGCCGCACGCTTCGAGCATCCTGCTCACCGAAGTGATGTGCGCCTCGAATCTGTCGTTCGCCATGGTCACGGCGCTCACCAACGGCGCCTACTCGGCGCTCGATCATCATGCCACCGAGGAGCTCAAGGCGAAGTTCATCCCGAAGCTGGTGGACGGTAGCTGGGCGGCGACGATGTGCCTCACCGAGCCGCAGGCCGGCACCGACCTCGGGCTGGTGCGGATGAAGGCCGTGCCGGTCGATGCGGCCAAGGGAATCGACGGTGCCTACCGCCTCTCCGGCAGCAAGATCTTCATCTCCGGCGGCGAGCACGACCTGACCGAAAACATCGTGCATCTGGTGCTGGCGCGCCTCCCCGACGCTCCCCCCGGCATCAAGGGGATCAGCCTCTTCGTCATTCCGAAGCTGCGCGAGGAGGGCGGCAAGCTCCTCCCGAACGGCGTCACCTGCGGTGCCATCGAGCACAAGATGGGGATCAAGGCGTCGCCCACCTGCGTGATCAACTTCGATAGCGCCGAGGGCTTCCTGGTCGGCGAGCCCAACAAGGGCATGAAGGGAATGTTCACCTTCATGAACGGCGCGCGGCTGCATGTCGGCGTACAGGGACTGGCGCTCGCCGAAGCGTCCTATCAGGCGGCCGTCAAGTTTGCCCGCGAACGTCTGCAGGGGCGCGCTCTCACCGGCACGAAGTACCCCAACCAGGAGGCCGATCCGATCCTCGTCCATCCCGACGTGCGGCGCATGCTGCTGACCATGCGTGCCTTCACCGAAGGAGCGCGGGCGCTCACCGCCTGGGCGGCGATCGAGATCGACCATGCCGAGAACGATCCGGATGCCGAGCGCGCGCAGGTCGGCGACGACCTCGCGTCATTGCTGACGCCGGTGATCAAGGCGTTCCAGACCGATCTCGGTTTCGAGATGACGAACCACGGAGTGCAGGTCTGCGGCGGCTACGGCTACTGCGTCGACTACGGCGTCGAGCAACTGGTGCGCGACTGCCGCATCACTCAGATCTACGAAGGGACCAACGGCATCCAGGCGCTCGACCTGGTCGGGCGGAAGCTGCCGATGCACATGGGGCGGTACCTGCGCCGGTTCTTCCACCCGGTGCAGGAGTTCCTCACCGCCGAGGCGGACAACGCCGAAATGAAGGAGTTCGTCGAGCCGGCCGCCAAGGCGTTCGAACGGCTGCAGCGCGCCACCGCCTGGCTGGCGCAGGAGAGCATGAAGAACCCGAACGAGGCCGGCGCCGGCGCGACCGATTATCTCCACCTCTTCGGCTACACGGCGCTCGCCTATCTCTGGGCACGGATGGCGAAGATCGCGCTCGAGAAGCGCAAGGGCAAGACCGACGTGGCGTTCTACGAGACCAAGCTCGCCACGGCGCGGTTCTACATGCAGCGCATGCTGCCGCGCAGCGGCGGGCACTTCGCGACACTCATGGCCGGCGGCAAGACGCTGATGGATTTCCCCGACGACGCGTTCTAGCCCTCGGTGGCTGGGCACTCCGGTGCCCTGGATGTCGATGGTGGGGGCACTCCGGCACTCGGGATCCAAAATGGGCTCCTATTTGAGGCGTGGTCGCCCACTTTGGATCCCGAGCGCCAGAGCGCCCTGTCTAGACGAGAAGCAGGAAGCTTCTCTCCCGATTGTCCCGATAGAATCTCCGGATGAACGAACGACAGTTGCCTCTGTTCGCCGGCACCGACCTCGCCGAGCGCATCGAGAACGCCGAACGGACGATGATCTCCGAGGCGGCCGAAGCGGCCGCTCGTCGCAACCCCGATGGCGGCTGCTTCGCGATGCCGCTCGCCGGCGGAGTCGCCGCCTGGGCGGGAGAGGGCTCGCCGCTCAACAAGATTGCCGGCCTGGGATTCGCTGGCACGGTGGACGAGGCCGAGCTCGGCGCGATCGAGCGGGCATACGCCGAGCGTGGGTCGCCGGTGCAGGTCGAGCTCTCGACCGCCGCCGAGCCGTCGATCGGAGCGCTGCTCACCCGCCGCGGCTATGTCCTGATGGGCTTCGAGAACGTGCTGGCACTCGGACTCGAGCCGGGCCGCGAGGCGGTCGTCGCCAAGTCGGTCGAGATTCGCGACAGCCCGGAGAGCGAGTTCGACCTCTGGCTCGACCTCGTGGTGACCGGCTTCGCCTCTCCCGATTCCCAAGGCATTGCCTCGCAGGAGGAGTTTCCGCGCGAGGTGATCGCCAACGCCATGCGCGACTGCATGGCGGCGAACGGCTTCGTGCGCTCGCTCGCGCTGCACGAAGGCGTTCCAGCCGGCGGCGGTAGTCTCCGGCTGCATGCCGGCGTCGCCCAGCTCTGCGGCGCGGCGACGGTGCCGGCGCTGCGCCGTCGAGGTATCCAGAGCTCGCTGCTCGAGGCGCGGCTGGCGGCCGCGGCGGCCGCCGGCTCGGAGGTCGCGGTGGTGACCACGCAGCCGGGCTCGAAATCGCAGCAGAACGTCCAGCGCCAGGGCTTCGAGCTGGTCTACGCCCGCGCCGTGCTGGTTCGCGAAGCCTGACTTCCATTCGCGTCCCGCGCGTGGCCCGCGAAGGCTACGCGCCACGCATCTCAAGGTGGGTCGCTTCTTGTCTAGAATACGGCCACCGTCGCTCTCTTGCCGGCATGTGAGGGATTCATGAGTCAGGTCGAACTGGTGTCTCGAAGCCGCTCGCGGGCGGCCGAGCTGTTGCTCTGTGGCGCGCTGCTCGGAGCCCCCCTTGCCGCGCAATCGGCGGCGTCGGCGGCGTCGGTGCCAGC
>JBDTQT010000322.1:0-3980 GCA_039932055.1 Thermoanaerobaculia bacterium
CCGGCGCCGGACCGTAGTCCCAATCGACCAGATTCTCGACCACTTCGCGCATCGCCACCCGTGAGGGCTTGCGGTTCGGCATGTCGAGCCGCGGCTTGGCACCACGGACGAGTTGCTCGGCGCGCTTGGCCGCGATCAGGATGTAGCGAAAGGTGCTGTCGATGCGGTCGGGAATCTGTTCCATGAAAGCTCCTCGGCGTGCCCATCCTCGCGAGATGGGCCGCGGTCTCAAGCGACGGCGTCAGGACTTTGGGACGCTGGAGAAGTCGGCCAGGATCGACTCGACACGCCTCTGCATGCGTGTCAGCCGACACCGCTTCTCCAGCACAATCGCCGCGAGCGCCTGGCTGGCACGCGCGGCATCGTCGTTGACAATAACATACTGGTAACGGTCGAAACGCTTGATTTCCCAAAGAGATACGGCGAGTCGGCGGGAGATCTCCTCGGCCCCGTCGAGACGTCGACCCTCGAGCCGCTGGACGAGGTCGGCGTAGGACGGCGGCAGGATGAAGATGCTGTAGGCCTCCGGGAACCGGTGCATCAGGCGCTCGGCCCCCTGCACGTCGAGGTCGACCACGACATCGCCCCCCTGCTCGAGGAACGGCAGCACCGCCGCCGTGGAGGTCCCATAGTAGTTGCCGTGGACCTCGGCCCACTCGAGAAACAGATCCTCCGCGATCATGCGCTGGAACGTCTGCATGTCGGTGAAGTGGTAGTCCTTGCCGTTGAGCTCCCCCAGGCGCGGCCGCCGGGTGGTGTGGCTGACCGAGAACTCCATGCTGCCGGAGTCGGTCAGCGACTCGATCAGATTGCGAATCAGAGTCGTCTTGCCGGCGCCCGACGGTGCAGAGAGCAGGAAGAGCTCTCCCTGCGTCCGCTTTCCCGCCGCCATTCCAGGCGTGGCCCCCGACGGCGCTTTGTCACTCGACATTCTGCACCTGCTCCCGGATCTGTTCACAGAGCAGCCGGGCATCCAGCCCGAGCTGCACGACGCGCGTATCACGACATTTGGCGCACAGGGTGTTGAGCTCGCGCAGCAGCTCCTGGGCTAGGAAGTCGAGGTGCCGGCCGATCGGCCCCTCGCGCCGGGTGACCTCCTGCAACTGATCGAGATGGGCGGCGAGGCGATCCATCTCCTCCTGGACGTCGCTCTTCTCCGCCAGCACGGCGATCTCGGAGAGCAGGCGCTCTTCGTCGATCCCGGAGTCGTTCGTCCAGTCGCGCAGGCGCAGGCGCACGCTCTCGGCGATCGCCGCACGCGCCTCGGGGAGGCGCTCCGCCAGCGCCGCCGCGACCTCGAGGAGGCGGGCGAGGATGGCGTCGAGCGCCCGGCCGATTCGCCCGCCCTCCGTCACCCGGGCCGCCTCGAACTGCGCCAGGGCCTCGTCGAGGCTTCTCCAGACGACGGTGTCGTCCGCCGCGCTCCACGCCGCCGCCGCCTTCTCGATGCGCAGGAAGGTGGGGCTGCGCGCCAGGTCGCCGATCGTCAACTGCCCCTGCAGGTCTCCTGAGTCGATCAGCGGCTGGCAGGCCAGAATCAGCTTCCGCACCGCACCCTGGCGCAGCTCGACCTCGACATCGGACTCGTGCAG
The DNA here is from genome assembly GCA_039932055.1 of Thermoanaerobaculia bacterium. Taxonomy (GTDB): domain Bacteria; phylum Acidobacteriota; class Thermoanaerobaculia; order Multivoradales; family JAGPDF01; genus JAGPDF01. Next base: position 1,593 of record JBDTQT010000322.1, read on the forward strand.
ACGCCGCAGGCCGATCGCGACCTCGCAGCGCCCGCGGCGGACGACCGCGTTCAGGCGCTCGCGGATCGCCGCCTCGAGAAACCGCAGATCCTCCGGCAGCCGCAGAACCATGTCGAGGTAGCGGTGATTGACCCCTTGCAGGGTCGCCGAGACCTGCAGCCCGTGCACATCGACGATCGATTGCCCGAATCCGGTCATGCTCTTCATCGCTCGCCTCCGGCGTCTTGGGCGGTGCTTGCGCCCCCTGCCTGTCCCGAGAGTCCCTCGGCGCGCGCGTCGAGTGCGAATAGCGCTCGCTCCAGTCGTTCCACCCCTTCGGCGACCGGACTCCGTGGCGCCACCGCGAGCGGCTCGCCGAAGACGATGTCGACCCGGGCGCCGGGCAACGGCAAGAGCATTTTGTCCCAACTCCGCAGGAGCTTGCGCCGGGTCGCGCCGAGCGCCACCGGCTGGATCGGCAGGCCGGTCATCGCCGCGGCGACGATCACCCCCGGCTGCACTTTGCACGGCGGCCCCTTGGGACCGTCCGGCGTGAAGGTCAGATCGGAGCCCGAGCGCGCCCGCCGCAGCAGATCGCGCAGCGCCGCCGCCCCGCCGCGAGTGGACGAGCCGCGGCAGGTGTCGATGCCGAGATGGGCGAGTGTCTGCGAGGTCAGCTCGCCGTCCCAACTCTGGCTCACCAGGACGCTCATGCGCGTACCGCGGTAGGCGTAGCGCATCAGAATCAGATAGCGGTGCCAGAAGGCGAGGATGAACGGCCGGCACTCCTGCTCCCAGGAGCGGATCGTGGCGTCGTCGTGGAAGCGGAATTCGACCGTCGCGGCGACCGCGCGGATCAGCCCCGAGAGCGCCAGGCTCGCCGGGCCGATGCGCCAGTCATCGGCCGGATCGCCCTGCCGCCGGGAGCCCGAGCCGCTCACTTCAGTCCCGGAACTGCAGGTCGTAGAGCCGGCGGTAGAGTCCGTCGGCGGCCAGCAGCTCGTTGTGCGAGCCCTGCTCGACAATTCGTCCGGCCTCGAGGACGAAGATCCGGTCGACCATGGTGATCGTCGTCAGGCGGTGGGCGATCACGAAGGTGGTGCGGTCGCGCATCAGGTTGCCGAGCGCCTTCTGCACCAGCGCCTCGGACTCGGTGTCGAGCATCGAAGTCGCTTCGTCGAGGATCAGGATCGGAGCGTTCTTCAGCAGGGCGCGGGCGATCGCCAGCCGCTGCCTTTGCCCGCCCGAAAGCCGCACTCCGCCTTCTCCGATGATCGTGTCGTAGCCTTCGGGCATCTCGAGAATGAACTCGTCGGCGTAGGCCGCGAGCGCGGCCTCGCGCACCTTCGCGATCGGCAGATCGACGCGGCCGTAAGCGATGTTGGCGCGCACCGTGTCGTTGAAGAGCATCGTCTCCTGGGTCACCAGGCCGATCATGCCGCGGAGGCTCGCCAGCCGGAGGTCGCGCACGTCGGTGCCGTCGATCGCGATCCTGCCGCCGGTGACATCGAAGAAGCGCGGCACGAGATTGCAGAGCGTCGTCTTGCCGCCCCCGGACGGTCCGACGAAAGCCACCGCCTCGCCGCGCCGAACCGTCAGGTCTACCCCCGAGAGCACCTCTTTCTCGTCGTAGCGGAAAGAGACGTTCTCGAAGCGGATCTCGCGCTCGAGGTCCGGCGCGAGGAGCGCTCCTGGCCGGTCCTCGATCTCCACCGGCAGCGTCATCAGGCCGCGGATGCGCTGTGCCGCCGCCATCGACTGCTGCACCACCAGGTTCACCTTGTTGAGCTTGCGGATCGGGTCGTACATCGCATAGAGCCCGATGAGGAACTTCACCAGCACGCCGGGCTCCATGGTCTGGGAGTGGATCGCCCGACCGGCGAAAACCAGAAAGACCCCAGCGCCGATGACGCCGAGGGACTCGATGACCGGTCCGGAGAGGTTCGACAGCATCTGACCGCGCAGGTTGGCGCGCAGGTGCCGCCGCGTCGCCTCGCGAAAGCGTTCCTCCTCGAATGCCTCCATGCCGAAAGCCTTGACCACGCGATGGCCGCGGCAGGATTCCGAGACCAGATTCGCCAGGTCGGCGGTGCGCTCCTGGGTGCGGTGGCTGGTCTTCCGCATGCTCTTGCTGAAGCGCACGATCGGATAGAGCACCAGCGGCGCGACCACGACGCAGAAGAGAGCGAGCTTGAACTGGATCGAGAAGAGCAGACAGAGCAGCCCGACCAGCGTCACCGACTGTTGCACGAGGTCGACGAGTCGGGTCGAGACCGCCGCCTGCAGCACGCCGACGTCGTGTACCACCCGGCTCACCAGTTCGCCGGAGGGATGCTCGGCGTGGAACCGGCTGGTCTGCGCCAGCGTGCGCGCATACAGGTCGTTGCGCAGGTCGTTGGTCGCCCCCAG
>JBDTQT010000323.1:0-3957 GCA_039932055.1 Thermoanaerobaculia bacterium
TCGTGCTGCCCGAGACCCAGCTCGACGGCGCGACGCGCCTCGCCGAGAAGATCCGCGAGCGCATCGAGGCGCTCGAGATCGCGATCGACAGTGGCGAACCGCTCAAGGTCACCCTGTCGATGGGGGTCGCCGGCCGCGCCGAGGTGAAAGGCGACGGGAAAACCCGGGCGCGGCCGCTGCTCTCGGCGGCGGACGCGGCGCTCTACAGCGCCAAGAGAAACGGCCGCAACCGGGTGGAAGCGGCCGAATCCGAGACTGCGCCGACCTGAGCTACCAGGCGATGATCAGCCCGGCCGAGGCCTGTCCCTGGTCGAAGGTATTGCTGTAGCCGTAGTCGTAGCTGCAATCCCAGCAGTCGTCGTAGTGATAGTCGTTGTTGTTGCCGTCGAGCAGCGTCCAGAAGCCGCGGCCCTCGAGGCGCAGGCCGATGTTGTCGGTGAAGAAGATCTTGACGCCGGCGCCGAGCGAGCCCGAGAACTTGTTCTCGGCGCGCCCGCCGGAGATGTCCGGGCTGAGATTCGCGACACCCAGGCTGGCGACGAGGAACGGATGGATCTGGCCGTTGCCCCACTGAAAGAGCCCGCCGACATGGTAGTAGGTGACGTCGAAGTCCGCGAAGCCGCGGCTGCCGCCGAAGAGACTCCGGTCATAGGCGAGCTGGGTCTGCTGGCGGCTCGCCAGGAGCTCGATCTGCGCCCAGGGCGAAAGCGGGATGCCGAAGGTGACGCCGTAGGCTGAGCTGTCGTCGGCTTCGAGATCGAAGTCGGAGAGATAGCTGTCCTCGGCCGAAATCGTCCCACCGAAGTTGTACGAGAAAGTCGGCGTGAGCTCGAAGCGGCCGCGGGTGTAGGCGTTGTTCGGCTGGTAGGCGTCCTGGGCGAAGGCCGCCGCCGGGGCGAGAAGCAGAATGAAGAGAACGAGCGACTTGCGGGACATCGAAAACCCTCCTGGGTTCCTCCGGGGTAGAAGTTGTTCAACCGGAGCCTGCAATACAGGGTAGCAAAGTCGATACCAGGCACCCGCTGGGCGCCGCGATGCGACTGGGATGTCCGGCGGGAGGGCAGAAAGAGCCCGCGATGCTACGATTCCGGTCCGCGCAAACCCAACTACGACAAGGAGAAAGCATGAGCCCCGCCATCCTTTTGTTCGCCGCCGCCCTGCTCGGATCCGATTCACCGGCCCCCACGCCGCAACCCGCGACGCCGGCGAACCCCGCGCCCGCCAAGGCCGCCAACCCCCGCGTCGCCTTCGAGACCACGCTCGGCAAGATCGTCATCGAGCTCGATCCGGAGAAAGCGCCGAAGACGGTCGAGAACTTTCTCGCCTACGTGAAGTCGGGCTTCTATGACGGCACGATCTTCCATCGCGTCATCCCCGGTTTCATGATCCAGGGCGGCGGTTTCACCCCTGACATGCAGCAGAAGAAGACCCAGCCGCCGATCGCCAACGAGGCCGACAACGGCCTCAAGAACAAGCGCGGGACGCTGTCGATGGCGCGGACGAACGATCCGATGAGCGCGACGTCGCAGTTCTTCATCAACGTCAACGACAACCGCCCGCTCGACTATACGGCCAAGACGCCGGGCGGCTGGGGTTACGCGGTGTTCGCGAAAGTCGTCGAGGGGATGGATGTGGCCGACAAGATCGTCAACGTGAAGCGCGGCAATCGCGGACAGTTCGGCGATGTGCCGGAGACCACGGTGGAGATCCAGAAGGCGACGCTGCTGCCGTAGGTCCCACCGATTCGGCCGGAAACAGAAAAGGCGGCGTTCGCGGAGCCTGTCCGCACGCCGCCTTTCTCTTGCCTGCCGCCAACCGGTCGGTGTCTTGCGTGCCTTTGCGTACTGCAGGTCCTACGAAAAGTGGTGCCGAACGCCGGACTCGAACCGGCACGGGTTACCCCACACGCCCCTCAAACGTGCGCGTCTACCAATTCCGCCAGTTCGGCTGACTTGAACATCGGTTTCTCGGGCTCTCTCTACTGCTGATTCGGGGTCTGCGGTGCCGGCGCCGGAGTGTCGGCGGGGGCGGGCGGCGGCGTGGTGCCGGCGGGAGCGGGCGCCGGGGCAGCGGCCGGAGTCGCCGCAGGGACCGCCGGAGCGGAGACCGGCGCCGGCTTTGTAGCCTTCATGACCGACGAGCCCTCGACATGGCCCTTGAGGTAGGCGATCCCCAGGGTCGTCAGGATGAACGCCACGAAGCCGCCGACCGTCATGCGGTGCAGGAGGTTGGTCGCACTGCGGGCGCCGAACGCGGCCATGGTGGTTCCACCGCCGAAAACGGAGAGATCTGCTCCCTTGCCCTGCTGCAGCAGGACGACCAGGATCAGGAAGAGACAGATGATGATGTGCAGCGTGTACAGCAGATAGATCACGGAGAACCTCGAATCGCCTCAAGCGGCGAAAGAAGAGATGATAGCGAGGAATTTGCCGGCGTCAAAGCTCGCCCCTCCCACCAGCCCCCCGTCGATGTCCGGCATTTTAGCCAAAACCACTGAGCTGTCAGGAGTTACGGACCCTCCATAGAGAATTCGCAGGGCCGCTCCCGAAGCGCCCCAGAGAGCCACCAGATGGCGGCGCAAATGGGCGTGAGCTTGCTGGGCAATCTCCGGGGTGGCGGTTTCGCCGGTGCCGATCGCCCAAACCGGCTCGTACGCGAGCACCAGCCCGGGTAGATCGTTGTGGGCGAGGCCGGCGAGCGGCGCCAACTGCCGGTCGAGCACCGCCAAGGTCTCGCCGCGCCGGCGTTCTTCCCGCGTCTCGCCGACGCAGAGCAGCGGCTTCAGGCCGGCGCGCACCGCAGCCAGGGCCTTGGCGACGGCGAGCTCGTCACCCTCGCCGTGGTCGTGGCGGCGCTCGCTGTGGCCGCAGAGCGCCCAGGAACAGCCGACATCGGCCAACTGCAGCCCCGAGACGTCGCCGGTGTGGGCGCCCTTCGCCTCCGGGTGGAGATCCTGGCCGCCGACCCCGATGCCGCTCCCGGCGAGCGCCTCGATGACTCCAGGCAGCAGCGGAAAGGAGGGGAAGACCACCACTTCGGTGGCGAGCGGCAGCGCCGCCACGAGTTTGCGGCAGAGGGCTTCCGCCTCCCAGCGCACCAGGTTCATCTTCCAGTTACCGGCCACCAGCGGCCGGCGTGGCAACGGAGCAAAATGCAGGTCGCTCGTCATCCGGCGTTTCCGCCATTGCCGGCAGCCGGCCGCGCGAGCGCCGCGACTCCCGGCAAGGCCTTTCCGGCGAGGAACTCGAGCGACGCCCCGCCGCCGGTCGAGACGTGCCCGATGCGGTCGGTCACCCCGGCCTGATGCACCGCGGCGACCGTCTCGCCGCCGCCGATCAGGGTGAAGCCCGGGCAGGCGGCGAGGGCGAGCGCCACGGCACGCGTCCCTTCGTCGAACGGCGGCTTCTCGAAGACCCCGAGCGGGCCGTTCCAGAACAGCGTCTGGGCGCGGGCGACGGCGGCGGCGAAAGCCTTGCGGCTGCGCGGGCCGATATCGACAGCGAGGAAGTCGCGCGGGATCTCCGCCGCGGCGACGGTCTGGACGACCTGTGGATTGTCGAAGCTGTCGGTGGTGACGAGATCGGTCGGCAGGAGCACCTCGGTGCCCTGCGCCGCCGCGCGTTCGAGGATGGTGCGCGCAAGATCCAGCCGGTCGCGCTCGACCAGCGAGGCCTTGAGGTCGAGACCCTGCGCGGCGAGGAAGGTGTTGGCCATGCCGCCACCGACCATGAGGATGTCGAGCCGCGGCAGGAGGTTCTCGAGGGTGTCGATCTTGCCTTCGATCTTCGCTCCGCCGAGGATCGCCGCGAACGGTCGCGGTGGCTCGCCGAGGAGCTTCGACAGTGCCTCGACCTCGCGCACCATCAGGCGTCCCGCCGCCTTGCGCGGCAGGAAGGGCAGGACGCCGGTGACCGAGGCGTGGGCGCGATGGGCGCTGCCGAAGGCGTCGTCGACGTA
>JBDTQT010000324.1:0-3956 GCA_039932055.1 Thermoanaerobaculia bacterium
GCGTCTGGCAGCACAACCCGCTGTCGCAGTTCAGCGAGGACCGCTACATCGAGACGATGCGGATCAACGTCAGCGGTCCCTTCTACTGCATGCGCGAAGCGCTGCCGTTCCTGCGCCTGTCGAAGCAGGCCAGCGTGATCAACATCACCTCGACCGCCGGCCAGCGCGGCGAGGCGTTCTACAGCCCGTACGCGGCATCGAAGGGGGCGATGATCTCGGCCACCAAAGCCTGGGCAGTGGAGCTCGCGCCGGACATCCGGGTGAACTCGGTGGCGCCTGGTTGGGTCGATACGGAGATGTCGGGCGAGCCGCTGCACAGCGAGTTGCGCGGCGAGATCGATGCCGGCATTCCGCTCGGCCGGGTGGCCTCCGCCGACGATGTCGCCGGTCCGATCCTCTTTCTCGCTTCGCCACTCGCACGTCACGTGACCGGCGAGATCCTCAATGTCAACGGCGGCAGCGTCCTGGCCGGCTGAGGCACCACCTGCCGGGCGGCGTGCTCAGCGCTTGCGGCGCGGCGCCGCCTTGCGGTCGAAGTACTTGTAGCCGATGCACTTGTAGACGAGCTTGGCGGCGACGAAGTCGGATGCCGGCTGGCCACCGATCGGCGCCAGTTCGACGACATCCATCGCCACGACCTCCTTGGTCGCGAAGAGCTCGCGCAACAATCGAAGCGTCGGGTACCAGCTGCCGCCGCCGGGCTCGGGAGTGCCGGTGGCGGGGACCAGGGACGGATCGAAGAAATCGATATCGAAGGTGAGGTAAACCCTCTTCGGCAGCTTCTTGAGCAGGGCGGCGAAGCGCTTCTCGAGCGCTGCGGCCGGTTCGAGCTCGTGCCCCCAAATGACCGGGATCTTGTGCCGCCGGATGAGCTCCGCCTCGGGAGCCGAAAGGGAGCGGATCCCGACCGAGAGGGAGCGCACGCCCTCGTCGAAGACCCGGCGCATGACGCTGGCGTGCGAGTAGGGTGAGCCCTCGAACTCTTCGCGCAGATCCGAGTGGGCGTCGAACTGGACGATGCCGATCTCGCCAAAGACCCGCTGAGCGGCGCGCACCGGCGCGATCGTCAGACTGTGCTCGCCGCCGACGGTGACCAGGAACTTGCCGGCCTCCATGAAGCGGTGGCACTCGGCGTCGAGCTCGGCCATCGCCTCCTCCATGTCGAACGCTTCCGGGTGGAACGGCTGCGCAGTGGCGATGCCGACATCGCACGGCTCGCCCCCCAGTTCGTCGTCGTAGAGCTCCATCGACTGCGAGGCCCGCAGGAGGGCCGCCGGCCCGCCGGAGGTGCCCTTGCCGTAGGAAGTGGTGCGCTCGAACGGCACCGGAAGGATGACCACCGGGCTCTTCTTGAGGTCGGACAGCTCGGGCGGCAGGAGACCGAAGTTCGTCGGCTGAGAGGGCATCCGCACTTTCTAGCAGCGGGCGGAGGTTCCGTCAAACGGCGAAGCCTCCCTGTGCGCTTTTCCCTTGACACCGCGGCGGCCATGCGTGAGTCTGAACCCGCCTCTGAAGGGGGATTCCATGGATTCTGCTCCGCTCTGCCGGGCGCTGTCGGTTGCGTTCCTTCTGGCCCTGTGTGCCTTGCCGACCTTGGCGGCCACCCCGGCGGTCGGTTTCGACCGCGAGGCGATCCAGGCCGCGGCGCAGGTCTTGCCGATGGCGGGAGAGTTGCGCGTCACCGCGGTACCCTGGGCGCTCGATGGCGTGAGCCGCTCGTTGAGCCTGCGGCTCGAGCGTTTCCAGGTCTTCGCTCCCGGCGCGCGCGTGGTCGTGCACGGCGCGGCCGGGGAGCGCTACCTACCGTTCCCGGAAAACGTCTATCTGCGCGGCGAAGTGGAAGGGGAGGCGGGCTCTCGGGTCGTGCTCTCGGTGCTCGCCAGCGGCGAGATTCGCGGTCTGGCGACGGCGATCGGTCGGACCTGGCTTCTGGGCGCCGACGCCGCCGATGGCACGGCTGGAGCGTTGCGCGTGCGCGCCGCCGACGGCCCGCTCGAGCTCGAACGGCCCGGCGGCGGCTTCCGCTGTGCGCTCGACGACATCGGCCCGACCGCCTTCCGGGCGGGCGACGGCTCCGCCGACGAGGCGCTGGCGGCGATTCTGGACGCTCCAGCGGGTCCGACTTCGGCCGCGGCGCCGCACGCCGTCGACGGCGCCGCCTTCGATCATACGGCGGTCATCGCCATCGAGACCGACAACGAGTTCCTCAACCTGCCGGCCTTCGCCGGCAACACCACCGACGCAACGAACTACATTGCCGATCTCGTGGCCTACTCCTCGACGATCTACACCGACGAGCTGCAGACGTCCTGGGTGCTCGGTGAAGTCAGCCTGTGGGCGGTGGCCGATCCCTGGGTGATCTCCGACCCGGGGTGCGGCCTGCTCGAATTCGGCCGCTATTGGAACCTGACTCACACGGCGACCGTGCGGACCGTCAGTCACTTCCTGAGCGGCAAGTCCACCAACGCCGGGATCGCCTGGGTGGGCGTACTCTGCCGCGCCCCCTTTTCAGTGAACCCGGTGGACTTCGGCGGCTGTGCAGCGCCAGTGAACACGACCGGAAGCTATGGCGGCGGGTACGGTTTCACCTCGGGCATCGACGGCAACTTCAACATCAACAGCCCGTCGGTGGTTTGGGACATCGAGGCCTTCACCCACGAGATCGGCCACAACTTCAACTCGCCGCACACGCACTGCTATCAGAATGTCGGCGGCAACGCTGCGGCGGTCGACAACTGTTATGCCGGTCAGTGCGGAACTACGGGCTGCTTCTGTGGAACCGCCGCCTTGCCGGGGCCTGCGGGCAGCGGCGCAGGTACGATCATGAGCTACTGCCACCTCCTCGGGGGGGGGCTGAGCAACACCTCGCTCACGCTCGGCCTCGGTCACCCCTTCGGCGTGATGCCGGAGCGCGTGCCGAATCGGATGCGCAGCCACGTCGTCAGCATCGCCGCCGGCAACCCCGCCTGCCTCGCGCCGATCGGCATCGTTTTCGTCAACGGATTTGCCAGCGGCAACACCGGCGCCTGGTCGGCGACGGTGCCGTAGCGCTCAATCCCCCGCGGGTGATGGTTCTCCTGGCCTGCGCGGCGGGATCGCGCCCGCCGCCCCGGCCAGTTCGATTGCGGCCTCGAGCCAGAGGAGGCGTTCGAGCGGCGTGGCGGCGAGGGTGCGCTCGAACTGCCAACGGGCGTGACCTTCCCAGGTCGAGGACTCCCAGGGATCGATCTGCGACGTCCGGTCATTCATCGCGAGGCCGACCCTTCCGTCGCTGAATCTCCGCCAGTCTCTCGATGTCTTCGCGGTCCTGGCTCCGGCCGGCGAGCTCTTTCATCCGGATCAGGTGGGGGATGGAGGCGACATGAACCGCCGTCGAGCGCAGCGGGACGAGCTCGGAGTCCCGCCAGAGTTCCTCGAAATCGACTGGCGATTCGACGAACAGGTCGACGCTGCGCAGCGCCTGGTCCGGATGGTAGAGCGAGAAGACGCGCATGCCCTTCTCGTCGATCCATTGCCGGCGTTTGGCGCCATCGGCGAACTCGAAAGCATCGACCGGCGCCAGCGGCCGAAAACCGAGCGCGATCAGCACCGCGATCGTGCGCCGGGCGGACTGCGGCGCGAGGTCGACGACGAGATCGAGATCGACGGTCAGGCGGGCGTGTCCGTGGAGCACGACGGCGAGGCCGCCCACGACGACGTAACGACCACCCTCCTCGTTGAGCCGCGCAAGTATCGGCTCGAAGATCGACATGCGAGAGAGTATACGGGGACTGCCGCGAGGCGCCTTTGCTACGGCGCCGGAAACGCCTCGATGTCGCCGAAGCTACCGAACTGGCCGAGGGCGTTGTGGTAGATCCGCGCCGGCCCGCCGGCGACGGTGTCGGTGACGGTCAGGGTGTACTCGACGTTCGAGAGCGCGCCGTAGTAGACCCAGAAGTGCTGGTTGAAGCCGCCGG
>JBDTQT010000325.1:0-3954 GCA_039932055.1 Thermoanaerobaculia bacterium
AGGGCGGCATCCGCTACGACTACCGGGTGAACGAGGACGAGGTCATGGCGCTCTCCGCTCTCATGACCTACAAGTGCGCCATGGTCGAAGTGCCGTTCGGCGGCGCCAAGGGCGGCATCCGCATCGACCGCCGCAACTACTCCGAGGCCGAGCTCGAGCGCATCACCCGCCGCTACACCTTCGAGCTCTTCCGCAAGGGCTTCATCGGACCGGCGGTGGACGTGCCGGCGCCCGACTACGGCACCGGCCCGAAGGAGATGTCGTGGATCGCGGACACCTATCAGGCGCTCGCCGCACAGGACGTCAACAGCCTCGGCTGCGTCACCGGGAAGCCCATCGCCCAGGGCGGCGTGCGCGGCCGCACGGCAGCCACCGGCCGCGGCGTCTTCTTCGCCATCCGCGAGGCCTGCAACGACGCCGCCGACATGAAGCTGCTCGGTCTCACCCCCGGCCTCGCGGACAAGACTGCGGTCGTTCAGGGCCTCGGCAACGTCGGCTACTACGCCGCCAAGTTCCTCTGCGAGTCCGGGGTCAAGCTGGTCGGCGTCGCGGAGCGTGAGGGCTCGATCGCCGCACCCGCCGGCCTCGACCTCGAGAAGCTGATGGCGCACCGCGAAAAGACCGGTTCGATCCTCGGCTTCCCGGGCGCGACCGATCTCAAGGACCGCCTGGCGGCCCTCGAGTTGCCGTGCGACATTCTCGTACCGGCGGCGCTCGAGAACCAGATCACCGAGGAGAACTGCGACCGCATCCAGGCGAAGATCGTCGCCGAAGGCGCCAACGGACCGACGACAGCGGTGGCGGGCGACAAGCTGTACGCCCGCGGCGTGATGGTCATCCCGGACATGTACTGCAACGCCGGCGGCGTGACGGTCTCCTACTTCGAGTGGCTGAAGAACCTCTCGCACGTCCGCTTCGGCCGGATGGAGAAGCGTTTCGAGGAGCGCACCTATCGCAAGCTCCTGCAGGCGGTCCAGACGCTCACCGGCAAGGATCTTTCGGAAGAGGAGATCAAGGGGCTCGCAACCGGGGCTTCGGAGGAGGACCTGGTCAACTCGGGACTCGAAGAGACCATGGTGACGTCGTACCAGAAGATCCGCGATATGCGCCGCAAGCACAACGACAAGCCGGACCTGCGCACTGCGGCGTTCATCGTCGCGATCGACATGATCGCGGTGACCTATAGCGACCTGGGAATCTTCCCCTAGGCCGCGACCGGCAGGATCCGTCCAGGCTGAGTCGCGCCTCGGCGAATTCGGGAGTCGATTGACAGACGCGCCGCCGAGGCGCAGACTCCCGCAATTCGCTCCGCACCCCGACCCCGGGGCGGCGGCGGTCTCTGCAGAGTTCGGACGGCTCCGGAGACTGGGTGGGGTGGGTCCCACCGCTCGACCGTGACGTCCAGAAAAGGAGGTGATCCAGTGGGTAATGGTCAACGCGGCTCGATGGGGGCGGCGTCCTCCTAGGGGTACCTCCTGGGGCGAAACGCAATGCGCCACGGGCAGAAGCGAAGGGCATCTCGCAAGGGATCCCGCTAGAAGGCTTCAACCCAGCGCCGTCCGCATCGAACCCCAAGGCCCCGGATCTCGTGAGAGGTCCGGGGCCTTTTTCGTTTCTCCGCCCGCCTGCGGCTGGCGCCTCAGAGCGCCTGATCGGCCTTGGCCGCCAGGACGAAGTCACTCTCGGTCAGGCCTTCGATCTTGTGCGTCCAGACCGTGACGCGAACCTTCCCCCAGCCGAGGTAGATGTCGGGATGGTGTCCCTGCTCTTCGGCGATCGCCCCAACCTTGTTGACGAAGGCGAGCGCGGAGGAAAAATCGTCAAAGGTGTAGGACTTCTCGAGGTGATGGCCGGAGACGACCTGCCAGCCGTTGGGGCCCAGCTGCGCCAGGAGCACTTCGAGCGGCTCGCCGACGAGCGGCGCAACGCCGCCCTTGCACGGCACACACTGCTTTGTGGCCAATTCGGACATGGAAGGTCTCCTCCCGGGATCGACCCGGATTGATCGAGCTTGCGTCAGCCCCGCGACTTGTTCTGCAGGCGCGCGACCAGAGCGCGCATCGCCCCCTGGGTTTCGGCGCCGAACCAGTCGTCGACGAAGCGTTCGTAGGTCGTGCCCTGCTGGCGGTCGAACGCCTCCACGAGCCCGGCACGGCAGAGCGCCCGGGTGGTGGCCATGGCCCGCGGCGGCAGCTTGAGAAAGTCGCGGCAGCGCTCGAGCGCCCGTTCGACGACCGCCTCGACCGGCACGAGCTCATCGACCAGCCCGATGCGCAGCGCCTCGCCGGCGGGGACCAGCAGTCCCCCGACGCCGAGCCGCTCCGCCTGGCGCTCGCCGACGACGCGCACCAGCGCGGTGTGGATCACCTGCGGCAGCGACAGGCCAACCTGGACCTCATTCAGGCCGATCCTGTAGTCACCCTCCGCCATCACCCTCGCGTCGCAGAAGATCGACAGCACCGCGCCGCCCGCCGGCGCGTGCCCGGTGATCGCCGCCACGGTCGGAATCGGCGAGGCGGCAAGGGCGCGCATGAGACGGAAGAAATCCCGCAGCGTCTGCTCCATGCCGGCGCGGTCGAGGGTGAGGAGCGCCGGCACGTCGAGCCCGCCGGAAAACATCCCCGGGCGCCCGGAGAGCACGAGGGCGCGTGCGCCTGCCGCCGGCGCCGTCTCGATCGCCTCGCCAAGCGCCGCGATCAGCGCGGCGTCGAGGGCGTTCGCCGGCGGTCGCGCCAGGCGCAGTTCCAGGATGTCGCCATGTTCGGTTCGTTCGAGCATCGGAAGGCCTCCGCCGGCGATCCTACCCGCTTCGGCCACGCTCTCCCCTCCCGGCCCGACTTTGTCTCAGCCCCGCGGCTGAGCGACCTCGAGCCGGTGACCGTGCGGCCCGGTCTCGCGCCGCCGGAGCGCCGCCGCGAAAACGAAGCCGAACAGCGACAGCACGGCAAACATCGCCAGCATTGGCAGATAGCCCTGCGGATTGTCCGCTCCGGCGTGCTGCGAGTCGTTGAGTGCGCCGGCGCCGAGGTTGAAGGTGAAGAGGCCGACGTTTTGCAGCATGGTCATCAGGCCGTAGGCGGTGCCGAGACGGGCGCCCGGAACGAGATAGGTCACCGCCGGCCAGAGGATCGCCGGGACGAGCGAGAAGGCGACTCCGATCATCACGGTCGCGACCCAGAGATTGGCGTCGCTGTAGGCGAGGACCGGAAAGACCGCGAACAGCAGAAAGGTCCCGGCCGCCATGAACAGTGCCCGGCGGCCGATGCGATCGACCATCAACCCAAAGAGCGGCGTGGCGAAGATCGCCGCCAGGAAGACGTAACTGTTCATCGTCGAGGCCTGTTGCAGCGTCAGGTGGTGGGCGTGCTGGAAGTACTTGATCGAGAAGGTGCTGCGGAAGGGGAAGATCACCGAGTAGAAGGTGACGCAGAGTCCGACTACGTACCAGTAGGAGCGGTCGAACTGCAGCAGGTCGCGCCAGACGATGCGGTCGGGCGGCGCCGGCCGGCCGAGCACGTAGTTGCGCTCCGCCGCGCGATCGACGAAGAAGTAGAGCAGCGCGGCGGCGAGGCTGATGAGGGCGATGCCGGCCGCCAGCCAGAGCGGCGGCTGCCAGCCGCGGTCGTAGAACGACTGCGCCCAGGTCGGCGACATGTCAGCACCGTAGGAGCCGGCGCGGGCGATGCTCAGGTTGAGACCGAAAGCGAGACCGAGCTCGCGGTTGCCGAACCACTGGCCCGTCGCCGCAGTGATGGCGACGATCATCGACTCGGCGCCGAGCCCGAAGAGCAGGCGCCCGATCGCCATCACCGTGAACGAGGGCGACATCGCGGTGAGGAACGCTCCCAACACGCAGACGACGGTAAAGACCAAAGTCGAGAACCTCGTCCCCAGGCGATCGACGATGATGCCGCCGATGAGCACCATGATGATGTTGGGAAAGCTGTAGATCGC